>CAZQOG010000021.1:577-18493 GCA_964594925.1 uncultured Desulfohalobiaceae bacterium
TCGAAGCCGCTTCCCATCGCCGATGCCGAACCTCCCGCCGCCTTCGGCAGCACGAACTGGTACTGGGTAAACCCCGTTTTGCCGTACAAACGGTTCCAATGGGAAATGGCGTCCAGAGGATGGAAGAACGTGTCCGGAGCGACCACGGCTTCCTGGAACACCCCTCTGACCCGGGCGTAATAGAGCGCGTTGAAGGCCCGGACCGAAAATCCATTCAACGTGCAGCGCGGCATGTCAAAGGGCACGGACGCCTTCCGCTTTCGGGCGTAGACCAGCCGTCCGTGCCCGGCGTGCTCCCCTGTCATGAGCAGGGACCTGCCGAGCCGGCTGCCGCGGGCCATGCAGTCGATCCAGGCGGCCGAATAGGGCGCCTCGGCCTGCGTGTCCAGAAGTTCGATGACGTGCTCCAGGTTACGTGCCTTCCAGGTTCGCTGCAGGATCATTCCGCTGCGGACCCTCCGCAGTTGGACCCCGGCCCTGAGAATGACACCGGTGAGCCCCATGCCGCCGCAGGTGGCGCGGAACAGCTCCTGGTTTTCCTCATCCGTGCACCTCGCGATCGATCCGTCGGGCAGAAGCAGATCTAGAAACGGCACCCAGGCACTGAAGCACCCGTCCCTGTGATGGTTCTTGCCATGGATGTCGGCGGCAATGGCCCCCCCGATCGTGACATGCCTGGTTCCCGGCGTCACAGGGGGAAACCACCCCCTGGGCAGGAAGACCTCCATGAGTTCAGCCAGCGTCACCCCGGCTTCGCACGTCACCACACCGTCCTGTTCGTTGAACTCCAGGAACGAGGACATGGGGCGCATGGCCATGATCCGTCCGGCAAGGGCACTGTCGCCGTAACTGCGGCCAAGTCCATGGGGAATCAAACCCTGTTTTTGAAGCACGAACCTGCGGGCATCCTCCTGCCGGGTTGCCCGGCAGATTTTTGCATCCACCACAGGGTGCCTTCCCCACCCGCTGATGTTCATGAACGGAACGCTCCATGTTGCGGATCACAGGAGCTGTTCCAGCCGCGGTGGGTGGAAGGGCCCGACCTGAGGAAAAACAGGGGAACGCATGAAGAGAATTCGTGCATCACGGGAATCTGCCGTGGAAATAGATGATGCAAAAAAAACTTGCCGCCCAACCCCCAAGCACTGCCTGGAGAAAACGGTCCTGGAAAAGCACCCTGGTCGGCGATCCGCTGGCCTGCCTTGTAAACGTGATCTGGAGGTACCGCAGGATGCCCATGAAAACCAAGACTGTGGTCACCATGAGATTGCCGGTTCCGTAGCGCTGTGCAGCAGGTTCCGAGTAGGTGTACAGTACATAAGAAACGCCGGCTGTAACGGCCGTGAGGATGATGAACAGTGAGACCCCTTTGGAGGTATACCCCTCCAGAGATTTTCGCATCGGCGTACCATGCCCGGCCAGCAGCAGGTCGTCCCGTCTTTTGGCCAGCACCAGGGATACGGCCAAAAGAAAGGTCATCAGAATGATCCAGCGACTCGGCTCAACCCCTGCTTCCATTGCGCCGGCGAGGATGCGCAGGACGAACCCCGCGGCGACACAGATCACGTCGATAACGGCGATATGCTTGAGTTTTATGGAGTAGGCAATGTTTATGAGCAGGTACATGGCAAGGGCGAGGACGGTACCCCCCTTGAGGAAGGGGAAGAACAGCATTGCCAGGCCCGCCAGAACAGAGCCGAATACGACAGCGTTTCGTGTTGGAATGTTCCCGGTGGCCACAGGACGTCTGCGTTTAGTGGGGTGCTGGCGGTCGCTGTGCGCATCCTGAATGTCGTTGAACACATAGACCGCGCTGGACAGGATGCAAAAAGCCGCGAAAGCCGTCGTGCAGGCGAGCAGAGCCTCGTCGTCGAACAGCTTGGAGGCGAAGAACAGCGGGAGGAAGATCGTCAGGTTCTTCACCCAGTGATGGGGTCTCGATACGGCAAGATAGTGCCGCATTTCATACATTCCACCCTTTTGGGAGAGAAGAGCCATCACGGCCTCCGGAGGCACCTGGTGTCAGGAACGGGACACGAAATTCCCGGGAAAGGTCGGTTTACGCCTCGCATGGTCATCTTTCTTCAAAACAGATTTCACGGCATCCTGACCACGTTTTGAACAAACGACCCCACAGGTCCAAAACAAGCAAAACCGGTTATACAAGCATGGGGGATCCTTATAAAAAAGATCGTGCCAGCCAGAAAAAACACCATGCCAGGGGAAAAGCAATTACTTTCTTTCACGCCGGGAATGGCAGCAAAGCTGGTCTCTATTGCTTCATTTTCCCAGTGCTGACATTCAGCCGTGTAGACCTCGCCCGAAAGTGCGACCATGACATAATTCGTGCAGAGCACTGCAAACCAGCGTCCGATATCCAGGCCGACAATGAAAAGCGGCATGGATGCGATGAACGGGAAGAGGAAGTATTTGACGGCCATATTCATGGAATGGCGTCTGGCAAGGGGAGTATTCGAACCGTATTGGCGGGTGGCGGCAAGGGATTCGGTCACCCGCCGTCCGGTAGATATGGTGAAAAACCCGCATAGCGAGAAGACAGCGATCCAGGCTGCCGTGGTCTGTGCGGAAAAGGACCGGGTCAGTGAAACGGCCTCGGAAAACGTCCAGGGCAAGGCAGTCAAGGCGCCGGGCAAGGACCACATGCGTTCTGTGCCGGACATGGTGCACGACCCGGCCTTGAGCGCCCCGGCGAGCTCCCACCTTTCGCATATCCCCACAGCCTCTGCGTAGCCCGGCCGCCCGAACAGCACAACGAACGAAAACACCAGCAGAACAGGCGCATAGGCCGCGGCGAGCAACAAGACCCTGTTCTTCCGCCCCAGGGAAGGGTCGAGCCGCAGTATCGTGGAGGTGATGCAAAGATGCACCGGAAGGAAGAGCAGAAACGAGGCTTCATGGATCAGGACATGCAGGCTCAGCAGGATCACGAGGACAGGCACGGCGTTTCGAACATATCGCCGGACATCGCCCCTCTCGACGATCAGGTAGCGTTCCAGAACGAAGAGGTGCACAAGAAGGATCACATACCCGAGGATTTCCTTTCGGCCGAACGCCCCGTTGTCATGCAGGTAGAACGGGAGCAGCGACGGCAAAAACAGCAGCGCCGCAAGCACGAGAGGGTGGAGTCTGTCTATGGACCGGGTGAGCAGCCGGAGATAGCCGAAGACCACCGCAATGAAAACCAGCCACGTTCCGGTCCCGATGATCGCCCTGGGAGGAGCGACAAGTGATGCAGCCCCGACCAGCTCACCCGCCAGACCCCGCCGGGTAAATCCGGACGAGTAATCTATCAGCCAGTCCGTGTACACCCAGAGAGGGATTCCATTGCCGAAAACATCATTGGGCAGCCAGTGTACCATCCGGGCAAGGACAAACATCGTAAAGGCAACAAGAATGCATCCATTGACTCGGCTCGATTTCTTCCCGATGACCCGCGCCACGCCAACTCCCCTGAACTTCGTTGATTTGTTGATTCCTCGACTTTCGGGAACACAAAACCCATAGACCGGTGCAGATCTTGAGTTTTTTGCTGTTTTCGATTTTCTTTCCCGTTGGATGCGGTCGACTCACTGTTGCATAGTGAAGTCTTATGCGGCTTGCAATGTCTTGCTGGGCACAGGTCAGGAGCACAGTGAGTGGGAAGGTGGAGCTGTTGCTTCTGGTTATCGTCTTGGATGGTGGGTCAGAAGTACCAGCGCCAGCTGCGTCCGGCCATGTAGAGGTCCTTGAGGGTCTCGATGCCGCCGTGCTTCAGCTTTTTGACCAGGAAGAGGAAGAGGTAGGCGGTCTGCAGGGCGTCCTGCATGGCGTTGTGCTCCGGGAACAGGGGCAGGCCGTAGGACTTGGAGAGCTCGCGCAGGTTGTAGGAGACCTTGAGCTCGTACTGGTCGTAGTAGTTCTCCCACAGCTCGGCCTGGTAGACCTGGGCCAGGCGCAGGGTGTCGATGCAAGGGTTCATGAGGTGGGCGCCCAGGGTGGAGCGGGAGGCGCGGTTGAGGAAGGACATGTCCAGCCCCACGTGATGGGCGACCAGCAGGGAGTCCCCGCAGAACTCGATGAACTCCGGCAGGACCTCGTGCAGGTGCGGCGCCTTTTTGACCTCGTCGGGCGTGATGCGGTGGATCAGGGTGGAGAGCTTGGGCATGGGCCCCCGGGGGTGGACCAGGGAGTAGAAGTTGCTTCCCGGGTCCAGGCTCAGGTCGCGGATGCGCACCGCACCGATGGACACGATCTCGTCCCGGGCAGGGTTGAGCCCGGTCAGCTCGGTGTCCAGGACCACGAAGTTGTAGTCGTTCAACGGCCGTTCCTGATCCAGCGCGACAAAGTACTCGTGGTTGCGCTGCAGCGCAGGGTGGCGGGGCTTCCCCCCCAGCAGGTTGCGCAGGAAGCGGGAGAACCTGGAGTTTGATTGGACAAGGGTCGAGATGATCACGTGCGGTGCGTCCTGTGGAAGTTCAAGGCTCGTTCACGGGCATCCGGCCTTACCCGATGTTCAGCTTGAAGTAGTCCTTGAGGAAGGACTGCAGCCTGCCGATGACCGCAAAGGCCTCCTTCAGGGTGCGCTTGTCCAGCTCGGAGAGCGTGGCCGGGTCGATGTGGTTGTTGGGCTCCTGCCCCTGCTCGTAACGCTCCATCTGGTGCACCAGCCTGAGCTGCATCATGAACTCGTAAGCGTCACGGGTATCGTTGTGCAGGCTCTGGGAGATGTGCCCGGCCTCGGCAAGCAGCTCCAGGCGGCCCAGGGTGTTGGTCTCCTTGACCGAGTACTTCAGGGCCATGACCCGGGCGAAGTCCACAATGGGCACCAGACCCCGTTTCTTGATGTCCAGGGTGTTTTTGTGCTCCCCGTTTTTCTCCACGATGAAGTTGCGAAAGAAGGACAAAGGGGGGCGGGTTTCCAGGCAGTTGGCCGCCAGATAGCGCAAAAAGACGTCCTGACGGGCGGCGTGCTTGGTCAGGTGGTTCCTGAGCTCCTCAGCGAACTCACGGTCCCCGAAGCTGCCCCGGAAATCGAAGAAGATGGCCGCGTGCATGACCTCCTTGGGCTCGGGCATGGCGATCCAGCGCTCGAAGTAGTCCCGCCAGGTGGAAAAAGGCTGGCGCCAGGTGGGGTTGCTGGCCATGATCTCGCCAGGGCAGGGAGGAAAGCCGCACTTGATGAGGTGGCCGATGGCCCGCTCGGCAAAGGCCGTGAAGTAGACATCGGCTGCCCGCTGCAGGATGTCGTCCTGAAGGTCCTTGTAGACCAGGGCGTTGTCCTGGTCGGTCTTGAAGGTCTGCTCCCTGCGCCCCTCGCTGCCCATAAGCAGCCAGCAGAATGGTGCCGGGGGCTTGCCCAGCTGCTTGAGCAGCAGGGTCAGCAGCTTTTCCAGCAAAAGGTCGTTGAGCACGGTGATCATGCGGGTGATGTTGCTGGCCTTGGCCCCTTCGTCGATCAGGGTCCGGATGACGTGGGGGATGCGCTCTCCCAGGGGGTAGAGGTCCTCGATGTGCTGCTGGGCCATGATCTCCCGGAACAGGGACATGGGGGACTTGCCCTGGATGACCATGATGTCGTGGGAGGTGACCATGCCCGTGACCCGGCCTTCCTGTTCCACGGCCAGGTGGTGGAGCTGGCGGGTCATCATCTGCATCAGGGCATCGAAGCAGATCTCCTGGTGGCCGACCCTGTAGACCGGCGTGGACATGATGATCTCTATGGGCGCCTCGTAATCCATGCCCACAGCCACAGCCTTGCGCAGGTCGGTATCGGTGACGATGCCCACGATGTCTTCGGAAGGGTCGGTGATCAGCAGGGAGCCGACACCTTCCCTGACCATGCGTGCCGCAGCCTCCTGAATGGTGCTGCCCATGCTGATGGACACCGGGGCGCGGTGGGACAGGTCGCCGATCCTGGCGGTGAAGAGATAGAGGGAGCTGTCCGCGGGCACGGCCTCCTTGCGGGTGCGGAGCTCGGAAAAGGCCTTGGAGACCAGGTCCTCTGAAAAAGCCTTGAGGTAGTACTGGGCAATGCCGGGACGCCGGTTGATCAGGTCAAGGAAGGTCTTCTTCCTGAGCTTGAAGAAGAAGGTGTCCTCCACGGTCTCCACATTCATGTTGGCCACGCCGTCCTTGATCAGGGCCAAAGCTCCCACAGAGGCCCCTTCACCGCGGAAGTCCACCAGGGATTCCCGTCCGTTCTCGTCCCTGATAAACATCTTGACCCCGCCTTTCTGGATCAGGAACAGGGAGTTGACCTCTGTTTTACCCTCCTCAAGGACCATGGTTTCGTTGGGAACGAAGTCAATGGTGCACTCCCGGGACAGGCGTTCCAGATCCTCGTGGGCAAGGTCCTGGAAGGGCAGGGTCTTCTTCAGGAAGTCGAGGACGAGCTCAGGGGAGACTGAGTGGGGGTCCTGCATGGCTGGTCTACCTCACATTCGGGCGCAGGGCTGAGGCGCCGGCAAAAAGAACACCCCCGACCAGGGTCGGCCGGGGGTGTTCTTTTGCTGTGTTTTCATCGTGTTTCGTGGTTCAGACGAGGGACGAGCATACAGGGTTCACTGTCAGTGGTCCACCGCAGCACCCGCTCCGCGAGGCGTGCGCACACTTTCCACCAGCTCCTGGATCTCCGGTGGCGGGGGCGGGGTCACCGAGGATACGCCCAGGGTGACCACGAAGTTGAGCAGCATGCCCACGGTGCCGATGCCCTCGGGGCTGATGCCCAGGAACCACGGCGCCACCCCCAGAAACTTGGTCTGGATGATGTAGAGCATGGTGAAGCCAATGCCGGCGATCATGCCGGCGATGGCCCCCTCCTTGTTGACCCGCTTGGAGAATATTCCCAGGAGCAGGACGGGGAAGAAGGAGGAGGCTGCCAGCCCAAAGGCCAGGGCCACCACCTGGGCCACGAACCCCGGGGGGTTGATGCCGAAGTAACCCGCCACGACCACGGCCACCCCGATCATGATGCGCCCCAGCAGCAGGCGTTGCTTTTCCGAGGCCTGCCGGTTGATGATCCGGTAGTAGAGGTCGTGCGAGATGGCCGAGGCAATGACCAGCAGCAGGCCCGAGGCCGTGGACAGGGCAGCGGCCAGACCTCCGGCAGCCACCAGCCCGATGACCCAGTTGGGAAGGTCGGCGATCTCCGGGTTGGCCAGCACCATGATGTCGCGGTCCACAAAGAGCTCGTTCCTGTTTTCGGTCGGGGGGTTGTCAAGGATCCGTTGTCCCAGCTCTCCTCGTTCCTCGACAAAGTTGGGCTTGCCCTCAAAGGCGGCACCGGCTCGGTACTGGATGACGCCGTCGTCGTTCTTGTCCATCCAGGCGATAAGGCCGGTACGCTCCCAGTTCTGGAACCAGGAGGGCGCATTGGCGTACTCCACCTCGTTCAGGGTGTTGATCATGTTGTAGCGGGCGAACACGGCCACTGCAGGAGCGGTGGTGTACAGGATGGCGATGAACAGCAGGGCGTACCCGGCGGACAGTCTGGCGGCCCGGACCGTGGGCACGGTGTAGAAGCGCACGATGACGTGGGGCAGCCCGGCCGTTCCGACCATCAGGGCCATGGTGATGGCGAAGACGTCGAGCATGGGCTTGTCCCCGGGCCCAAAGGCCGAGGTGTACTCGCTGAAGCCCAGGTCGGTGTGGATGTTGTCCAGGACGTTCAGCAGGTACTGCCCGGAATGCGCGCCCTCGGTGATGGCGCTGCCGAAACCGATCTGGGGGATGGCCACGCCCGTGATCTTCAGGGAGATGGCCACGGCCGGGATGAGGAAGGCCAGGATGAGCACGCAGTACTGGGCCACCTGGGTCCAGGTGATGCCTTTCATGCCGCCCAGCCCGGCATAGATGAACACGATGACCATGCCGATGACCACTCCCGTGTTCACGTCCACCTCGAGGAAGCGGCTGAACACGATGCCTACGCCGCGCATCTGCCCGGCCACGTAGGTCAGGGAGACGAAGATGGCGCAGACCAGGGCCACGACGCGTGCAGTGGAGGAGTAGTAACGGTCACCCACGAAATCAGGGACCGTGAACTTGCCGAACTTGCGCAGATAGGGGGCCAGGAGCAGGGCCAGGAGCACGTACCCCCCGGTCCAGCCCAGGAGGTAGATGGCGCCGGTGTAGCCCATGAAGGAAACCAGGCCGGCCATGGAGATGTAGGATGCCGCACTCATCCAGTCGGCGCCGGTGGCCATGCCGTTGGCCAGCGGGGGCACGCCGCCGCCGGCCACGTAGAAACCCCTGGTGTCCTTGACTCGGGAAGCCCAGGCAATGAACAGATAGATGCCAAAGGTGATCCCCACCATTATGAATGTCCAGACTTGGATCGACATATGTCTTCTCGCTTTGTTGCAGGGTTGTTCGCTTCAGGCCTGGTCAGTGCTACTCGTGGACGTCGAACTCCCTGTCCAGCCTTTGCATCATGAAGATGTAGACGAAGATAAGGACCACGAAGACATAGATGGCACCCTGCTGGGCGAACCAGAACCCCAAGGGGAACCCGGCGATCTGGATGGCATTGAGCTGCTTGACGAAGAAGATGCTGCAGAAGTATCCCACAACGGCCCAGATCGAGATCAGGATAAGCTGCAGTCTGATGTTCCTTTTCCAGTATTCCTGAGCCGACTTGTTCTTTTCCATAGCTCCTCCCCTTCTCAAAAAAGTTGATGGAGTCGACCGCTTGTATACGTCTCCCCGGTGCACGGCAACGGATTCAAATAGATCGACGACTCCTTTGTACAGAACCCCTGGAAATTGTACACCACTTTTCGGTGAACGGCATCCCTGCCGCCTTGCCTGTCAAAACGGATCCTGTTTTCCATTCCTGGCCGGTATCGACCACTCATCAGAAATGGCAACCGCTAGCCGGGGTCGGCTTTTCGTGGGGGGAGTGTTGGTGGATCGACTTCTTCCCGCGGTCAGGGTGAAACAGCTTGTTGGGCGTTTTGCAGCCGCCCGGCTATCCCGCCCTGACCGACAGCAGTTCGTCCCAGCTGGTGGTGAAACGCCCGGACAGCCGGGCCCGGCGCATGTGCCAGGGGCGCCCTGCCCGTGTCGACCCGAAGCGCACGGCGGAGCGGCCGAAGCGACGGTTGAGCGTGTCCAGTGTGCCCATGAGGCTGCGGCGTCGTTCTCTGACGGTCGTGTCCGGCTCCTGGAAAGAAAGCTGGCGCCCCTCTTCCTGCACCAGCCCCGTGAGCAGTATCCCGGCCTTCTTGAAGCGGTGGCCGGGGCGGTGGATGGTTTCCAGCACGGCCAGAGCCCTGGCCAGCAGCGCGGGGGTGTAGGCGGTGGGGGGCGAGAGTGCCGCGCCGGTGCACGGGTGGTACTGCGGCTCGTCCTTGAAGGGGTCCGTCTGGAGGAAGACATGGCAGTGGGAGGCCAGAAGCCCCTGGCGGCGGAGCTTCTCCCCGGCCCGTTGCACATGCCCTGACACTGCCTCCCGAAGCTCGGACATTTTGGACACCGGCCTTCCGAAGGAGCGTGAGCAGACAATGCTCTTGCGCCGGGCAGGGACATCTTCCAGGGCCTGGCAGGGGACGCCCTGAAGCTCGAGCAGGGTGTGCAGCCCGGTGATGGTCATGTGGCGCCGGATCCATTCACGCGGTGCCCCGGCCAGGTCTTGGGCCGTTGTCATGCCGTGGCGACGCAGGAAACGGGCGTAGCGTCGGCCCACCCCCCAGACGTCCCCCACGTCCACATGGGCCAGCATGCTCCCGGGGTCCGGGTGGCTGGTCAGATCCAGCACCCCCTTGCAGGAAGGGTCGGTCTTGGCCAGCTTGTTGGCCGCCTTGGCCAGGGTCTTGGTCGCTCCCAGCCCAATGGAAACCGGGATACCGGTCCACTGCAGCACGGTTTGGCGGAGCTTCCGGGCCAGGGCGTTCAGGTCCGAGTCCTGGAGGCCGGTGCAGTCCAGGAAGGCTTCGTCGATGGAGTAGATCTCCACTGCCGGGGCCAGGGCGGTCAGGACGGCCATGACCCGCTGCGACATGCTTCCGTACAGGGTGTAGTTGGAGGAAAAGACCCGGACGCCGTGGCGCTGGAAGAGGGACTCGCACTTGAAGGCCGGCTCGCCCATGCGGATTCCCAGGGCCTTGGCCTCGTTGGACCGGGCCACCACGCAGCCGTCGTTGTTGGACAGCACGACCACGGGGCTGTTGCGCAGGGACGGGTCAAAGACCCGTTCGCAGGACACGTAGAAGTTGTTGCAGTCCACCAGGGCGAAGACCGAAGTGCGGGGGATGTGAGTCCTCTCTTGCAAATCTCAAATTTCAAATTTCAAATTTGAGATCCCGACAGGCTCACCCGCCGGCCAGGGAATGGATGACGTGGGTGACCACTCCCCAGATCTCAAAATCGGTTTCCGCAGTGATCTCCAGAGGGGGGAAGTCCGTGTTCTCCGGGATCAGCCAGAGCTGCCCGCCGTGCATGCGCAGGCGCTTGACCGTCATCTCGCCGTGGACCACGGCCACCACCACGCTGTGGTTCCGGGCCTCCAGGGACCGGTCCACCACCAGGATGTCCCGGTCGTGGATGGAGGCCCGGAGCATGGAGTCCCCGGCCACCCGGACAAAGAAGGTGGCGGCGGGGTTACGGACCAGGTGCTGGTTCAGGTCCAGCTCGCAATCCACATAGTCCTCGGCAGGGGAAGGAAAGCCAGCCGGGACGGCTGTCAGGGCCAGGGGGCGGCGGCAGGCCAGGCCCGGTCCCGGAGTGTGCACGGACCCTATGGACGGCGGACAGGCAAGCGGGGGCGGGGAAGCGGGATCCCCGCCCTGGAAAGGCTGGCACATGCTGGCTCCCCAACGAACGGCTCAGTGGAGCCTGTCGATGTGCAGCGGCTGGCCGCATCCCGTGCACCGCTCTTTGCGGCGCGCTCTCCCGAACCCCTGCCCGCCGGCATGGAGCAGCACCGTCCACATCTGCCGCGTGCATTTGTACTCGACCCAGACCGGCTGCCCGCAGGCACAGTAACGCTTCTGCATGACCTTCTCCTTGTTTATAATGTGGAACATGCGGTACATTAATATAAACAAACAGGGCAAAAAAATATCCCGCCCTCAGTACAGCTCCCGCCCGATCCAGATGACCTTGCCGATGACGCGCACGGTGTCGATCTCCTCGCCCTGGAGCGTGATGGGGGTGTAGTCCCGGTTGGCGCTGAGCAGGACCAGGGCGTTGGGCCGTTTTTCGATCCGCTTGACCATGACCGTGTCCTCCACGCCCACCGCGTAGATGCTGCCGGCCAGGATGTCTTCCTGGGACTGGTCGATCAGGGCGGTGTCCCCTTCCCTGATGACCGGGTCCATGCTGTCGCCGACGATGTCCATGAGC
Organism: uncultured Desulfohalobiaceae bacterium; assembly: GCA_964594925.1. GTDB lineage: Bacteria > Desulfobacterota > Desulfovibrionia > Desulfovibrionales > CAZUBS01 > CAZUBS01. Next base: position 11,921 of record CAZQOG010000021.1, read on the forward strand.
ACCATGCGCCCTGGGTTGCCCTTGCGCCTGAGCCAGTCGTGGCGAAAGGCGTAGTAGCCCTGGACCTGGGATTCGTTTTCAAAGGACCCACCCCCGGCGCAGAGCCGGGCCCGGACCTTGGGGATTCTGGCAAAATCGGGATCGTGGTGTCCGAGATCCCGGGGGAGCCCCCGGCCGTGCTCCAGCCAGTCCGGGTTCAGGCCGGATGTCCGGGACAGGTGCAGGATCCACTTTTCCGGAACGGTGTCCTTGCGCTTGGCCTGGCTCACTGCGGAGCGGTTGACCCCAAGCAGCGAAGCCAGCTCGGCCTGCGATCCGATACCCAGGGCCTCGGCCACCCGCTGGAAAAAGGCTGGAAATCCCGACTGTTTCATAGTGCTCCCGGCTGCTTGTTAAGTTTTATAAACGAACCGCCCACGATTGGCAACTGTTTTGATCCATCCGGTTCACACGCGCTCTTTCAGGATATGCCGGGATGCGGCCACGCACCACCTGCAGGCTTTTCTCTTGCCGGGAAATCTGTCATGAAGACCGGGATGAACAGCAATTGTCTGGAGGGACAATGAAGAAGGGCATCGTATTAGCCGGGCTTGCAGCGGCGATCATTCTCATGCTCGCAGCCGGAGGGCGATCCGAGGAGGTCGAGCTGCCGGACAAGCTGGCCAGGGCGGTCCCGGCATACCAGGGGGCCACGGTGGTCAGCTCCATGCAGATGGGGACGAACTGGCACGCGGTCCTGGAGACCGATGATTCCCCCAGGGAAGTGATCACGTTTTACAAGGATGCCCTGACCGGAAAGGGATGGGGGGTGTCCATGGAAATTTTTCAGCCGGAGTCGGCTGCGCTGGGTCTTGGCAAGGACGATCAGCAGCTGATGATCGGCGCCGAGTCCTCCGGAGAGAAGACCAGCATCTCCATGAGCCTGATCCAGCAATAGCTGCCGCCTGCTCGTGCAGGAGCAGCCGCTTCTCCCTCCCGCCCACCAGCTCCGAGTGAGCTCTCTCTTGATCGCACGCAACGTTCTTGGACCGTGCGGACCATCCCCTGTCGTTCCTCAAGAAAGACACGAACCCTGCTGGGCATCACTGCCCACGGCCTCTGTCGTGTGCCCTGATCACGTTTTCCTGAACCGGATGAACGTTCAATGAGCCGCCCGCTTTCGGAGGCGCAGCCTTTTCACGGGAATGCCGAAAATTGACCCGTCATGGCCAATTCATGGAGCAACACGGTATCATTGGAAACGGGCCACCCTTGAAATCATGCGGGGCAGCCGCAGGTCGGCCGGTGTGGCCAGGGGGAACAGAGTTTGCAAAAGCTGCGCAGGTGGCGGTCACGGCGAGCGCCTTGTTTCTTTGGGAAAGGTCCTCAAGAGAGCAGAATAATGCTCACGAGAAGAGAGCGTATGAGCAGCGGATCGAGCAACGGGATATTTCCCACCAGCCCCCCCCAGGGTACCGGAATAGGTTTTGTCAATCCGGAAGACATTCAGGCCGTGGTCGTGCTCACGGCCTATGACGGACAGGGAGAAGCCATTGCCATGGAGACGGTCATCCTTGAGGCAGGCGAGCGCGTTCTGGACATGGTAGAGCGGATCTTCGACCAGGACATCTCCGAAGCCGTCTACGTCTCCTATGCCTCGGACGCCAACCTGGTGGGCTTCAGCCTGGCACCCTCACTGGTCCGGCACCTCATCGGGCCGGACGAAGAACACATGCCGCAGTGACAGCCGAGCCTGGATCATCCCGCCTTGCAAAGGGTTCTCCTCATTTTATCTTTTTCCACCCAGAAAATCACGCAGCCATGGCATTGCCTGGGATCGGCCCGGTCTGACGGCACAGCTTCGGGGACTGTCGCTTCATACCCCCTGCGGAACGGGTTCTCCCCCGATGGATCATGTGCTAGGACTGAACTTGAACAGCCTGCGAAAAAAGGTGCTTTGCAAGGGGCTGTTGTGCGTGCCTGAAACAAGGTTCAGAAAGACGGGAGCGTAACGATGTCCGCACCTTTTCCACACCGGCCGGCTCGGCCACACAGCCATGGCTGAGGACCAGTCCCCGAAGTGGCTCACCTGGGCCAGGGAAATCCAGGCCATCGGGCAGACCGGCTTCAACCTGACCGAGGGCTACTATGACCGGCAGAACTATGCCCGGTTGCTGCAGATAGCAGCCGAGATGACCGCGCTGCACAGCCGTGTTCCCTGCGAAGAGGTGCTTGCGGCCTTCCGGGCCCAGCCGGGGTATGCCACGGTCAAGGTCGACGTGCGCGGGGCAGTGGTCTGGGAGGATCGCATCCTGCTGGTGCAGGAGCGCCGTGACGAGCGCTGGTGCATGCCCGGGGGCTGGGCCGACGTCGGCGACCGCCCCTCGGAGATGGTGGCCCGTGAGGTGGTGGAGGAGAGCGGGTTCTCCGTGGAACCCTATCGGGTGGTGGGCATCTACGACGCCAACCGCGAAGGCAGACCCATGGAGTTCTTCCACGCCTACAAGATCGTGCTGCTGTGCCGCATCCTTGGCGGTGAGGCCAGGACCAGCGACGAGACCATGGGGGTGGACTTCTTTCCCTTTGACAGGCTCCCCCCCCTGTCGCAGAACCGGACCAGCGAGCGGCACCTGCAGGACGTCCGGAACATGCTGGCCGACCCGCACCTGCAACCCGTGTTCGATTGACCTGACTCGAATCCCACCGAAAAGACCAGGGAAGCGGCCTGGGACCCTCCCAGACGCAGCCTTTTGGAAGTTCAAGCCTTTGTTTTATGATTTTTCTGCCTCTGCGCCTTGCTGCGGTCCTGCCAGCCCCGGAGGAGGCCTGTGTTGAATTGGCAGAATTCTTCTGTCCGGGATGGAAAACAAACGGCGGCTCAGGTTTTTACAGCTTCGGTCATTTTCGGTTTTTGCGTGCTTGTTTTCTTTGCTGCAATGCTTTCCAAAGCGAACAGCCCTTGGAGACCGCACAGCCCAGAATGGCGCTGTAGATGGCCAGAACCAGCAGGCCGATGAGGATGAAAACGAAGATTCCAAGAAATCCGAGTCCGCACATGCTTGAACCTGTCAGTCAGGAAGTTGTTGCCTGTCAGGTTGTGGCCGTCCGCGGTCACCGTGTGGCAGCAATCACCAGCACGACCAGAAGTACAGAGACAATCCGGGTCCGCCTGGGGGAGCTGATTCACGGCACACGTTTTCGACACTGCAAGGGCTGGGTTCAGCACAGGGCGCGCAAACGTGCGGACAGGGAAACAGAAAGCTCCTGAATGTGCTCCGGACCGATTCCGCAACAGCCACCCACGACACAAGCTCCAGCCCGGACCCAGTGCACTGCTGCGTCCGCAAAATCCTCAGGGGTCACCGTGTCGGTGAACCGCCAGTGGGGCATCTCGAACACCCCGCGGTGGGGGTAGGCGAAAACAGGTCCGTCCCAGCTCGCGGCCGTGCTCCGCAGGGCTTCCGGGGTGTCCTCCATCTGGGTGTGCATCACGCCCATGGCTGCAGGGCCAAGGTCGCTGATGGCGCGGACCGCCGCGGACAATGTCCCGGATTTTCCAAGCAGCAGCATTTCCCCGGATTCTCCGGGTTCACAGGAAAACCCGACCCAGACCGGTAGTCCGGTCTTCAGGCCGGCTTGCAGCGCGCAGGCGGTCTGAGCGACGTCGCGCATCATCTCCAGTACGATCAGGTCCGCCCCGGCGTCGGCCAGGATGCCTGCGTGGCGCAGGTAATAGTCCACGGCGCGGGTCTCGTCGGGCAGGCGCCGGTAATCCAGGGCCCCGGTGCCGGAGAAGGTGGTGGTGGAGATGGATCCCGCCACGGCCACGGCTCCATCCGCCTGATCAGCCGCCTCGCGCGCGATCTGCACGGCCCTGCGGTTGATCTCCTCGAACCTGTCTTCCAGTCCCGCCTCCCGGAGCACGTGCAGGGAAGCGGGGAAGGTGTTGGCGATGACCATCCGGGCCCCGGCGCGGATGTAGTCCCCGTGGATGGCGCGCAGAACCCCGGGGTGGGTCAGGGTGGCCTGGGCGCTCCAGGCGGCCCTGTTCATGGGCGCACCCCTTTTCTCGAGCTCGGTCCCGGTGCCGCCGTCGATGACCACCACGTCTCCGGACTGGATGGCTGTCATGAGGTCGTCCATCACTCCTCCATTTTGTAATCTTCAGTCCCCACCAAGCAGAATCTTCTCCACCATGGCGTGGTGCTCGGGGTAGCGGATGCCCGAGGCGTCGACGATGATGCCCGGTCGGACCATGTCCGACTCGGGATCGTCCTTGGATACGAAGAACCAGTGGTCTCCGTCCTGGCCTATGACCATTTCCTGCTTCCGGATCGAGGCTTCCCGCCTGGCCCTGCGAATCATTTCCTTGAGATCGTCCATTGCTGCTTCCGGTCTGTTTGGATTTGAAAAAAGACGACCCGTGCCAAAGGGGTGGGTTGTGCCACCTGGCGGGATCTGCTCAGGGAGTTTCCTTTGCCGGCTTGTCGGTGGGGAAGGAAACCACTTTTCCCTGCTTTTTGTCCGTGCCCGGTTTGACCAGGGGGGCGTCGAAGAGTTCCGCCAGCCCCGACTCTTCGAGCAGGTGGTGGATGAGGTCAGTGTCCGCGGGTACGCGCTTGTGCTCGGGGCTGTACTCTTTGCCGAAGCGGTCCCCGCTTCGGACCTTGTCGAGGAATGCCGCGGCCAGCCCAGGGTGGGACGCCTCCAGGCTGGAGGCCAGCTCCAGCGGGTCAAAGGCGTACTCGAAGCAGAAGTCCACCAGGCCCTGGGCATCCGTGAAGGACCAGATTTCATCCAGGATGGGCAGGACATTGGACATGGCCCCGGTGGTGAACTGGTCCATCTTGCTCAAAACGGCGTAGCTGCCGTCGCCGTTGTCCTGGAGCAGCAGGTGCCTGGTGGAGCTGCTGCCAAAACCCTGGTGCATGAAGTATCCGAGGTAGGTGACGGTGCGATTTTTGGTCATGGTTCTTCCTTGGTCTGCCGTGACAGGCCTGCGGGATGGGTGCAGCCCGGGATGAGCTTTCACCTGACACGCTATCCCAACCACCCCCCCGGGGGCAAATGGTCTCCGTGGGCTGTTCGAGCGTGGCTGCCTGCGGGCGGCGGGCCGGGAAATGCCCCCGGATGGGGGGGTGCAATGAAGGGCCCTGATGCTTCTCTGCTTTGTCTTTCGGTTGAAATTCGTGCTAGGGATGGAGCAGAGCCGTCAGTACAAATGATCCACAAGGAGGTTAGCGATGAAGGTGCAGCCGACAACACAGAAGGATTTCGAACGCGCCCTGGAGGTGGGGCGGCCTCCCAACATCAGGCAGCTGTTCCCAAACTCCCGGGCCCTGATCGTGAGCGGCAAGGTCATCGACCGGGCCCTGCTGCGCAAGGGAAAAGCCATGACCATAGCCGCCAACGGGCGCAACCACTTCGTGATCCGGGGGGCTCTCCAGGCGGCGCAGCGTGCCGACGCCGCAATCATCATCGAGATCGCCAAATCAGAGGGCGGGGCAGGGGCATACTGCGCAGTCAATTTCTGGAATATTGCCCGTCAGGTGGACGCCGTCTGCAACGAGCTGGGCGTCACCGTGCCCGTGGCGGTGCATGCAGACCACTACGGCATCAAGGGGGACAAGGACCTGGAGACGGCCAGGATCGAGATACCCTCGCTCTTCGAGGCGGGGATCACCTCCATCGCCATCGACGCCTCCCACCTTCCGGACGACGAGAACCTGCTGGCAAGCATTGCCCTGGCCGACCTGGTGCCCTCCTGGGCGGGCCACGAGACCGAGGTGGGCGAGATCAAGGGCAAGGAAGGGCTGTCCACACCCCAGGAGGCCCTGTTCCTCATCCAGGGCCTCAACGCTCACGACATCCACCCGGACTGGATCGCCCTGAACAACGGCACCACCCACGGCATCCAGGACAGCGATGCCGGGATCCAGGTCGGGTTGACCCGCAGGATCCACGACGCCCTCAAGGAGTACATGGTCTCCGGAGCCCAACACGGCACCTCGGGGAACAGCTCGGAGCGCCTGCAGCGCATCGCAGCCGAAACCAGGACCACCAAGGCCAACGTGGCCACGGCCCTGCAGATGATCACCTGGGGTGTCAGGGTCAACGACTATGGCAATGCCGTGCTGGACGACGAGGGGAACTTCATCAAAGACCCGGACAAGGGCGTTCCCGAGCCCGTTTGGGAGGAGATGCTGGCCTATGCCCGGGAGCAGGGGCTCAGGGGCGGCGCCTTCAAGAAGCTGAACCGTCCTTTCGAGAACAGGCTCCTGGGACAGTCCCAGGAGGTCAGGACGCGCATGGCCAAGGGCGTTGAGGATTTTGTCCACCACCTCCTGGTGGACGTGTTCAATGCCTCCGGCACGGCCCCTTTGGCGGTCGATCTGCTGCTTGAGGCAGGCTCTTTCGAGCCCGGTCCCAAGATCGGCCGCATCGAGGTGCCCGAGGACTGGACCGAGGCCAGGATCCGCGAAAAGGCAAAAGCCCTGGATTCGGACAAGGGACCGGCAGGGGATTTTGAAGATTAGGGAGCGGAGCTCCCTGGCTCAAAGAAGCTCAAAGCTCAAAGCTGAAAGCTCAAAGCAG
>CAZQOG010000021.1:18593-30246 GCA_964594925.1 uncultured Desulfohalobiaceae bacterium
TGGGTGGAGACGATGTGGAAGTAGCGGTCCTGGGGGATGAAGATGTAGGGGACGTCCTCTGTGCGGCGGAAGAGGAAGTGGGACAGGATCATGCGGTTCACGGCCTGGTGGCCCACGATCATGATGTTGTCGGCATTGCCGCTCAGGTAGAGGGCCTTCTTGACGCCCCGGTCCACGCGGTCCTTGAGGGTGGCATACCCTTCCCCGCTGGGGTAGACGTAGTTGTACTTGTCCCGGGAGCGGGCCAGGAAGATCTCCGGATGGATCCGCCGGATTTCCTCGTAGCTCATGTTCTCGCATTCTCCCGCGTCGATCTCGTCAAACTCGGGCAGGGAAATCAGGGTGGCGTCCGGGTGCCGCTCCAGGATGGGCTTGGCAGTCTGGATGGTGCGCTTCAAGGTGCTGGTGAAGACAAAGGGAAGGTGCAGGTTCTTGAAGTGCTCGGCCAGGGCCCTGGCCTGCTTTTTGCCTTCCGGGGCCAGATCGGAATCCCCGCCGATCCTGTTCTGCAGGTTGAACTGGCTCACCCCGTGACGGATCAGCGAGAGGTTCTTGACCCAGTCCGAGACCAGCAGGTCCCTGATCCTGATGTAGTGGGGGATGTCCTTGCTGATTCTCTCCCTGAAGATTCTGTTGTTCAGGGAGTCGAGGACGATGAAGTTCTCTTCTTCGTACAGGGGGGTGTAGATGCGCCGGTAGTAGGCGATACGCTCAGTAAAGCTCTGGTACGCCTCCTCAAAGGTCAGCCTGGAAAACTCGGGCAACCTGGTTTTGCGTGAGATGCTCGCGTCGAGCATCTCCTCATCTTCGTTCAGACATTCCAGGAAGAGGATCGGGTGGTTGTTGAGCATCCGCCGCACGGTGCGTCTGCGCTCGCGGCTGACGTTGGTTGCGTCGAGGATGGCCACCTGGCCTTTGGCAGCCAGAAACTTCCTGGCGTTGCGGATGTTCAGCCTGGCCACCATTTCCCGCTGGGACATGCCCTCGGTGTTTTCCGGGGCATAGAAGTCGGGCTCCGAGGTGTGGGCGCCGAGCATCTTGCGCCTCAGATCGCCGTTGTTGAAGATCTTGACCTTGATGCCCCCATGACGAAAGCTCTCCTCGAGCTTGGCGGCCACGGTGGATTTTCCCATGGCCGGGAGCCCGACCATGACGATATAGAGCTTGTGGTTTTGGTTCTGTGCTTGTGACATGGTGTGTCGCATGAAGGCGCGTGCAGGGCATTACTTGACCATGAAAGCTCAGGGGGGGTCAAGCCGGCAGGCCGTGCAGAGTCGGCAGGCCGGGATCACACTCGGGCGGGGGCCCTGACGGCATCCGGTGTTGCCGGAAAAGGCCCTGCAACCACTTCCTGGCTTGTATCCCGGGCTGCCGGGTGTTTTCCGCAGGCGCGGCTTTTGCAGAATACCCCAGTCTTTTCCATCACGCCAGCCAGGAGATATCTGCATGGTCACAGTGCCGATGCGTTCGATCATGGGCGCCCCGCTTTCTTACAGGTCAGGGTGGCTGGGCGTTCTGACCCTTGCCGCGCTCATCTGGCTGCTGTTGTCCTTCGGGGCGGCCCAGGCCAGGATCTATCAGTGGGTCGATGAGAACGGCACCCTGCACATCAAGGACTATCCCGCTTCCATGTATGAGGGCCAGGGCGAAACCGGTCCTGATGAGGCAATCACACCTCCGAAAGCAGTCCCGGAGGAGGCCCCGATCGATCAGGGGGACCGCCCCCGGCCGGATGTCCGGGACGAGGCTATCGATGTCCTCCCGGCTCCCGAGGATCCGCAAGCCAAACCTGAACCGGTGCACACCCCTCCAGAGGATCAGGGCGCTGGGCCGGAACCGGTGCAGGAAAAAGAGGAGCCGGCACCGCCGGCACCACGGCCTGTTCCGGGGCAGCCCGGTGAGCAGGTCCTCCCGGACCTCCAGCTGGAGGAGATTCCTCAGGCCGTGCTGCAGCTCATGGGCCTTGTGACCGGGACCATGGTCCTGATCTGGCTGGCCCTGGCCCTGTTCTTCTACTTCTTTCTGGGGATGTGCCTGTACTGCATCGCCCGGAAGCTGCGGCTCAGACGTGCCTGGCTGGCCTGGATACCCGTGGCCAACATCCACACCATGGTGGCTGCCGCGGGCAAGCCGTGGTGGTGGACGGCGCTGATCCTGCTGACCTGGGTCTCGCCCGGGCTCGGTGTTTTCCTGCCTGCAGCGGCCGTGGTGTTTCTGATCCTGGCCGTGGTGGTGCTGGTGCTGTTTGCCCTGATCTGGATGCACATCTGCCGCAGGTTGCGGGTCAACAAGTGGCTGGGGCTGCTCATCTACGTGCCCATTGCACAGTGGGTGCTCATGGCCGTCCTGGCCTTCAAGCGTGAACCGGTGCAGGCCCGCATCCCGCGGGGCCGGATCCTGATCAGGACCGTGCTGGTCTACGTGCTGCTCGTGGCGGGCCTGGGTGCGGCCATCGTCTACGGCGCACTGCCCTTTATGATGCGCCAGGCCTCAGATATCAGCCAGCCAGCCCCGCCCGCTCCCTCGACTGTCAGGGGCCCTGTCCGGCCGACAGAGGGCGCTGCCGTGCCCGCGGGGGTGGAATCGCTTTCCCTGGCTGCGTACGAGCGCCTCCTCGAGGGTGCCGATCCATTGCTGGAGGAGGGTGAGCCGAGTGCCGGCGCGGGGCCGGCCGCCCTCTGGTTCGACACCTTCTGGGAGAGCGATGAGAGCCCCCACCTCTGGGTCAAGGTCAGGCTGCCCGATATACCCAACCTCGGCCTGTTCAAGTCTGCCCGGTTGCGCATCGACCAGGTCACCAACCGTTTTGGTGAGAACGTGTACGACCAGGACAGCGATTTTGAAACCGAGTTTTTCCAGGAGCTCAGCTTCAACAGCGTGCCCGGCCCCCCGGCCGTTCTTGAAGCCATCCGCAGCGTGTACCTGAAACAGGGAGTCCAGGAACGGTCGATCAGCACAATAACGGGCACCCTGGAAATCCTGCTGCCGGTGAACATCCGTTCCCTTGCCCTGGGAAAAGATGACGTGGGGCAAAGCGTGGAATCGGCCGGCTTTGTCGTCACCCTGCTGAAAATGGACGGCCAGGAGGTCCAGCTGCAGGTTCAGGGACCGGTGCAGCGCTACCTGACCGCACTGGCCTTTGACGGCCGGGGCGCCACTGTCCAGCCGATCAGCTCCTCCTGGTGGAGCTCGGGTGAAGCCCTGCGCACCATCACCTACAGCTTCGGGCAGGACATAGTCCGGGTGCAGCCCTTGCTGGCCGGACAGATGGTGACAAAAAGCTACCCCTTCGCACTGGATGCGGGTTGACAATACACGGCCCAAAGCTACCTTGTGCAACGGAGTAATTCTGCGTAAGCCCCTGCACCAGAACTACTTCCGGGTGCGTGGACTGGTCGACAAAAGTTATCGAAGATATCGCATTCATCATGCTGCAGAACACCTTCTGTCATCTCCCCGGGGTCGGGCCCAAGACCGAGCAGCGTTTCTGGGGCCGGGGGTATCTGGACTGGCAGGCCCTGCTGGGGGCCGGTGACAGCGGCGGGTCGTCGGTCAGGAGGGTGCTTTGCGACCTGGAGGAGTCCTGCCGGCGCCACGATCTGGGCGATGCGCTCTACTTCGGCAAGCGGCTTCCCCCGGCCGAGACCTGGCGGTTGTTCCGGGAGTACCGTCACCAAGCCGCCTATGTGGACATCGAAACCACGGGACTGCTCGAGGGCAACCACCACATCACCTCCATCGCCCTGTACGACGGGCACTCCGCGCGCACCTACGTGCACGGCCGCAACCTGGAGTCCTTCCAGGACGACATCCTGGACTACAAGCTGCTGGTGACCTTCAACGGCAAGTGCTTTGACGTGCCCTTCATCGAGCGGGAGTTTGGAACGCGCCTGGACATGGCCCACATCGACCTGCGCTACGTGCTCAGGGCGCTGGGCTTCAAGGGGGGCTTGAAGCGCATCGAAAAGGCCTTTGACCTGGGCCGGGAGGAGCTGGAAGGCGTGGACGGGCTGTTCGCCGTGCATCTGTGGAACGAGTTCGAGACCACCAGGGACGAGCGCTGCCTGGAGACGCTTCTGGCCTACAACGTGGCCGACGTGCTCTCCCTGGAGATCCTGCTGCACACGGCCTACAATCGCAAGCTGGAGACCACCCCGTTTCTGGCCGACCTGGAGCTGGACGTGCCCGGCTTGAACTTTAACCCGCACCAGCCCGACCAGGCCGTGGTGGAGCGCATCCGACAGCGCTGCGCGGTCTGGTGGTGAACCGGATGATGGACATCTGCCCCCACTGTCACCACGATATGCGCCTGGGCTCACCGGCTTCGCCGGGGGGGGTGTGGACGGAGTGGACGGGGTGGACAAAACCCAAGAAGTGGACCAAGTGGACCCCCCAAGAACAAACCCGGTCCTGCTTTTCACCGTCCACTTCGTCCACTTCCCCTGCCCCTGTCCACTTCGTCCACACAGTCCACCCTGATCCCCATAGCGATTATGATGCCGCGTGGAGTTCCTGGGAGGTTGCACCATCACGCATTGTTCGGAAATCAGGTCACCATTGCCTTAAAATGTAAAAGTCGTGTATGCAGAAGGTGTGTCAGCCTGAAATCATCCCCTGCCGTGGAGGTGTGCCATGCCGGTTTATGAGTATGAATGCGACAAGTGCAAAAAGACGTTCACCGAGTTTTTGACTATCGAGGAGATGGAAACCCGGAAGGTCAAGTGCCCCCACTGCGGCAGCACCAAGACCAAGCACATCGTGTCCAATATCCACACCATCACCTCGAAGAAGAGCTGAAGGAGGTCACAACAAGTCGCCGCTGATGACCTTGATTTCGGAGAAATGCAGGGGGTGGACGGAGTGGTCGGAGTGGACAAAGCACAAGAAGTGGACCAAGTGGACCCCCAAGAACAAACCCGGTTCTGCTCTTCACCGTCCACTTCGTCCACTTCCCCTGCCCCTGCCCCTGTCCACTTCGTCCACCCAGTCCACTCAAATCCTGCATGGTGTGCCGTTTCGCTGGAAAATCAGGATCCGGGCAAGAAAATCTCGCCCGGATCCTGATTTTTCTGTTCAAAACAGTAAGGTTACTGCATCTGGTGACCTTGGTGGCCGGAGTCTTCGTCAGTCACGGGGGCATCGGTCATATCCGGCTGTCCTGCCGGAGGCGGTGCTGCTGCCCCGTGCTGCATGGCACCGGAGCCGTGCGTCATGCCCATTCCCTGGCCACGCATGCCGCCCATCATGCCTCCTTGCATCATACCCATGCCTTTCCCCTTGCCCATGCACATGCCTTTACCCATGCCTTTACCATGCATGCCGCCCATCATGCCCCCGTGCTTCATGCCCATGCCCGAGGATTTGCCGTGTTTCATGCCCGGGCCTGCCATTCCCATGGGGCTGGAGATGATCGGGGCGTACATGCCCTGCTGGGCCAGCTCCACCTGCAAATCGACATGCTGCGAGAAGATCTCGCCGTTGATGCGGGTGATCTCGGCAACCAGGGCATCGATGCGCTCGTGCTCGGGGGTGTCCGCCAGAAGCGCGGCCTTGAGCTCCAGCTTGCGGGCCATGAGCTTCCTGTGCAGGGGTTCGAGTTGTTCCTGGAGGTCATCGCGCATGGACTGCAGCTGTGACTCCTGCTCGGGCGTCAGAACCCAGGGCAGGGCCTGTCCCATGGCCGGGTCGGAGTCCGGGCCGTTCTCCATGTCCTGCGCCGAGGCAAGTGGTGCGAGCAATCCAAGAAAAAGGATCAGCCCTGAGATGATGCTGTATCTGATCTTCATGCCGATACTCCTGTGAGTGGGTTGTGAGTTTGCGAGATGCTTGGGATTTTTTCCAAGGGGGTTAATTACCATTACTCAAGTGAACATTTTTTTGTCGGGTCAGGCAAGGAAAATTTACAGCAGGTGAAACAAATTATCGCTCATTTTTGGACGGCCATCGAGGCCCGCGGTGTTCAATGACGGTCACGGCCTGACATTCAGGTTGCGCATCATGCCTCGGTGCTCCTGGGCGTGGGAGGGATAAAGGCAGCTTCGTACTGTTAAACGGTGCAGGGACGGTTCTGCCGCCCCTGCACCGGAGTCATGACTGGTCCTTGTGGCAATCACGCGGGATATTCGGAGTGATCAGAACCTCTGGGTGTAGGGGCAGCTTCCCCATCCGCCACCCTTCATTCCCGGGCCCGCCATCCTGCCGCGACCCATGCCGTACCCCTTACCCGGTCCCATCATCGTGCCGGGGCCCATGGGCATGCCCAGCTCTTTTTGGGCATTGCGGCGGAATTTGAGCTGTTTCTTGTATATTGCAGCCCGAAGGTCGCTGATCTCTTCAATCAGCCCATCCACCTTCATTTCATCCGGGTTGTCGTGATGGAGCAGGCTGGCCAGCTCAGCGTCCTTTGACCACAGCTTCTGTTGCAGGGGCATGATCTCGTCCCGGTGTTTCTGCTGCAGGTCATGCATCTGGTTCCACTGTTCCTCGGTCATCTCGTAGCCGTAACCCTGGCCGTACTGCTGCTGACCGTACTGTTGCTGGCCGTATCCCGGGCCGCCCATCATGTGGCGCTGGGCCGCGGCGGCGCCGGCAATGAGCACCAGGGTCAGCAGGGTAAACAGAGCGATTCTTGTGCGGTTCATGGTTCCTCCTCGAGGAAAGGTTGTGGTTAAAAAAATTTGAATCCCTGTTGGCTTGTCGTTTGCTTCTGTGTAAGGCAAGGCACGTGCCAGTTCTCATTTTATCGTGTTTAACTTTCTGAAATTATTGAGATAAATGGATCGTACAGGCACAAAAACAAAGACAAGGGTCCTTGCCAGGATGGAGAGAAGTGTTCATATTTTATACAGATGTGCATCAAGCTGATTAGTATTTGAACAGTTGTTGGAAAACACCTCATACGTGGGCTCCAATGGGAAAAATGAAATTCGTTCGAACCCGGAAAAGGCAGCTGCGATCGTATGCATCGCCCTGGGTGGTCATCGGTGCCAGCTGCATACTGGCAGCCGTGGTCCTGGTGCTGGCCGTGATGAACGTCAACCGGGAGAGGGGCTACATGGCCACAATCCTGAGCGAGAAGGGGGCGGCCCTGATCCGTTCCTTCGAGGCCGGGGCCAGGACCGGGATGATGGGCATGATGGGCGGGGACATCCGGCTCCAGAACCTGCTTGAAGAGACCGCCAGGCAGGAGGATATCCTGTACCTGGCCCTGGTGAACCGGCAGGGGGCCGTCCTTGCGCACAGCGACCGCGACCGAATCGGGACCAGCTTCAAGGAGAACGGGCTCGACGACCTTGCACCAGGGGATACCGTCAAGTGGCGCCAGGTTGAGAGCTCTTCTGGGAAGGCCTTCGAGGTCTACCGGATCTTTTCCCCCCTCAAGGGAGGCCCGGGCCCGAGGCACCACATGATGGGGATGCACGGAGGCCGGAATTTCTGGGGTGCCGATGAGCCGCGGCTTTCTCCGCCCGGATCAGAAACGGGTGCGGGGCTCAAACCTGTCATCTTTGTCGGGCTGGACATCGAGCCGTTCCAGTCGGCCATACGGCAGGACATCCGTCAGACCTTCGTCCTGGCCGGCATCATCCTGCTCTCTGGTTTGGGTGGTCTGGTGGCCCTGTTCTGGGCCCAGGCGTTCAGGGCGTCCCGGTTCGAGCTGGAGGACGTGCAGGCCTTTGCCTCGGAAGTGGTGCGCAATCTGCCCGCCGGGATGATCGTTACCGACGAGGAAGGACGGATCAGTTACGTCAACAGCACGGCCGAAGCCCTTGTCGGGCAGACCACGACGACACTGCTCGGCCGGCTCGTACGGGATTCCCTGCCCTCCGAGCTGGTGAGCGTCTGCAAACGGTTGCGGGAAGGGGAGACCGTGGTCGAACGGGAAATGATGCCGACCTTCCCGGACGGGCACGTTGTTCCCTTGAGCGTGAGTGCGTCCAGGATCGTGACCGAGGACGGTCATTTCGTGGGCAACATCTACATCCTGCGAGACTTGACCGAGGTGCGCCGGCTGCAGGACGAGGTCAAGCAGCGGGAAAAGCTGGCCGCCATCGGCGACCTGGCCGCAGGGGTGGCCCACGAGATCAGGAACCCCTTGAGCACGGTCAAGGGGTTCGCCACCTTCCTGGGGAGCAAGTTCGCCGAGGGCAGTGAGGAAAGCCGGGCCGCACAAGTGATGATTCGGGAGACCGAACGGCTCAACAGGGTCATCACCGACCTGCTGGAGTTTGCCCGGCCCTCTGATATCAAGCCGCGGCCCAGGGATCTGAACGGCCTGGTGGAACATTCCCTGAGTCTGGTTGCCTCGGACCTGACGGGCCGGGGCATTGCCCTGCACAAGGAGCTTGCTTTTGACCTCCCGGAAATGCCCATTGACCCCGACCGTTTCATCCAGGCCTTGCTCAATCTGCACCTCAACGCCATGCAGGCCATGGAAACGGGGGGGACCCTCTCGGTTCGAACCGTCAGGGAAGAGGGTGGTGCCATGATCGAGGTTCAGGACACCGGGCACGGTATCGACAAGGATCAGCTGTTCAGGATCTTCGATCCCTACTTCACAACCAAAGCCAAGGGCACCGGCCTTGGGCTGGCCATCGTGCACAAGATCATCATGGCGCACGGGGGAGAGATCGAGGTGGAAAGCATTCCTGAACAGGGAACCAGGGTGGTCGTGCATCTGAGGATCAACGGTACGAAAGCATGAGCGACAAGTCGCGCAAGACAAACCTGCTGGTAGTGGATGACGATCCCGGGCATCTCGAAATGCTGCGGGCCACGCTGTCGGGGTGGGGGCACCGGGTGGAAACGGCAGAAGACGGTGAAGAAGCAGTGGACAAGGTCAAAAGGCACCCCTTTGACCTGGTGCTCACGGACGTGCGCATGGCCCAGATGGGCGGCATCGAGGCACTCAAGGCCATCAAGGAGTACAACCCTTCCATACCGGTACTGATCATGACTGCCTACTCCTCTGTGGATTCGGCCGTGGATGCGCTCAAGTCCGGGGCCTATGATTATCTTACCAAACCGCTTGACTTCGATGTGCTCGAGCTGACCGTCGAACGAGCCTTGGACCACACCCGGCTCAGGAGAGAGAACGAGGCGCTCAGAAGGCGGGTGCCCCCGGACTTCGACCTAGCTGAGATCATCGGCCGGAGCACGGCCATGCAGCAGCTCATCGAGACCACGGCTACGGTGGCGCCTTCCGAGGCCACGGTGCTCATCACCGGCGAGTCAGGAACGGGTAAGGAGCTCATTGCCCGAGCCATCCATGCCAACAGCGATCGCAAAGCAGGATCGCTGGTCACGGTGAACTGCGCCGCACTGACGGAGACACTCCTGGAGTCCGAGCTTTTCGGCCATGAGAAAGGAGCCTTCACCGGGGCGGACAAGCGCCGTGAGGGGCGGTTCATGCAGGCCGACAAGGGGAGCATCTTTCTGGACGAGATCGGCGAGATATCTCCGGCACTGCAGGCCAAGCTGCTCAGGGTCCTTCAGGAACGTGAGGTGCAGAGGGTTGGCAGTGACGCCGCATTGCACGTGGACGTACGGGTGATCGCGGCCACCAACAAAAACCTCCATCAGGAGGTGGAGAAGGGCAATTTCCGGGAGGACCTTTTCTACCGGCTGAACGTTATAACTCTGGAGGTCCCGCCGCTTCGGGAACGCACGGACGACATCCCTGTTCTGGCCGGACATTTCATGGAGCGTTTTGCAGCCAAAAACCGCAAGCAGATCAGGGGCTTCACGCCTCGGGCCATGGACCTTCTGGTCCGGCACGACTGGCCGGGCAACGTCCGGGAGCTGGAGAACGCGGTGGAACGGGCGGTCATCCTTGCTCCCGGGGAGTTCGTGACCGAGGAGGATCTCCCCCTGCACCTGCTGCAGCAGGAATCCGAACGGGCCCCTGCCGCGGGCTTTCAAGGCCTGGGCGGGCAGTCTCTGGAAGAGGTTGAAAAGCAGGCCGTTCGGGCGACGCTCGAAGCGGCGGGCGGCAACAAGAGCGAGGCAGCCCGCCGCCTGGGAATAACCCGGGCCACCCTGCACAGCAAGATCAAAAAATATGACATTACATAGTTCGAAGCTCGAAGTTCGAAGTTCGAAGTCGGAAGGAAGAGCAAATGCTGAAGAATCACACCGCCAGATTGAGACACAAGTTACAATAGCTCGACGACATCACCGGAGAAAAGCGCCTTGCACTTCCTTGGAACTAACCACCCTCGAACTTCTTACTGTTCTTGCTTTGAGCTTTGAGCTTTGAGCCTGTCTTTTTTCCTTCGAACTTCCGACTTCGAACTTCGAACTATTTTTTACGCCGCAAAGATAAAGTCCCGTCCAGGCACGTACCCACGTTGCATCAAAAAACGACCGATCTCGTCCCTGGCTCCCCGGCTGCCCACGTAGGACACGCAGAACACGCCCCCCGGCGGGGGCAGGTCGGTGCGGTGCAGGACCGGGCGGCCCTGGACCAGGCGTCCGACCTTGTTGGGGTCGATGTCCACGTAGGCGGTGACCGCTATTTCGAACTCCTCCAGCAGGGCGGCGCGTTTGCGGGCCGTGCGGCCTGCACCGATGCAGTGGATTTCCGGGTGCAGGGGGTTGTGGCGCTTGAGCCAGCGGGCCAGGTACATGGCCTTGGTGCGGTAGAAGGCCTGCACGTCGTAGCGGGGGTCGGTGCGGGACAGCCGGTCGGGGGGATCGTTCCAGACCAGGAGCTCCGCCTTCACCTTGAACGTGGCCGCTCCCCTGTCCAGCCAGCGCAGGACCAGCTCGTAGTCTTCGGGAAACGGTCCGTCACGATAGCCGCCGAACCTCTCGGCGGAGCGGCGACGGAACATGATGGACGGGTGGGGGAAGGGGCACTCCACAAATCGGTGCAGGCAGATGTCCGCATGGCTGGTCAGGGAGTTGGTCCAGTCCACGTGCAGCGCGTACCCCCGACTCGAGGCCCGGGAGCCGCCGAAACTCACCCGGCAGCCCACCAGGTCCAGCTCAGGCCGCTCCTCGAGTGCAACCGCCTGGAGCTCCAGCCGGCGGGGAAGGGCCAGGTCATCGGCGTCCATGCGTGCCACGAGTTGAGCCCGGCAGTGTGCAAGCCCCAGGTTCAATGCCGCCACAATGCCGCCGTGGGACATGGGGATCGCCCGCACCCTGTTGTCGCGCCCGGCGAACCGATCGATGATCTCCAGAGTCGTGTCCGAAGAGCCGTCGTCGACACACACGACCTCGAAATCTGCTCTGGTCTGGTTCAGGAGGCTTTCCAGTGCCCGGGGCAGGGTCCTGGAGGCGTTGTAACAGGGGAGAAGCACGGAGACGGCAGGGGGTGAGTTTTTTTTACAGCACACGACGGGTCACCTTATCGTGAGGATCATGGAACGGAGCTCGAAAGTCATCTGGATGTTCCCTTGCGCTTCGGTTTTGGTTATGAAAGAAAAAGGGTTCTTCGACGTCCCATGTGGAATTTTTTGAGATCATACCAGCAAGGAAAACCTATGTCGGTTTGATAGATTCCTTTGAAAGGCTTGGAGAGGAGCTTCGTTGTCGTTGTCGTAATCGTAGTCGTAATCGGTCTTTTCCCAGTGATCGTTAGCCCGATCATGTCTAGAAAAGGCAGGGTTTCGTCCCTGCGGGACGAGGTACCCGGCACTTATCTCTGGAA
>CAZQOG010000022.1:0-30114 GCA_964594925.1 uncultured Desulfohalobiaceae bacterium
CTACTGCGTGACCAACCGCGCCATGCTCAAGCCTTACGAGGATCGCGGCTACGCAAAGGGCCACGTCATCCCCACCTGCCTGCGCAACCACATGATGCTCAGGGAGATGCGCGAGGGTCGCGGCCCCATCTTCATGGACACCGCCACCGCCCTGCAGACCACCTTCAAGGAGCTGTCCAAGGCCGAGCAGAAGCACCTGGAGAGCGAGGCCTGGGAAGACTTCCTGGACATGTGCGTGGGTCAGGCCAACCTGTGGGCTGCCACCAACGTCAAGCCCGAGGAGACCGGCTCCGAGATCATGCCCACCGAGCCCTACCTGCTCGGCTCCCACTCCGGCTGCTGCGGCATCTGGGTTTCCGGTCCGGACGAGGACTGGGTGCCCGACGACTACAAGATCAAGGCCGACAACGGCAAGATCTACAACCGCATGACCACGGTCAACGGCCTGTTCACCTGCGCGGACGGCGTCGGCGCCTCCGGCCACAAGTTCTCCTCCGGCTCCCACGCCGAGGGGCGGATCGTGGGCAAGCAGATGGTCCGCTGGTGCGTCGACCACAAGGACTTCAAACCCACCCTGAAGCAGTCCGCCGAGGAGCTGAAGAAAGAGATCTATCAGCCCTGGTACACCTTCGAGGCCGGCAAGTCCGTGTCCACCGACCCGGTCGTCAACCCCGAGTTCATCTCGCCCAAGAACTTCATGATGCGCCTGATCAAGTGCACGGACGAGTACGGCGGGGGCTGCGGCACCTATTACACCACCTCCAAGGCACTGCTCGAGACAGGCTTCAACCTGCTGGGCATGATGGAAGAGGACTCCAAGAAGCTGGCCGCCCGTGACCTGCACGAGCTGCTGCGCTGCTGGGAGAACTTCCACCGGCTGTGGACCGTGCGCCTGCACATGCAGCACATCCACTTCCGCGAAGAGTCCCGCTACCCCGGGTTCTACTACCGCGGGGACTTCCTGGGACTGGACGACTCCAAGTGGAAGTGTTTTGTCAACTCCAAGTACGATCCGGAAAAGGGCGAGACCAAGATCTTCAAGCGTCCTTACACCCAGATCATTCCTGACTAAACCGCAGTGAAGGCTGCGGGCCGAACGGCCCGCAGCCTTTCTTGTAAAGTGGTCTAAGCCTGAGCTGTGAGTGGACAGAGGACGCAGTTTGGGCTTAGACCATTTTGCTACAGTGCAAAGATCAGCAGCGTTTACCAGGGAGGAAACAATGTCGAAGAGCATCTTGGTGATCGGGGGTGGTTTCAGTGGAATCACTGCCGCGCTCGAGGCTGCGGAGCTCGGCCATGAGGTCTTCCTCGTGGAGAAGAATCCGTTCCTGGGTGGGCGGGTGATGCAGCTCAACAAATATTTTCCCAAACTGTGTCCTCCTTCCTGTGGTCTGGAGATTCAGTTTCAGCGCATCAAGAGCAATCCCAACATCAAAGTCTTCACCATGGCAGAGGTGGAGTCTGTTTCAGGGTCGGTCGGGAACTACGAGGTCGCCGTGAAGATCAGGCCCCGGCACACCGCTCCCAACAGCGCCGACCTGAAGGGTCTGGCCCAGGAGCTGTCCAAGGACGTTCCCAACGACTTCGAGTTCGGGCTGGACACGCGCAAGGCCCTCTACATGGACGTCCCGTTTGCCTTCCCGCAGCGCTACGTGCTCGACACGGAGAACCTCACGGACGAGGACAGGGCCAAGCTTGCGTCCAATGAGGCCGTCGATCTCGAAGAGGATGCCAAGAGCATCAGCCTGAACGTGGGCAGCATCGTGGTGGCCACCGGCTGGAAGCCCTACGACGTGACCAGGTTGACCACCCTTGGAGAGGGCAAGGTGCCCAACTGCATCTCCAACATGCAGATGGAGCGCCTGGCCTCGCCCAACGGACCCACGGACGGCAAAATTCTCTGTCCGGATACCGGTTCTGTCCCCAAATCCGTCGCCTTTGTGCAGTGCGCCGGCTCCCGGGATGATAACCACCTCAGCTTCTGCTCCTACATCTGCTGCATGGCCTCGCTCAAGCAGGCCGCTTACGTGCGCGAGCAGCACCCGGACTGCAAGGTGGTCATTTATTATATAGACCTGAGGACACCGGGAAGGTACGACGACTTTGCCAGGAAGGTACTGGCCGACGAAGGGGTCAGGGCAATCAAGGGCAAGGTGGCCGACGTGGACCAGGACGTCAGGACGGGTGGCGTGGCCGTGACCGTCGAAGATGCGGTTTCCGGCAACAAGGCCGTTGACGTCTACGACCTGGTGGTACTGGCCACTGGAATGCAGCCCAGCCTGGCCGAGGGAGCCCTGCCCATCGAGCTTTCCAGGGATGAGGAGGGCTTCCTGAGCAGTGACCCCGACAGGGGGATCTTCGTGGCCGGATGTGCCAAGCTTCCGCTTGATGTTATGAAATCTGCCCAGTCCGGAACGGCTGCTGCGATGCAGGCGGTCCAAACGGTGAGAGGGAGGTAGTCAGATGGCCGAGAAGATCGGTGTTTATTTCGACAAGTCCTGCATCGGCCCGATCCTCGACGTCGAGGCCCTGGCCGAACAGGTCAGGAAGAAGTGGGGGACGCTCTGCCCCGTGGTCACGGTCAGTCCGATGCTGGCCAGCGAAGGGGGCAAGGCGGAGATCAAGTCCGACATTGAGCAGGGGCTGATCGACGCGGTTTGCATTTGCGGCTCCTCACCCCGCGTGGACTGGGATATCTTCGACTTCGGTCAAGGCATCCTGACGGAACGCATCAACCTGCGCGAGCAATGCGTCTGGGCCTACAAGAACCCAGACGGCAGCCTGCCCAAAGAAGGAGAGCCTGCGCCCGAGCTGCTGCAGGCCATGGCCAGGGACTATATTGACATCGGCATTACCAAGCTGCAGTACGCCAACCTGCCGGAGGCCGAGACCGTGGATGCGGTCAAGACCATCCTGGTGCTCGGCGGCGGGTGGTCAGGGTTGACCGCTGCGCTGAACTGCTCCGCAGCAGGGTACGATGTCGTCCTGGTGGAGAAGGAGGAGACCCTGGGCGGCTACGCAGCCAAGATGTACAAGACGATCCCTCTTGGCGCGCCCTACGACACATCCCAGGAGACGGGTGTCGAGAGAAAGATCGAGGCCGTCACCAGCAACGACAGGATCACCGTGCTGACCGGCTCCACCATGAAGAAGCTGGAGGGCATGCCCGGCCAGTACGAGGCCACCGTCAAGACTCCCGACGGGGATCAGATCTTCCCGATCGGCTCGATTGTGCTGGCTGCGGGCTGGGTCCCTCAGGACACCAAGTTTCTCGAACCCCTGGGGTACGGCAAGCTCAAGAACATCGTCACCAGCCTGCAGTTCGAGGAGATGGCCAAGAAGGGCGCCATCAAGCGGCCGAGCGACGAACAGGATCCGGCCAGCGTGCTCTTTCTGACCGGCTTCGGCGACTCGCTGGACGAGTTTGCCGCCAAGGAGGCCGCGGCCGGGGAAGAGGAGGCTGAGGAGGTCGCCGGGGCTGTGGCCGAGGAAGGCGAGGAGGAAGAGGAGAAGTTTGCCTTCAAGGAGATCAAGACATACAGGCACCTGCCCTACACCTCGGAGCTGACCTCGCTCAATGCCCTCAAGCACGCCAACTACGTGCGGGAGTTCCTTCCCGACGCGGTCGGCTACATCGTGTACGAGCACATGATGGTCCCGGGGATGAACGAGCTCTACTACAAGGCAGCCCAGGACGACCCTGGCATCATGCTCACCAAGGGCCAGGTGGTGGAGATCAAAAAGGGCGACAACGACAACGTCCTGGTCACCCTCAAGGACAGCCTGCTTGGGGAGCTCGTGGAGATCGAGGCCGGCATGGTCGTCCTGCCCACCGGGCTGGTTCCGGCCACCGCCAAGAACCCGGTTCTCGAGTTCAAATACCGTCAGGGACCTTCCCTTCCCGACTTGGACCTTTTTTCCGGGTTCGCGGATTCGAACTACATCTGCTTTCCCTACGAAACCAGGCGCACCGGGGTTTACGCAGCCGGGGCGATTCGTCAGCCCATGACCCTCTCCCTGGCCGAAACCGATGCTTCCGGGGCCGCGCTCAAGGCAATCCAGTGCCTGGAGTCGGTCAACAGGGGCATGTCGGTTCACCCCAGGTCGGGCGATGTGGGCTACCCGAAGTTCAACATGGTCCGCTGCACCCAGTGCAAGCGCTGCACCGAGGAATGTCCCTTCGGCGTGCTGGACGAAGACGAGAAGGGCAACCCCCTGTTCAATATCGGCCGCTGCCGCAGATGCGGCACCTGCATGGGTGCCTGCCCCGAGCGGGTCATCTCCTTCGACAACTACACTGTCGGCCAGATGGGCACCATGATCAAGCAGATCCAGGTGCCGGACGACATGGACGAAGGGGGGCCGCGTGTTCTCATCCTGGCCTGCGAGAACGACGCCTACCCTGCACTGGACATGGCCGCCATGCGGGGCAAGCGCTGGAGCCCTTACGTGCGCATCATCCCCATCCGCTGTCTGGGGTCGGTCAACGCCATCTGGATTGCCGACGCCATGTCCAAGGGCAACGACGGTTGCATGCTGCTGGGGTGCAAGTACGGCGACGACTATCAGTGCCACTTCATCAAGGGCTCTGAGCTGTGCAACCGCCGCATGGACAACATCGGCGAGACCCTGGGCAAGCTGGGCATCGAAACCGAGCGGGTCCACCAGTACCAGGTGGCCATTGACGAGTACGACAAGATCCCTGACATGATCGATGATTTCGTGAAGCGGATCTTTGAGCTGGGACCGAACCCGTTCAAGGGATACTAGGGAGGAGTACATGTCCAATCCAGTTAGAATCCAGCCGGATCTCGGCTTCGTCAAGGACATCCAGGCGGCCGGCGGCGAGGCTATGAAAAAGTGCTACCAGTGCGCCACATGCAGCGTGGTCTGCCCCCTGTCGCCGCTCGACAACCCCTTTCCCCGCAAGGAGATGGTCTGGGCACAGTGGGGCCTCAAGGATCGGCTCGTCAACGACATAGACATCTGGCTCTGCCACAACTGCGGCACCTGCTCAGACCTGTGCCCTCGCGGGGCCAAGCCGGGCGACCTGCTGGCCTCGCTCAGGAACATGGCCTACAAGAACCTGGTCGAGCCCAAGTTTTTGGGCACCTGGATGAGCCACCCCATGTTCCTGCCCCTTCTGGTGGGCATCCCCGCAACCATCTACCTGCTCATCTGGCTGGTTCGTTCCAGCTTCTTCCTGGATGGGGCGGTCTTTCCCCTGACCGCGGACGGCGAGATCGTCTACGGCCTGCTCTTCCCGGGCGACTACACCATCGACCCCGTCTTCGGCGGTGCGGCGGTGTTCGTGGCCTGGACCTTCTACAAGGGCATACGGCGCATGTACGAGGCCTTCGACTCCCAGCCCCAGACCTTCACCCTGGGGTACCAGCGGCCCGGCTGGTGGCAGTCGCTCTGGGACGTGCTGACCAAGGAGATCGTGACCCACTCCAAGTGGAAGGACTGCGGTGACGACGAGGGGGACAAGCAGCGTTTCACCGGCCACTTCACCCTGTTCTACGCCTTCGTGGCCCTGTTCATCGTCACGTCCATCATTGCCGTGACCCACTGGGGCGGCAAGGTCATCCCTTTTCTGGCGCCCATCGGCCACACCCCGTTACCCCTGTGGAGCCCGGTCAAGATCCTGGCCAATGTCGGGGCCGTGGCCCTGGTGGTCGGGCTGACCATCCTGACCAACAGAAGGCTCAATCAGGACCAGAGCAAGCACGGCTCTTCCTACTACGACTGGTACCTGCTCGGCGTGATCTGGGTCGTCGCCATCACAGGGATCGCGTGTGAGATCCTCAGGCTGGCCAACGTGCCCATGCTGGCCTACCCCACCTACTACGTGCACCTGATTTCGGTGTTCATGCTCATTGCGTATCTGCCGTGGTCGAAGCTCGGCCACTTGGTATACAGGACAGCTGCTCTGGTTTATGCCAGGCACAACGGTCGACTGCCCATGGTGGGTGACGAGCAGCAGGAAAAAATCTTTGTGATTTAAAAGGAGGCTGACATGGCTGAAGCACGCAAAGTTTACCCGATGCAGACGTTCGCGTCCTATATGCGGGACAAGGAGTACACCAAGGACGTCAAGGAGCTCCTGGCCTTCATGACCCAGAAGGACATGAAGGAGGAGTTCACCCCGTTCGCCGCCGCCCTGAGCAAGGCCTGGATCTACGAGCAGCATCCCGACCTGACCAAGCTGGCCAAGGGCGACTTTTCCCAGCTGGGGGAGAGCGTCTCTGTCATGCCCCTGGCCACAGACGCCATGGCCGAGGCGGATGCGGTCTTTGACCAGCTCGAGGAGTACAAGAAGACCATTGCCGAGCAGGAGGCCAAGATCCAGGAGCTGGAAAGAAGCCTGGGTGATGCCCAGGCCAAGGCGGCCGATCTCGAGTCGACCTGCAAGGGCTACGAGGCCCAGATGAAGGACGAGGGCGAGAAGAAGATCATGGCTTCCGAGCAGAAGGTCGACGAGTACCTGGGCAAGGTGGACGAGCTGCTGGCCAAGATCGAGGACGTCAAGAAGCACGGCGTGGTCACGGTGGCCGCCGGTGGGGGCGGAGCCGCCCCTGCTGCCGAGACAGAGGCCGGAGGCGCTCCTGAGGCTTCGGCCGGCGAAGACTTCGGTTTCAGCGGAGGCGGGGACGACCCCTTTGCCTCGACAGACTGGTAGACCGGAGTAGAGGCCTTCACAAGCCCCTGGCCGCCGTGGCGGTCAGGGGCTTTTTTATGGTCCGGGTCAAGGCTTGAGGGAGGAGTGAGGGCTTGTGGTTTGAGGGTTCTGTCTATATACAACTATCTTCTCCCTTTTCCATGGACATTCGTGTGGCTGTCGAGCGGCGTTTGTCGAGGCGTTGCTGACGCCCCAAAAGGCATGAACCATACCCGGCAGGAGACATGTCCGGACTCGTACTGCAAGAGGTGAGCGTCAGGTTCGGTGGTTTGCTGGCAGTCTCAGAGGTCAGCTTTGCATTGAATCCGGGCGAAATCCTCGGTCTGATCGGTCCCAACGGTGCCGGCAAGACCACCATCTTCAACGTCATCACCGGCGTCTACCGCGTGTCTGCGGGAAACGTGGCCTATGACGATGCGAACCTGCTCGGGCGCAGGCCGCACCAGATCCTCTCCCTGGGCATTGCCCGGACCTTCCAGAACATCCGCCTCTTCCAGAACATGACGGCCCTTGAAAATGCCATGGTGGCCCAGCACAGCCGTTCTTCGTCCGGGGTGCTCGGAGCGGTGCTGCGTTCCCGGCGCCAGAGGCAGGAGGAAAGGCGGGTGCGGGACAAGGCCTATCAGGCCCTGGCTTTCATGGACATGGAGCGCTACGCCGACACCGTGGCCCACAACCTGCCCTATGGGATGCAGCGCAGGCTGGAGATCGCCCGCGCTCTGGCCTCCGAACCACGAACCGTTTTGCTGGACGAGCCCGCTGCCGGGCTGAACCCGGTGGAGTCGAGTCAGCTCATGAAGTACATCCGGAGCATCGTTTCTCGTGGTATCAACGTGCTCCTGGTGGAGCACGACATGAAGGTGGTCATGGGCATCTGCGATCGCATCATTGTCCTGGATCACGGCACCACGATAGCCCAGGGTCGTCCGGAGCAGATCCAGCGCGACCCCAAGGTCATCGAGGCCTACCTCGGGCAGCAGATAGAGGCATGAGGACGTTTGAAGCTCGAAGTCAGAAGCTGACAGCACGCTTTGAGACCGGCGCAGCCGGAATAGATTGTCGTCACAACCATTACGGGAGGCAACGCAATGAAGAGGCATCTTGTACGAACCTTGATCCTGTGTGTCGTGTTTGTCCTGATTGGGTCGACCGGGCTGGCCAAGGATCTCAAGATCGGCAGCATGAGCCCGCTTACCGGTCCTTACGCGGCGGATGGCAACGACATTGCCAATGGTGCCAGGGCCGCCATAGAGGTCTTTGAATCAGAAGGCGGCATACCGGGCTATGACGCAATCACGCTCTACCCGCAGGACACAGCGTGTGATCCCAGGCAGGCGGTGGCCGCGGCCAACAAGCTGATCAATCAGGAGGTCGTGGGAGTCGTGGGCGCCTACTGCTCAAGCGCAACCATTCCCGCCTCAGAAGTTTTGGCCGAAGAGGACATCCCCATGCTCACCCCGGCCTCGACCAATGAAAAGGTCACCGAGCGGGGGCTTGATTACATGTACCGGGTCTGCGGCAGGGACGACGACCAGTCCAAGGTGGCGGTCCAGTTCATGACCGACTTTGTGAAGGCCGGGAGCGTGTACATCGTGGACGACAAGACCACCTACTCCCAGGGCCTGGCCGACAACGTCAAGGCCAAGGCGGCAGAGGCCGGGATCAAGGTCCTGGGCCACGAGCACGTCAACCAGGGCGACAAGGACTTCTCCGCCATTCTGACCAAGGTCCGGCAGGCAGACCCCGATGTCTTCTACGTCAGCCTGCAGAACTCCTCCACGGGGGCCTTGATGCTCATCCAGGCCAAGCGCATGGGCATTGACGCCGAAGTGCTTTCCCAGGATGCCGTCTACCACCCGCAGCTCATCGAGATCGCCAAGGACGCAGCCGAGGGAATCTACCTGACCTTCGGGTACACGGACAAGGACACACCCGAGTACAAGGCCTTCCTGAAGGCCTACTCCAAGTACGGGGACCCGGGTGCCTACTCCGGCTATGCCTACGACGCTGCCACGGTGCTGCTCAAGGCCATCAAGGAGACGGGCTCCACCGACCCCGCCAAGATCGACGCGGCAATCATGGACATGGACTTCCAGGGCGCCAGCAAGCGCATCAAGTTCATGGAAAACGGGGATTCAGGCTCGGATTACGTGGTCTGGATAGTCGAGGACGGCGCCTTCAGACCTTACTGGAACCCTCTGACCAAAGAGAAGTTCTAACGGGCGGGTGACACCCCTGCCTGAAGCTCACATCCGGAAAAGGTGAAGAGGAAGGCCGGCAGGTCCTGTGCCGATGACCTCGTGAGTCTCTGCCCGCCCCTCCGGGCTTCAGGCTGCAGCCTTTGAACGAGCATAAAACGCGGCCGGGAAGGTTCGCACCTTCCCGGCCCTTGGTCGAGGCCCCATGGACTATTTTCTGCAACAGCTGGTCAACGGCATCACCCTGGGTGCGATCTACGCCCTGATCGCCCTGGGGTACACCATGGTCTACGGCATCATCCAGCTCATCAACTTCGCCCACGGCGAGTTCTTCGCGGCAGGCGGGTATGCCGGGGTGATCTTTCTGAGCTGGCTGGCGGCCCAGGGAGTGCATCCCTGGTTCTGCCTCGGCGGGGCGCTTGTCCTGGCCATGGTCTACTGCGCCCTGCTGGCCATGGCCGTGGAGAAGGTGGCCTACAAGCCGCTCCGTCACGCCTCCAGGCTCTCGGTGCTCCTCGCGGCCCTGGGCATGTCCATTTTCCTGCAGAACGGCCTCATGCTCACCCAGGGGGTGTACGACAAGGCCTACCCTTCTGAGATGATTCAGGGAAGCGTCGAGATCGGCCCTGTGGTCATCTCCTCCATGCAGATGATCATCGTGGGGGTCACGGCCGCGCTCCTGGTGGGGTTGAACATCCTGGTCTTCAAGAGCCGCATCGGCACGGCCATGCGGGCCACGGCCCAGGACAAGATCATGTCGGCGCTGGTGGGCATCAGCGCCAACCGGGTCATCAGCCTGACATTTGCCATCGGGGCCGGGCTGGCCGCGGCCGCAGGCATTATGGTGGGCATGTACTACGGCTCGGTGCGCTACGACATGGGCTTCGTGCCCGGAATCAAGGCCTTTGCCGCGGCCGTGCTCGGTGGGATCGGAAACATCACAGGGGCCATGCTGGGTGGATTGATCATCGGTCTGGTGGAGATATTCGCCGCGGCATACATCTCCAGCCAGTACAAGGACGTGTTCGCCTTCATCATCCTCATTGCCGTGCTCTATTTCATGCCCACCGGCATCATGGGAGAGAACGTTGACGATACCCGAGTCTAGGAAGAGCTGGCTCTACTTCGTCGTCGGGCTGATCTGGTTCTTCGTCCTGATCTGGCCCTTGCTTGGAGTCGGCGCGGGGGGGCTTTCCTTCGACCGGGCCTTTGCCGTGTGGTGGAAGGTGGCCCTGGCGGCCCTGTTCCTGTTCGTCATGTACCGCCTGAAAAAGACCGGGCGTTTCAGCTTTGCCGAGCGGCCCGCCCAGGCGCTCACCGCTGCCGGGGCCCGGATTTACGAGAAGGTTCCCGCCCCGTTCTGGATAGCCCTGGCCACTGCCTGCGCAGTGGCCTTTCCACTCATGACCGGGCGCTACGCCCAGGACGTGGCCATCAACGTCCTGGTGTACATCTGTCTGGGGCTTGGGCTGAACATCGTCATCGGCCTGTGCGGCCTGCTCGATCTTGGGTTCATCGCCTTTTACGGGGTGGGTGCCTACACCTATGCCCTGCTGTCCGTGCACTTCGGGCTGTCCTTCTGGCTGGCCCTGCCCTTTGCCGCCCTGTTTGCCGCCGTTGCCGGGTGCATCATCGGGTACCCCACCCTGCGCATGCGGGGGGATTACCTGGCCATCGTCACCCTGGGCTTCGGGGAGATCGTGCGCATCATTCTCAACAACTGGATGCAGCTGACCAACGGCCCGAACGGCATCCTTGGAATCAAGGCCCCGGGCCTCTATTACCTGGACCCGTTCCAGGGCTGGAGCCTGGAGCATCTGTGGCTGAAGAAGCTGCACTTCCTCTACTACATCATCCTGGGGCTGACGGTCTTCACCATCCTGGCCGTGCACCGGCTCAACTTCTCACGCATCGGCAGGGCCTGGGAGGCCATCAGGGAGGACGAGACCGCAGCGGAGCTCATGGGGGTGAACACCTTCCTGCTCAAGCTGCTCTCCTATGCCATGGGCGCGGTCTTCGGCGGGCTTGCCGGGGCATTTTTCGCTGCGCGGATGCGCTTTGTCAGCCCGGAGAGCTTCACCTTCCTGGAGTCGGCCATGGTCCTGTCCATGGTGGTGCTCGGCGGCCTGGGCTCCATCCCCGGGGTCATGCTCGGAGCATTTGCCTTGATCGTGCTCCCGGAGGTTTTCCGGGAGTTCGAGCTGTACCGCATGCTGGCCTTTGGCGGGGCCATGACGCTGATGATGCTCTTCAAGCCCAAGGGCCTGATCCCGGCCAAGCGCGTGGGGACACGTTCAGAGGACAAGGAGTGAGCCTTGGCTGAGCAACCGGTTCTCGAGCTTTCCGACGTTACTGCAGGATACGGGAAGATCAAGGCCCTGAAGGGTATCACCCTCACGGTTTTCCCGGGTGAGGTGGTGTGCATCATCGGCGCCAACGGGGCAGGCAAGACCACCACCCTGATGACCATCTGCGGCATCGTGCGCACCTCCCAGGGGCGGATCGTCTACCAGGGGGAGGACGTCACCCAGGCCGCGGCCGAGACCCTGCCCTCCAAGGGGTTGTGCCAGGTCCCCGAGGGCCGGCGCATCTTCCCCCGCCTGAGCGTGGAGGAGAATCTGGACATGGGCGCCTTCTTTCGCCGCGACCATGTCGCAATCCAAAACGACAAGGAGCACGTCTTCGATCTCTTCCCGGTGCTCAAGGACCGCCGCAGGCAGCAGGGGGGAACCCTGTCCGGGGGGGAGCAGCAGATGCTGGCCATTGCCAGGTCGCTCATGAGCCGCCCCAGGCTGCTGCTTCTGGACGAGCCATCCCTGGGCCTGGCGCCCCTGGTGGTCAAGAAGATCTTCGAGATCATCGCCGAGATCAACAAAGAGGGCACCACCATCCTGCTGGTGGAGCAAAACGCCAACCTGGCCCTGCAGGTCGCCCAGAGGGGGTATGTGCTTGAGACGGGGTCCATCGTCATGGAGGACGACGCAAAGGCGCTCCTGGCCAACCCGGAGATCCGGAAGGCGTATCTGGGGGAGTAAGGAAAGGATGAAGGCGGAAGGATGAAGGATGAAGGATGAGAAGAAATAATTCTGAAGAAGACTCCTTGCCAGTTCCTGCTGCAATTACAGGTTAGAGACCTGCTTTTAACTCTTCAATTCATCCTTCCTCCTTCATCCTTCATCCTTTTCTTCATTCCACCCAGTCATCTTCCTCCTCAATGGGGGCAAAGCCCCGGCGCATGGTGTTTTCGGTCACGCAGCGCGGGTCCAGGAACTGGATGAGGTAGTCGGGGCCACCGGTCTTGGAGCCAACTCCGGACATCTTGAAACCACCGAAGGGCTGGCGCTCCACCAGGGCCCCGGTGGTGCCCCGGTTGAGGTACAGGTTGCCCACCCGGAAGTCGGACCGGGCCCGCTCCAGGTTCTTGGGGCTGCGGGAGAACACCCCGCCGGTCAGGGCCTGGCGGGTGGAGGTGGCCCACGCAAGGGCCTGGTCGAAGTCTTTGGCCCGCATCACCGCCAGCACGGGCCCGAAGATTTCTTCCTGGGCCAGGCGATGGGCCGGGGTGATGCCCTCGATGATGGTCAGGGGCACGTAGTGGCCGGTGCCCGGCAGATCATCGCGCTTGAGCAGGAGCCTGCCTTCATTCTCACCCAGGGTGATGTACTCCAGGATCTTGTCCCGGGCCGCGCCGTCCACAACCGGCCCCATGTAATGTGCCGGGTCCTCGGCAGGTCCGATCTTGAGAGACGCTGCAGCTTCCTTGAGCCGGGAGGTGAAGCGGTCGTAAATGGAATCGAGCACGATGACCCGGGAGCAGGCCGAGCACTTCTGGCCCTGGAAGCCGAAGGCGGAGTAAACGATGTCCTGCACGGCCTCGTCCAGGTCGGCGTCGTCGTCCACGATGATGGCGTTCTTGCCGCCCATCTCGGTGATGACCTTCTTGACGAAGTCCTGCCCGGGCTGCACCTTGGCTGCCCGTTCCACGATCCTGAGCCCGACCTCCATGGAGCCGGTGAAGGCGATGACTGCGACCTCTGGATGGTCCACCAGGGCGTCCCCGATGACCCGGCCCTGTCCGGGCAGGAAGTTGAACACCCCAGCAGGGATGCCGGCCTGGCAATAGATGTCGCACAGGGTGTTGCCGATGACCGAGGACAGCCCCGAGGGCTTGTAGATCACGCAGTTTCCGGTGACCAGGGCCGCGCTGGTCATGCCGGCGCTGATGGCCAGGGGGAAGTTCCAGGGGGCGATGACCGCGGCAATGCCCTTGGGCTGATAGAAGAGGTTGTTGATCTCCCCGGGTGCGTTGCCCATGCGGCGGGGGGAGCCGAGCCGGATCATCTCCCGGGCGTAGTACTCCATGAAATCGATGGCCTCGCCCACGTCGGCCTGGGCCTGGGCCCACTGCTTGCCCACCTCCAGGACCTGCCAGGCGGATAAGCGGTAGATGTCGCGGCGGGCTATGTCCGCAGCCTTGAAGAGATAGCCGGCCCGGTCCTGGGGGTGCAGGTCGCGCCAAGCAGGGAAGGCGGTCCTGGCGGCGGCGACCGCGCGATCCACCTCCTCCAGGCCGGCCTGGCAGACGTGGGCCAGCAGCTCGTCCGGGTCGGCCGGGTTGACCGAGGGCAGGCGGTCCTCGGTGAGGACCTCCTCACCGCCGATGAACAGCGGCACGGTGCGGCCAAGCTGGTCCCTGACCTCCTGAATGGCGGCGGGAAAGGCCTCGCGCTCCACGGCCTTGGTGAAGTCTGCCGCGGGCTCGTTCCTGAAGCCGTCCTCCTGGCGGAGACGAGCCGTGTGCCTGCGGGCCCGCACCTGATCGGCCAGGATCTCCGGGTCCTCCATGAGGTGGTCCAGGTCCTCACCCTCGGCAAAGCTCTGACGCAGGAAGGACTCGTTGGCAGTGTTCTCCAGCAGCCGCCGCACCAGGTAAGCCATGCCGGGAAGCAGCTCGCCGTAGGGGGCGTAGAGGCGCACCCGGCCCACCACGTTGCGCAGACCTTTGCGCACGGGTTCGGCCATGCCGTAGAGCACCTGGAACTCGTAGCGGTCCTCGGGCACGCCCATGGCCCGGGCCATCTCCATGACCGCGGCAATGGAACGGATGTTGTGGGAGCCACAGGCAAAGAAGCAGCGGTCGTGCCTGGCCAGCAAGGCGCCTGCCTGGCGCTCGAAAGCCGCATCGGTCTCGGGCTTGACCGTGTACACCGGCACCTCCCAGCCCGCCTGCTTGGCGATCACGGTCTCGTAATCCCAGTAGGCGCCCTTGACCAGGCGCACGTTGATCCGGATGTCCTCACGGTCCGCCCAGGCAAGAAGCTCATCGAGGTCCCGGTCGGTATCCTTGAGGTAGGACTGCAGAACCAGGCCGATGTGCTCACAATCCCGGAACTGCTGCTCCATGTGCAGGCGTTTGTAGACCTCGATGGTTATGTCCTTGTACTTGTACTGCTCCATGTCGATGCGCAGAAATCCCTGCAGGGCGACCACCTTTTCGGCCACGGGCCTTAGCCGGTCGCAGATGGCTGTCACCGTGCCCTCGAAGTCCTGGGGCCGGGCCTGGGAGTAGAGGGCCGAGGGTTTGATGGACACGTTGACCTTGGGGGCGAAGCCCCAGTCCAGACGTCCCTCGCCGCCCAGCGTCTTCCAGCTGTCCTGCTCCGTGGCCAAGGCGTCCAGCAGGTCGAGGTACATCTTCTGGTACAGCCTTCCCTCGGGCTCGTTGACCGTGGCCTCGCCCAGGATGTCCACGGTGGCGGCGAAGCCGTCCTTCCTGAGCTTGTTCAGGGTCTTGACGGCCTGCCTGGCGTTGTCGCCGATGATGAACTGGCGGGCCATGCTTTCAATGTTGGAGCGGATGGCCCGGTCCATGAGCTTGCCGGCTATGGCCTTGCCGAACCCGGCGCCCTTGATGCCCCATTTCAGAACCCCTGGCATCTCCTGATCCTCGGCCCCGAAGTACTCCCTGATGTGCCGGTGCAGGGACTCGGAGGTGTTCAAATAGGGCAGGACGTCCATGAACCGGAACAGCTGCACCTTGAACTCCTCGTGGTGCATGGCCCAGTCCATGACCTTGCCCGTCCACCAGCTCTTGTTGAACACCGAGGGTGCCTCGCCGCTGATGCTGGCGAAAAACTCCCTGCCCCGGGCCATTATCCTGGGATTGAGGGTCTTGATGTCCACGTCCATGCGGTCCTCCGAGGGTGTCTGGGATTGCGATCAGGGAAATGTGCGCCGAGTTCAGGCAAAGGTCAATGAACGGGCTGCTTGGCTAGGTTTTGGAAGCAGGTAGGGTGGACGAAGTGGACGGCGTGGACTTTGGTGGACAAGGTGGACTGAAGAGGGCGAGAAGGGCTATCGTGACGCAAGGTTGCACGGGGCGGGGTGACGTACGGAGAGGCCCCCTGGTGCGCCAGCCCGCGGAAAGGGGTTGTCACTGACGCGGTCAGTCCGCAGTGTCCTCCTCGAGGAGGGTGAGGACCTGATCCCGGCTGGGACCGGGGCCGACCGACAGGGAGCAGACAATCACCCTGTCGGGGTCGATGTCCACCGGCTGCAGGGTGATGGTCAGGTCGTCGGTGTTCTTGATGGTCATGCTGCGGGTCAGGCCAAAGGGGAGCATGGATTCGATCCTGCTGCTGACGGTGGAGAAGATGGCCGCCATGGCTGCCATGGCTTCCACATGCTCCCCGGTTCCGGCAATGGGCAGCCCGAGTTCGTCCGCCATGACCACGCCCCGGGACGTTTTCTCCTGGGAGAGGTGGCTGACCAGCTTCTGGCTGGCGCCGCCAATGCCGTCGATCGAGGGAGCGAGCACAGGCTCCCGTGGTGGCTCCTGCAGCACGATGCCCATGGAAAGGAGCCTGGCGTTCTCGTTCTGCAACCGTTCCAGCTCTTCCTGCAGGGAGTGCATCTCAGCCAGCCTGGACTTGAGCTGGCCGCTCTCAGCGCGGAGCGCGTCCAGCTCCTCGCCCTGCTCGTCCAGCTTTCGGGCTTTGATCATGAGCTCATGGTTGGTGTTCTCAAGCTCTGAAAGCCTGGCGGTCAACGCAGCAGTTTCCTTTTCGGCCTGGGTGAGGGCCTCCTTGAGGCTGGAGCTTTCCATGAGCATCTCTTCCGTGACTGTGTCACTGGATGCGGAGTGCTGGAGCAGCTCCTCTATCCGGGCCTTCAGTGAAGCGCTCTCGGATACTGCCTCGTCCAGCTGCTTCTTCATCTTCAGAAAGCGGTTCCGGGCAGCGGCCACAAAGGCCCTGTTGTCCGCGCTGAGCTTTGCGTTGGCCTGCTCGAGCTCCTGGTTTTCCTGCTGCACGGAGCTGTGCTGGCTCTCCACGGAAGAAAGCTTACGCTTCACCTCTTCCAGGTCCTCCCTGGCGTCGGAATCGGCTGCAGGGACAATTTTTGAAACGTCTTCACCGACCGGCCGGCTCCTGAGCCTGGCCATGAAAAAACCGGCTCCGAAGAAGAGAAGGGCGCCCGCAAGTGAGCTGAGCCCGGCAATGATCTCTGGTGTGAGGGTCATGGCTTACCTTTGAAAATTTGAATTTCCGCCCGCCGGTTTTGTGCCCAGGCTGCGGGGTTGCTCTGCGGGTCCACGGGGCGTGACGACCCATGCCCGCTGATGGCGACCCGCTGCTGCTCCACCCCATTTTGGATCAGGAAGGAGGCCACGGATTCGGCCCGCTGCCGGCTGAGAAGCTGGTTGTCGATGCTTTGCGCGCCCGTTCTGTCGGTATGACCGTGGATTTCCACCCGGAGACCGTCCAGGTTGCTCAAGTCGGCAAGGAGGTCCTTCAGGCGTTGTCTGTGCTCAGGGGTAAGGGTCCTGGATCCGGGGGGGAAGTGCAGCACGGTTTCCCGCACAAGCCGTGCAGTCTCCTCTCCGGCTTCCTCTGCAACGGCCTGTGCAGGGGCGGGACCACCCTCTTCCGTGTCCGTCCCGTCAAGGGCGGCCGTGGTGGATGGTTTGATTGTGCCTCGAGCCGCCCGGGTTTCCTGTCCGGCCGAGGAAGAGGCTGGCGGGGGGGGAATTGCAACCACTGTTTCCCCTGCTTTCGGCTGGTCGGGCAGGTGCGCCTGTTCCTTGAGCTGCTCTTCGGCCACGACATCCGACCCGCCCCACAGTCTCGGCAGGACCGTGAGGTTGAGGTAGAGCAGGTCCGCAAGCCCCAGTCCCAGGAGCAGGACAACAAGGACAGTCTGTTTTCGCTTCAAGTGACCAGTCCGGCCGGTTAGATAACTTTCTGCAGCTCGGGCACCATCCGACGCAACTCCAGAAAAATAAGTCCCAGCTTGGCTTCACTGGAGACCAGCAGCACCAGGACGGACTCCGAGCCCACGGAGTTGAGAATGACAAACCCCTTGTCCGACTTGACATAGATCTGTTTCAGAGGAGAGCGCATCAGCTCGGATGAAATCCTCTCGCCGGTACCCAGAAGGGCTGCAGACATTCCAGCCACCAGCTCCTCGTCGATTTCCGATGGGGCCACGGACGCGATGAGAAAGCCGTCCAGGCTGACCACGGCCGCCCCGAAGATATCGGGGGAGCTGACCCTCAAACCACGCAGGATCTCAGTGATTTTTTCTGTTTTCGTCGCCATGGTTCACTCCCTGTCTATTGCTGATAATGTGGTTGCGGGTTGTCCTCTCTCGGGCCACGTCTCCTGTGCCTGTATGGTGCAAAGCAGCAACGGGTTCCCTGCCACGCGGTCGCCCGACCTGGTGCGGGGAGCCCTCTGCCGGTCGTTCACAGCGCCGGCTTCAGCGCCAGGGCGCACTTGTCGCCGGCCTCCAGAACCGAATAGGTGTACTTTTGGTTGGTGAAGGAGCTGATGAGCGCTGCCCAGTACTCGTGAAAGAGCAGGCAGAGAACGGATTCCCCAGGTGTTTCACCGGCGTTTTTGACGGCCTGGAGCAGCCCGCAGGGCTGGACGGTGAGGTTGACGTCCTGCTCAAAGATCTCGTGACTGAAGTCAAAGCTGCTCCCCAGGCGGGCGTGCATGTGCTCGAGCAGCTCGTTGAGGACGCTTTCCTCGTACATTTCGGGCAGGTGGGCCGCGGCCACGGTGCCGGCCCGTCGTCCCACGGACTTGTGTCCCCGCCCCAGGATTTCAGTGATGGCCCCGGCAAAGGCAGAGAGCAGGATGCCCACCTCATGGTAGGCCTGGTCCAGCTCTTCCCCGGTCAGGTCCTCCGTGGCCGGTTTGGTTTGCAGGAACTGGTTCACCAGGGCCACGTTCTCCTCGATCCTGTGGAAGGGGCGGATCATGTGCACGTCAGTCACGCCGATGCACTGGGAAGGGCAGGCATAGACGCAGGAGAGGCACCCGATGCAGTCCTGCGTGCAGCTCACCGTGGCCAGGTTCCGGGCCGTGTCGAACTCAAAGACGTCCACGGGGCAGATGTCCACGCAGAGCGTGCACCCCCGGCACCCTTTTTCCGAAATCTGTACTGTGGGCATGAGCGTTCACCTATTTCCTGGCGTGGCGGATCAATTCTCCCTGGTGGCGGACCAGGACCTCAAGCTGCATCTCCCCCACCCTGTGGGTGGCACAGGAGAGGCAGGGATCGTAGCAGCGGATGCCGAACTCGATGGCATTGAGCAGCTCGTTGTCTGATTTGTCGAGATAGTGCTGGGCCGAGAGCCGGATGGTTTCGTTGATGGCCGAAAGGTTCTGCTGGGTGGCCACCAGCAGGTTTGCGCGGGTCACGATCCCGTTGGAGTCGACCTGGTAGTCGTGGAAGAGCAGGCCCCGGGGGGCCTCGACATGGGCCGTGGCATTGCGCGGCGTACCCAGGGGGGAGCGGACGTCATCGCTGCGAAGCTCTTCGTCGGCAGCGAGCAGTGCCAGCTTTTCCACGCTGTGCAGGAGCTCGATCATCCGGGCCCAGTGATAGGCCACTGTCTGGTGGCAGGGATGCCCGAGATCCTTGCGAAATTCCTCAAGCTCCTGGTTGGCCAGAGGGGTGTCGATGCTGTCCACGCAGTTGAGCCGGGCCAGGGGGCCGACACGGTAGGGAAGGTCTTCCCCGGCAAGATTGCAGAAGACATATTTCCCGTAGGAGTGATCCACAGCCTGCTCGGAAATAACCGAGGCCCAGGTGTCTTCGTCAAAGTCGTGGTGGGAGCCGTCGGACTTCATGAGACGAAGGCTCCCCTGGTAAAAGTCAAGGAGCCCGTTGTTGACGATCCCCATGGAGTGGGTCTCCTGGGGAATGGAGCACAGCAGGGTGCTTTTGTGGTTGGACAGGATCTTTTTGGACGCGGAAAAGAGCTTCTGGCCAAGGTCGAGACCTTCGGCCGTGAGCTTCTGCAAGCTCTCGATCTTTTCCGTGCCCAGAGGTTCGGCCATGCCTCCTGCAACGCTGGCCACGGGGTGGGTGCCCCGTCCACCCACCAACTCGACGATCTGCTGGCCGATGGTCCGCAGGCGCAACGCGCCCTTGGCCAGGGAGGGGTACTTCTTGGCCATGCCCAGGATGTTCCGCTCCGCAGGATCCGCGTCCAGGCCCATGAGCAGGTCCGGTCCGGCCAAGGCGAAAAAGTGAATGGCATGCGAGCTGACCAGCCCACCCAGGTTGAGGATGTAGCGCATCAGCTCCGCCGTCCTGGGTGGCGCGGCCCCAAAGACCTTGTCCACGGCGCGGGAGGCGGCCACATGGTGGGTCACGGGGCATGTGCCGCAGATACGGGCGGTCAGGGTGGGCATCATTTCGACCTGCATTCCCTGCAGGAAGGCCTCGAACCCCCGAAAGTCCATGACCTTGAACATGGCCGAGGAAACTGTGTTGTCGTCATCGACATCGATGAGCACTTTGGCGTGGCCCTCGATGCGGGTGATGGGGTCGATTGCAATCTGGCGTGACACGCTGGTGCTCCTTAAGCTGATTGGGGTCTCTTCATCCATTTTTTGAGCAGAAAGGTGGGTTTCTGACGGAAGACAGGGGAGGCCATGGCATAGGCAAAGTGTGTCTTGGCCTGCTCCTCGATGCAATGGACGATGTCCTCGTATGGTATCTCGGTCAGGTGGGCCATGCGAAGGGCCACCTGGCTGCGGACGTCTTTTTGGGGTTCGAGTATGACGTCTGCGGTCGGCCCGCCGCAGGAAAAACAGGGGACCCCATTGCCCGGGCAGGGGGCCAGGCACCTGTCCAGGGTGACCGAACCGAAACACAGGCAGCCCTGGGAAAGGAAGCAGACCTCAGGGTCGAACTCCCGGTCGATGGATCGCTGGATCGTGTCCACATCGGTCTTTTTCATGACCCGCCTGCAGCGGTTGCAGACAGAGTGTCTCCCTATCTTGGAGTCCTGTTCCTTGAGCAGCGAGACCAGCCCTTCGAAGATGAAGGCTGCGTGCGGCGGACAGCCCGGCATGTACAGGTCGACCGCGATCTCGGAATCCACGGGCCGTGTCTGGTCCAGAAGCCTGGGCACGTCCGAGGGCACGAAATGGGTCGTGGTGGTCGGGTTGTTCACGAAAGCAGCTTCGACGAGCTCCTCGTTGGTGTGGGCATAAGAGGCTCCCTGGGGGCCTCCGTACACGGCACAGGTGCCAAAGCCCATGATCAGCTTGCAGGATTCCCGCATCCTGCGTGCTGCCTCGAGGTCGTGATCCGTTCGAATGGAGCCGGTCAGGATGCCGATATCCGCCGGGACATACTCCTTGGTGTCCATCAGGATCGGCAGGCGCACCAGCTCGACCTGATCCAGGACGGTCAGAAGCTTCTCGTGCAGGTCCACGATTCCCAGTTCACACCCGGAGCAGACGGACAGCCATTCAACAGAGAGCTTGGGTTTCGCGCCCATGAGAGCTACCCCTTTGACTTTATTTTGAGCATGCCGATGCACGCGTTTTCGCCGGAATGCAGGGGCTCGTAATCTGCCCAGGCCCCATAGATCTGCTGGAAAAGACCGCAGAATATGCCGTGCTGCAGCATGCACAGGGAGTTTTTCTGGGGATGGCCGTAGCAGAACTGGCAGGAGCGCACCATGCAGTCCCTGAACACCAGCTTCAGCTGCGAACCGTCCTCGTACTGCGTGATCAGGTCTGTTTCCGACTGTTTTTTGAAGGGCTCGAACTCCCAGCGGATCCCCATTTTGTGGAGCTCGTCGCGCACACCGTCAAAGGCCTTGACGATGTCGGTCTCCTTCGAGGCCACGGGGGTCTTCAGGCCGGTGTTGCGGCCGGCCCTGAAGGTCACACTGGATGCCCCCCTGCCCACGAGCTCCTCCAGCCCGTTGGCGACCGAGGCCAGGAACAGCATGCTGCCCTGCAGGTATTTCAATTTTTCGGGTGTGCTCACGTCTCACTCCTCACGAGCTGCAAAGACAATTTTTCAGAAACCGCGTGCCTGCGGCTGTCCGGATCATGGTTTGAAAGCGGAAAACCGGATGCTATGTTGCTGGGTTACTGCAAAAATTCATGCTGAATCTGCAAGGTTCATACCGCTTGATTGTCTGCCTGGAGCAGCGCTTTGGAAGAAAGAGCTCGCAATGCCACCAGTGCCCCGGCTGTCATGATTTTGAAACAAAAGAGGCGGGCCAGGCACTGCAGGATCGTGGAGGGCCGTGTCCGGTCGGAAACTCTCCAAAATTCCGGTCCGCAGAGGACTTCAGTGTCAATCGCTGGCATGCGATCGCCAAAGTTTGATCTCCTTGTCCAGTGCAGCAAGCACCCTGGTGCAGGCCTGATCGATGTCCCGGTCCGCCAGGCCCTCTGTTTCCACCAGGATCAGGATTACGCGCCGGGGTATTTTTTCCGGGTAGAGCTGCCTGGCCACGGACAGGGTTTCCAGCGGCCCGATCTGGTGAAGGCTCGACCCCCTGGCAGACGATGAGGAAAAATCCATCTCCGTCACCCTGACCGTACCGCTGGGCCAGCCCTGACTGCAGGCATCGACAATGAGCAACAGCTCCTGCCCCCGGAGGCAATCGAGCAGGCCCAGCCCGGCGCTGCCGCTGTTGAACAGCTCCACCTCGGCTGCGAAACGGTCCCGGCACAACTCCAGGACGCGTGGTCCGATGCGGTCGCAGGAGATCATCCAGTTCCCCGCTCCGACGATGGTGACGGGCGGCAGGGTCGCCGGGGCTGGATGGGGCACCGGTTCACCCAAAAGCAGAGGGATCCTCAGGGGCGAGGATTTTTTTTACCCGCTGCAGGTTGGCCCGGCAGGCTCTGTTCTCGGGGTTGCGCTCAATGGAGAGCTCGAAAAGCCGCAGGGCTTCTTCGTAGTCCTTTTGCTGCAGGGCGGAAAGACCCTGTTCGAAAAGCTCAATGGCTTGGGCAGCTTCCGGCGAATCATCCTTCCGGGACAGCTCCGGCCCTTCACCGGAGTCCTCTGGAGGTGAGGGAGGATAGTTGGAAGAAGGTGAACCGGTTCCGGTAGTTGCTGCCGACCTGCCGATATCGAAAAAATTTCCCGCCCTGGTGCTGTCCCCCTTGTCCGGGAAGAGTGCTTGCACCTCGGATGCGCCGGCTTTGCGGTCAGGGGCTTCAGGGGACGGCCTGGCCATCTCGGAAGCAGCTCCAGCTGAGTCCGGGGCGGGCTTCGGGGATTTTGTTGTCCGGGGGGTGCCGGGTTTGTCTGAAGCTTCGGAGAGGTGGTCTGCTTTTGGTTCTGTTGTTGTTGCGGTTCCCTGCGCTGTCTTTTGGGCGCCCGGTGTTTTGGGCTCAGTCCTCTTCGGGGCCTGCTGAGTGCCGGGCGAAGAATGGTGTCGCTGCTGCGGGGAGCGTGGCCGGGTCTGGGTTACAGGAATAACCAGGTTTTGGGCGCGGAGCCGTTCGATGGTCTTCAGGACGTCCCCGACCGGGAGACGCAGCTCCTCGGCAAGCGTACCAATGGTCTTGCTGTCATCGAGGGCAAAATACATCTCCAGCATCCTGGAATCGACGGTGTACTCCTCCAGGGCCGATGCAGGACCACGTTTGAATACCATTTTGGTGCTGTCTTCAGAGCCTTGCGCCATAGCCCACCCATGGGTTGTGACAGAGCGTGCGGTTTGGGAATCCGCCCATGTACTTTGAGAATGATTCAAAATATATATACCAGAATATGTCAAGGCATGGCCGCAGTGCAGGACCTTGCAGCTTGATCGCAGGCCGTTATTTCCGAGGAGGGTTTTCTTGCTGCACATCTTTGTAGATGCGGATGCCTGCCCGGTGAAGCAGGAGGTCTTTCGGGTAGCCGCACGGCTGGATACGGAGGTCACGCTGGTGGCCAATTGCGGGATGCGGCTGCCGGCGGACCCCAGGTTCAGGCTCCAGGTGGTCAGGGGCGGGTACGAGGCGGCGGACGACTGGATCGTCGAGCAGGCCCAAGCAAAGGACATCGTGGTCACCAGCGATATTCTCCTGGCCGACCGCTGCCTGGACAAGGGGGCGCTGGTCATCGCTCCCAATGGGAAACAGTTCACTGAGGACAACATAGGCCAGGCGGTGGCCATCCGGAATCTGATGGCGGAGATCCGCGAGTCGGGCGAACGGACCGGGGGACCACCTCCGCTGACCAAACGCGACCGGTCGCACTTCCTGCACCAGCTCGATGAAATCATCCAGCGTGTCCGCAGGCAGGGGTGAAGAAGGGAGTTCGAAGCTGGCCTGCCCTCCGTTGCTCTATGCGAAGGAGGGAAGCTGGAAGCAAGGCTTTTAAGAGTCGGACGACACCGTGTGGAAACAGTTTGTTCATACTCTCTTGCTGTCAGCTGTTTGGAACGCTCCGAGAAAGGGAAACATGGTTCGCATGCTGTGTGGAGTGAAGGAACAGGTTGGTTTTGCTGCATGAGGCAGAAAACGCACCGGGAGATACAAATGCAGGCAGACTCCATTCTCAAGCAGGCGGGAAGGATCTGGAAGGCATGCCTCGTTCTGCTGCTGGCAGTGGCGCTGCAGGCGGAAGCAGAGGAGGTCCCGCTGTGGGATGCAGTCGCTGCCGGAGGGCATGTGGTGCTGCTGCGGCACGCCATTGCGCCGGGCACAGGGGATCCCCCGGAGTTCTCTCTCGGGGAGTGCGACACCCAGCGCAATCTCTCCGAGCAGGGGCGCGCACAGGCCAGGAGCATCGGTGACCTGTTCAGGGCCCAGGGCATCGACGCGGCCCTGGTCTACTCCAGCCAGTGGTGCCGGTGCCTG
Source organism: uncultured Desulfohalobiaceae bacterium (assembly GCA_964594925.1). GTDB lineage: Bacteria > Desulfobacterota > Desulfovibrionia > Desulfovibrionales > CAZUBS01 > CAZUBS01. The sequence continues at coordinate 24,009 of CAZQOG010000022.1, forward strand.
GAGACGGCACGTCTGCTCGGCCTCGGCCCGGTCAGGCAGTTGCCCCTGCTCAACTCGTTTTTCAGGGAGCGGGAGCGCCAGGAGTTCCAGACGCTCCTGCTGGAGGTGTGGATCGCCCGTCAGGATCTGGACACCCCGGTGGTGCTGGTCACCCACCAGGTCAACATCACCGCCTTGACCGGCGTGTTCCCGGCCCCGGGGGAGCTTGTGGTGGTCAGGCGTCCCCAAGGGGAGGGCGGGTTCACCGTGCTGGGCACGGCCGCACCAGAGTAGGAGAGATCATGGGTGCTCGCAAACAGGGTATGCTGAGCGGGGTGAGGGCGGATCAAAGCTCGGGCTCGGTAACAGGCTCGTGACGGTGCAGGCCGGGGAAAGCTCGGTTATTCTCCGCCGTCTGCCGTGACCGGGCCGGGCTCCGGGCCGCCCGCCGGTTCCGGTTTGGCGACCTGCCCGGGAGCTGGACGGCCCAGGAGGGAGGCCCCGTCTTCCATGATCAAGTAGGCAGCGGGCACCATGAACAGAAGGATGAAGGTGGCGAAGAGCATGCCGTAGCCCAGGGAGAGGGCCATGGGGATCAGGAACCTGGCCTGGCGCGAGGTCTCGAAGATCATGGGAGCAAGCCCGCCAAAGGTGGTCAGGGTGGTCAGCAGGATGGGGCGGAAACGCTGGATGCCGGCGGCGTGGATCGCTTCCATGGCGGAAGCCCCCTGCCTGCGCCTGCGGTTGGTGAAGTCGATGAGCACCAGCGAGCCGTTGATGACCACCCCGGTCAGCGCGACCATGCCGAAAAGGCTCATCACGCTCAGGGGGTAGCCCATGAGAAGATGCCCGAGAACGGCGCCGATCATGGCAAAAGGGATGCTGAACATGATGATCAGGGGCTGGACATAGCTGCGCAAGGGAATGGCCAGCAACCCGAACAATGCCAGCAGGGCCAGGCCCAGACCGCGGATCAGACCGGACACGCTCTCCCTGGTGTCTGCCTGGCGCCCCTGGTAGCTGTACGTCAGCCCTGGGTAGTGACCCAGGAGGCTCGGCAGGACCTGACTGTCGAGGGTGGCCGTGACCTGGTCGGCCCGGGAACGGGGCGTGACGTCGGCAGTGACGTTTATGATCCTCCTTCCGTCAACGTGGCTGATGCTGGTGTACGCCGTGGTCGCGGTGATCTCGGCAGCGCTCGAGAGCAGGATTTCACCTCTGGGGGCCAGCAGCACCATGTCCTCGATCGTGGACAGGGTCCTGCGCTCCTCCTCCGGGAGCCAGACCCTGACCGTGACCTCGTTGCGCCCGTCCAGGAGGCGCACCGCTTCTGCACCGAGAAAGGCGTTGCGGACCTGCCTGGCGACCTCCCGGGAGGTCAGGCCCATGGCCTGGCCTGCGGGTTTGAGCCGGATATCCAGCTGATCCTTGCCGCTGGGGGATCCGTCATCGATGTCGCTGACGCTGGCGAACTCCGCAAGCTCCCGGGCCAGATCCCTCCCGGCCTGCTCCAGAAGGTCCTTGTCCCGGTGGCTGAGCTGGATGGTCAGGGCTTTTCCGGAACCCGGCCCCCCCCGGTCCGACTGGAAGGCAATGGTTTCCAGGCCGGGAATGCGGCCCACCCGTTCCCGCCAGGCATTGGTCAGGGCGGTGGTGCTGATCGGCCGGACCTCCGGGTCGGTCAGGTAGATCCGGGCCTGGATGCTGTTCTCCCGCACCCTGGTCAGAAAGCCCTCTGCCAAGCGCTCTGCACCGTTTTCCTCGCTTACCGCGACGGCAGCGTCGTAGAGCCGCTTTTCCACGCGCCGGATGGCTTCCCTCGGTGCCCCCGAGGGCAGGACGGCCTCGACAAAGGCATAGTTGGATTCCACCCTGGGAAAGAGCTCCATGCCCATGCGTCCGGACCGGACATAGCCAAAGGTTGCCGTGATCAGGGCCAGCCCCAGGGCGATGACCACATAGCGGTGACGCAGGCTGAACCTCAGAAGGGCTCCGAAGCGGTTGCGCACGAAGGATTCGAACCTGCTGCTGAACCGGGCCTGCCATTGGACCAAAAACCGCAACGGGCCACGCGGTGGTTTTGCTCTCAGGTGGGCCAGGTGGGCTGGCAGCACGAACAGGCTTTCGATCAGGGACACGGCGAAAACGCAGATGACCACCAGGGGGATGAACTTGAAGATCTTGCCCATGAACCCGGGGATGAAGAACATGGGCATGAAGGCGACCATGTTGGTCAGCACGCTGAAGGTCACGGGCATGGTGACCTCGCGCACCCCGGCAATTGCCGCCTGCAGGGGAGGCAGCCCCTGTTTGCGGTGCCGAAAGGTGTTTTCCCCGACAACGATGGCGTCGTCCACCACAATACCCAGGGTGACGATGAAGGCGAACATGGTGATCATGTTTATGGAAAAGGGGGAGATGGAGAGGAAGAGAAACGAGCCCAGAAAGGAGATGGGGATGCCCATGCTGACCCAGAAGGCCAGACGGATCTCCAGGAAAACAGCCAGCAGGACGAAGACAAGGCTGAGCCCGATGAGGGCGTTGCGCAGCAAAAGGTCCGCACGCTGCTGAAAAATGTCCGAGCTGTCCCTGGCAATGGAGAGCTGCAGAGCGCCGGGGAGCTCCTGGTTGAGGCGTTCCACAACCTGCCTGGTGGCGGCGGAAACCTGGATCGGGGTCTGATCGCCGACCCGGTAGACTTCCAGGAAGATGGCCGGGCTGCCGTTGTAGGTGGCCCAGGTGTCGGAGTCCTCAAAGCCCTGGCTGATCCGGGCGACATCCTCCAGAAGGACCCGGCTGCCGTCGGGGGTGGTGATCACGGGAAGACCTGCGTACTCCCGCACGGTGGTCCTGCGGTCCTTGACGCGCACCAGGATGTCGCCCCCGGCGGTCTGGAGGGTCCCCCCCCCGATGTCAACGGAGGCCGCGGCCACCCTGGAGGCGATGTCCCCCAGGGTCAGGCCGTAGCGCCGCAATTCGGACTGGGAGACGGCAATGTGGATTTCATAGTCCCGGGCCCCTTCGAGCCCGACCTGGGTGATGGCGGGGTCGCTGAGAAGCTCGTCCCGCACGGACTCGGCTGTTTCCCGCAGGACCAGCTCATTGTCTGAACCGTGCAGGGCGATGTCCATGACCTCCCGCCGGCGGGTGTCGATGACCACCATGGGCTCCTCGGCATCCAGCGGGAAGGTGTCGATGCGGTCCACTTCACTGCGGATCTCCTGCCAGAGGAGGGAGATGTCCGTGCCTTCCAGGGCTTCGACGACGATCCGCCCGGAACCCTCAGAGGCCGTGGACCGGACCTCTTTGATCCCCTCGATCCCCTGGATGGCCTCCTCCACGGGAAGGACGATCCCCTCCTCCACCTCCTCCGGGCTGGCCCCGCGGTAGGCCACGGAGACGCTCACGGTGTCCAGGGAAAACTCGGGGAAGATCTCCTGCTTGATGTTGAAGGCCAGGATGAGCCCGCCCACCAGGAAGGCGACCATGAGCAGGTTGGCCGAAACCGAGTTCCCCGCCATCCAGGCCACAGGGCCGCGACGGGTGACAAAATCCCTGTTCATCTGGCCTGCTCCGTGACGCCGGGCAGGTCTGCTCCTGCTCCCGAGGGAGTGGCTTGTGCCTCGGACGGCTCTTGTCCGGCCACGTCCAGGGACATCCCCGGAACGGGTGCGGCGATGTCGGAGGTTATGACCATCTCACCGGGCTGAAGCCCTGAGCGGACGTACACGGTTTCACCGCTTCGCAGCGCAACCTCCACCGGTCTGATGTCGAGTCGACCCTCCTCGGCGATCCAGACGGCATCCCCGCTGCGCAAAGCGCCCCTGGGCAGAACGAACATCTCCCCCAGGTCGCGGCCATCAATCGAGACGGAGACATAGTCCCCCAGCATCAGAGGCATGGGGCCGGCATCCAGGGGGTTGCTGACGCTGACCAGGACCTTGGCCAGACGGGAGTTTTCATCAAGGATGCCCAGGGAGTGCATGACGCGTCCCGTCCAAAGCCCGGCACCGCTCTGGGATTGGATCCGGGCCGTGCCGCCGCCGGCATCCAGGTCCATCAAGCTAAGCCTGTCTGCCGGGACCGAGACCTCGATCCAGTACTCATCCGTGGCCGCCAGGGTGGCCAGGGGTTCCTGAATGCCGACCTGGGCGCCGATATCGACCTGGCGGTCCACCACCAGGGCATTGAAAGGGGCTGTGAGCACGGTGCGGCTCAGATTCAGCCGGGCCCTGTCCAGCTGGGCCTGGGCAATGGCCACCTGGGCTTCGGCCTGGTGCAGCTGGGGCTTGCGCAGGGCCAGCTCGGTGCCGTTGACATTGCCTGGGGATGCTTCACGCAGCAGCGCAAGCTCTTGCCGGGCGACCGACTGCCGTCCCTGCTCCAGCTCCAGATCGGCCACGGCCTTGCGCAGCTCGCTCTCGCTCTTTGCGACCTCGATCCGGTAATCGCTGGGATCGATACGCAGGATGACATCGCCCTTGGGAATGCGCCCGCCGGGAAGAAAGCGCTCGGAAAGGCCGACAATGGTCCCGGTCACCCTGGCCCGGAGGGTGATCTGTTGCGAGGGGACCACTTTCCCCATGCCCGAGACCGATGCCAGTGCCGGTGTTTTCTGGGCCTTCATGGCCTGTACGTAAACGGTCTGCGGCCGGGGCTTCTGCTTTTGCACCTCGGGCTTAGTGGCCACGAAATACACGGCCAGCCCAGCTCCTGCAGCAAGCAGGGCCACAGCTGTCCCCAGCTTGAGCAAAAAGGGCAGGAACCGGAAGGAATCGTTGTCTCTGTCCATGCAAAGAGCTCCGTGTGTCAGGACGCTGCGGGTGCGGCCGGTGGCTTCTGTCGGAAGCCGACGCCGGTCAGGGATGTCCAGTCTCCGCCAAGGGCCCGGTAGAGCCCCACGCGGAGCTTGATCAGCTCGGCTCTCTGTCCGATGATCTGACGTTGCAGACGCTGTACGTTCTGAATGCCGGTAAGATAGTTCAAGTAGTCGCTTTCCCCGTTGAGGTAGCGGATTCGGGCCTGGCGCATGGCCAGGACGGCTGCCTCGAGCTGCTCGTTCAGGCGGTCGATGTACTGTCGCTGCCTGTACTCACCGGTCAGCCCGTCCTCGACCTCCGTGACCGCCCGGGCCACGGTGGACGCATACTCGGCAAGGCGCTGCTCTGCCACGGCCCGGACCCGTTCCACTTCGGCCAAGCGTCTGCCCGCATCGAAGACAGGGCCGGTCAGACCTGCCGCCAGGGTGGTCACCCAGTTGGAGAAGAGCATGTCCAGGCTGGCACTTGACAAGGACGCCCCGGCCGACAATCTCAGGGCAGGCAGCCTGTCGGCCCTGGACACTTGGATGCGCCAGTCCGCTGCCTGCAGCCTGCGCCCTGCAGCCCGGACGTCCGGGCGGGACGCAAGAAGGTCTGCTGGAAGGCCTGCGGCGGGAAGGGGGATCAGCTCGGGAAGCTCCTGCTGGGTGACCTGGAAGTCTCCGGGATCGGCCCTGCCCACGAGCAGGACCAGTGCGTTTTCAGTGAGCTGCGCCCGGCGTTCGAGCAGAGGCAGCTGGGCTTGCACCGCAGCCAGGTTCTCCATCTGCTGGGACACGTCCAGCGCTGTTGCCAGCCCGTTCTCGAAGCGGGAGCGCTGCAGCGAGAGCAGATTCCTGTTCAGCTCGATCTGCTCCAAGAGCAGGCCCCTTTCGCTGCGCACGCCAACAAGCTCGACCCAGGTGGTGACGATCTCGGCGGTGACGGTCACTGCGGCTGCGTCCAGGTCCTCCCCGGCTGCGAAGAACTCCTCTGCCTGGGCGTTGCGTCCGGCCCGGATGCGTCCCCAGAGGTCGATCTCGTAGCCGGCGGCAAGCCCCAGGGAGTACTCCTCCACATCGGTGATACGCGCACCCGAACCGTTGTCCTCCTGGAGAGCGGCCCGGCGCCGGGAGGCCCCTGCGCTGGCTTCGAGCGAGGGGTAAAGCGCAGCACCGGCCTTTCCAGCCTCGGCCCGGGCCTGGGTCAGCCTGGCCCAGGCAGTACGGATGTCGAAGTTGCCGCTCAGGGCAAGGTCCACGAGCCGGTTCAGCTCGTCACTTTCAAAGTGCTTCCACCACGGCCCGGGTGACGGGTCGGACTCCGGG
>CAZQOG010000023.1:0-30011 GCA_964594925.1 uncultured Desulfohalobiaceae bacterium
GGCAAAGGCCCGCACCACATTCACGAGGTTCTTGCGCCCACCCCCCCCGAAGGCCAGGACATAGCCCCCCCGGGTACCCGTGTCCCGGGAAAAGGCGTCAACAAAGCAGGAGCTGACGCCGTGGGGCACAACCCTGATGCTCCCCGGCTGCACCCCGGTGTGCGCAAGCAAGTCCTCGCGCGTGGCCTGGCTGGGCACGATGATGCGTTCGGCCCGCCTGGCAATGCGCGCATAGCAGGACCTCTTGCGCCTTCTGAAGGACCTGCTCCCGTATCCGGGCAGCACGACCGAAAACAGGTCGTGCACCGTGCAGACCAGGGACCTGTACCGGCTCCGGGGCAGGCGGGTGTCCAGGGCATGGACCAGGTCGACACCCCTGAGCCCTATCAAGGGGAGCTCCCAGCCATGGGCCGGGGAAAGCTCCGGTCTGAGGTGGCGCTTCCTGTACCGGGTCCAGGGGTAGCTCAGGCGCAACGACCATCCCTGCGGGAGTGTCGCCGCCAGCGCCGTGGACAGCTCGAAAATGTACCGCTGAATGCCGGAGCGCTTGCGCGACAGGGCTGAGGAGGCTTCCAGCGCCACGCAGACACTCATTTTTCTACCCGCAGCACGGTCCGGATGTTCCGTGCCGGATAGCGGAACGCGTAGTGCTTTTCCCACACCCGCCGCCCCAGAAGGCGCACCAGCGCTCTGGCCGGGATGTTGCGCAGACTGCTGGTGAAGGTCACCTCGGTGCTCAGCGGCTCGAACCTGGGGACCTGCCGTGCCAGGTAGACGTCCGCCCGGCAGAAGGTTTCATGCCAGTCACAGGCCAGGTGCCAGCGGTGGGTGGGGTCCTTCCAGGAGTCCAGCGAGGAGAAGTGGGGGGTGACCAGCTCCACGGTGCAGCCCGGGCGGGAGACCCGGTGCACCTCGCTCATGAAGGACGGGATGGATGCGAGGTGCTCGATCACGTGACTGGCAAAGACCCGGTCAAAGCTGTCATCGGCAACCGGCCACGGCGTTTCATCCAGGTCGCAGACCACGTCCACCCCCGGGTAGGGGTGGTGGTCGATGCCCAGGCACCCGGGACGCTTTTTGGGCCCGCACCCAAGGTCCGCCACGCAGGGGGTGGACACCCTGTCACAGTGCTCCATGTCCATTGTCCTCCTGCCCCCCCGGGTGGGGGCTGCTCCTGGCGCCGAGTGCGGTGAGCAGGGGCACCAGCAGGGAAAAGTGAATGATCGTGGTCCGCTGCTCGAGGATCGAGTCGGTGAACATGAAGTGGACATAGGCGACCATGAGCAGCAGCCCTGCCTGGCCGGTCCTGCGCCGTACAATGTCCCCGGCCGACAACCTGCGAAAAAAAACAACAGTCGGTACCGCGAGCAGCACGGCCAACCCACCCAGGCCTGCCAGGCCGTGGTAGGCGAGCTGGCTGGCAAACTCGCTGTGGGGGAAGGAGTGTTGCCCCACGTAGGGGTGGACGTCCCCCACTTCCACCAGCCGGGAAACCGTTTCCTGGTAGCCCCCCTTGCCCGCACCGAAGAGCGGGTTGTCCAGAAAGATGCCCCAGGCCACCCTGTACATCTCCATCCTGGCCCCGACCGGAGTTCCCGCCCTGTTGTCGTGGACATAGCCCTCGACCTGCTCCACCCCCTCTGTGATACGCTTCGAGACCCGGTCGTTCATCAGCAGCCCCCCCGCGCCGGCCAGGAAGGCCAGGCCGAAGACAAGGGCGAGCTTTCTGTGGCGCCCGATGCACCGGAAGCCCTGCCAGGACAGGATCACGAACAGGGCCGGCAGGGCCACCCACACCCCCCGGGTCAGGGACAGCCCTACCGCGGCCAGGCCCAGCACGAAAGCGCACAGGGGCCACAGCACCGCCCACCGGTTACTCCGGTAGAAATAGGGAATGGCCACCATGCACAGGCAGGAGTTGACCAGGGCGATCTGCCCGAAGTTGATGTAGTTGACCTGGCTGTGGATCATCAGGAAATTACGCAGTGCTTCCACCTGGCCCAGCCGGGTCATGTACAGGGCGTACACCCCCATGCAAGCCGCCCCCAGGGTCCCCCCCCACCAGATCACGGCTGCAGGCGGCCGCACCACCGACACCAGGTACAGGATCGCGATCCCCCCGGTGAAGAGAAAGTAGCGCTCCACCTGCCCCCCGGTCGCAGGGTGCAGGCCGTTGACCACCCAGGCCGCGACAGTGATGAGGAAGAAACTCAAAAGGGCCAGTGCCAGATATCTTTCCTCCCGGGTGACCAGCCCCTGACGTCTGACGAGAAAGCTCACCAGCCCTGCCGATGCCAGGATGTTGTAGGTGCTGCTGTCCCCGTGGGGAACTGCCCAGACCGTGACCGGGTAGGCTGCCACAAGCACCGTCACGAGCAGCTTGAAGGCACCTGCGAAGCCTTTGGGAAAGCCTGGTCCGCGCCCGCCGCAAAACATCTTCCCCGCCTGGGGTCCTGACTGGTGGCCGTGCATCACGCGTCCCCTCTGCCCGTCTTTTCCGGCCCCTTTCCTTTCTTGCGGGTACGACGCTCCCGTTGCCGCTTCTTGCGCTCCATCTCCTTCTTGTACAGCTCCGGGTAAAAGGTCCTCCAGCGCTTGTGGAACCAGAACCACTGCTCCGGGTAACGCCGCACGGCCCTCTCAATGACGTCCTGAACCTTCTGCGTGTTGCTGACGATGTCCGCCCGCAGGTCGCCCGTGCGTTCGATTCGTAGCGGGGGCTCTATCACCGCCCTGAAGCCCCGCCCCTCCCTGACGCAGTAGGCAGGCACCACCGTGCACCCATAGCGCAGCGCCAGCACCGCGACAACAGCGTGCGCCCGGACGTCACGGTTGAAAAACCTGACCCGGACGCCTTCACCGGCCTTGGCGCCCTGGTCGACCAGCAGGGCCAGGGTGCGGCCCTGCTTCAGGGCGCGGCGCATCTCCGGCATGGCCCCTTTCTTGTTGATCAGCTCCCCGCCGAAGCGGGTTCTGAACCAGACCAGGGCTTTCTCCAGGGCCGGGTTCCTGATGGACCGGGCCACGGCAACGAGCGGCCTGCTCAGGACAGCCGTGGCGAACTGGTTGGCCATCTCCCAGTTCCCAATGTGGGCGGTGACCAGAATCGTGCCCTTGTCGCTTTCCAGAGCGTCCAGGTTCTCCCTGCCCTCCACCTCAGTGATCATGCGCAGCATGGTTTCGGGGCGGCACCAGCTCGACTGGATGATCTCCAGCACGGTGATGCCGTAGTGCTGAAAAACCTTCGAGGCAATGGCGCGCACCTCATCCTTTGACTTCTCGGGAAAGGCAAACTGCAGGTTGCGCTTTACGATCCGGCGGTGACGGATGTCCAGGAGGTAGGCCGTCCTGCCCAGAAGACGGCCCGCACTGTGGAGCAGACCGGTGGAGGCCGGCGCAACGAAACGCTGCCAGGCCGAGGGCTTGGGCTGCCCTGAAAAAATATCCGAAAATCTGTCTGTCATTGCGTTCTGAAAGAGTGGAGATGGAAGTGGTGCAGGGGCGGAAGTCCGGTTCCTTGAAAAGCCATACGCATGTCATTCATCCCCAGTCAACATCAGGACCGGAGAACAACCCGGCTGCACCCCGGTCACGAGTGCGCCCTGCCGGATGCCTCACATTGCGGGGTTTGTCCACCCCGGCCGCTCAGAGCTTCAGGCGCAGCTCGATCATGTCCGGGTCGTCCTCCATGCGGGTCACCGTGAACCCGTACTTGCCGCCCAGGGCCTTCATGGCCTTGTTCTCCTGCAGGGTGTGTGCGGTCAGCTCCTGAATGCCCCTGCTTTTGACGTAGCGCAGCACCTTCTCCATGAGCAGCGAGCCCAGCCCCTGGCCCTTGACGTCGCTGCGAACCACGATGGCGAACTCGGCCGTGGTGTTGTCCGGATCGAAAAAGACCCTGTTCACGCCCAGGGTCACCTCCCGCCCCTCTTCGTTCCGGGTCACGGCTATGAAGGCCATCTCCCGGTCGTAGTCGATCTGGGTGAACCTGGCCATCTGGGAGTGGGGGAACTCCCGCACGTGGCCGAAAAAGCGCATGCGGATGTCCTCTGGGGAGAGGCTGTTGATGAACTCGAAGTGCTTGGGCTCGTCCTCGGGCCGGATGGGCCGCAGAAAGACCTGGCGCCCCGACTGCAGTGTGGCGCACTCCTCCAGGTCCTTGGGGTAGGGGCGGATGGCCAGCCGCTCCGGCCCTGTCTGCCGCGCCTTCTGGATGACCATGCGGGCGTCCAGCACCAGCACCCCCTGGGCATCCGCCAGCAACGGGTTGACGTCCAGCTCCACGATCTCGGGCAGGTCGATGACCATCTGGGAGATCTGCATCAAGGTCAGGCACACCGCGTCCATGTCCACGCCCGACTGCTCCCTGTACCCCTTCAGGACCTTGGAGATGCGGGTCAGGCGTATGATCCAGCGGGCCAAGGCCATGTTCAGCGGCGGCAGGCCAACGGCCCTGTCGCTGATGACCTCCACGGCCGTGCCCCCCTGGCCGAACATGATCACCGGACCGAAGACCTGGTCGGTGACCACCCCGGCGTACAGCTCGTGGGTCCCTGTGCGCCGGACCATCTTCTGCAGGATGAACCCGTCGATCCTGGCCTGCTCGTTGAAACCGCGCACCCGGGCGGTGATGGCCTGGGCGGCCGAGCGCACACTCTCGGCCGACTCCAGGTCCAGGGCCACCCCGCCCACATCGGACTTGTGCACCAGGTCTGGGGACACCACCTTGAGCGTCACCGGGAAACCGAGCTCCCTGGTGGTCAGCACGGCCTCCTCCACATCCTCCACCAGCCGGGTCTCCACGATGGGAATGCCGTAGGCCGCAAGGACCTGCATGGCCTCCGGTGCGCTGAGCACCGTGCGGCCGTGGGCCAAGGCCTCCCTGATCATGGTCCTGGCGGTGCTGGTGTTGGGGGTGAACTCGGTCGGGGCCGAGTCAGGGGTCTCCATGAGCATCTCCTGGTTGCGCCGGTAGCGCACCATGTCCAGGAAAGCCCCCACCGCCTTGTGCGGGGTCTCGTAGGTGGGGATGCCGGCCAGGTTGAACATCCTGCGGGCCTGGACCATGCTCTCCTGACCCAGCCAGCTGGTGAGCACCTTGCTTTTGCGCCCCCCGGCCACGGTGACCACGGACCCTGCAATGTCCTCGCTGGAGGCAAAGGCGGTGGGCACGTGCAGCACCAGCACCGCATCCACCCCGGAGTCCTTGAGCAGGATGCGCAGCGAGTCGGCATAGGTCTCACCCGGGGCGTGGTCGATGATCTGCACGGGGTTGGTCTCGGACCAGGGGCTCTGGATGGCCTGGTCGAGATCCCTGACCGTCTCCTGGGAGAGTTCGGCCAGCCGCCCCCCGCCTGAGAGCAACGAGTCCGTGGCCAGGATGCCCGGACCGCCCCCATTGGAAAGAACCGCCAGCCGGTCCCCCTTGATGGGGGCAGACCTGGCCAGCGTCTCCACTGCATCGAACAGGGCGTCGACCTCGAAGACCCTGAGCATGCCGGCCCGCCTGAAAGCCGCGCCATAGACCTCGTCACTGGTGATCATCATGCCGGCATGGGATTCCGTGGAACGCTTTTCGATCTGGGCAACCCCCCCCTTGATCACGATAATGGGCTTGTTCCTGGCCGTGGACCTGGCCGCGGAGAGGAAGTTGCGGGCATTGCCCACCTCGTTGATGTAGAGCAGGATGGACTTGGTGAAGGGGTCCCCGCCCAGGTGATCGATGACATCGCCGAAGTCGACGTCCGCCGATCCCCCCACGGAGACCACGTGGGAGAAGCCGATGCCCTTGGTCTTGGCCCAGTCGAGGACTGCCGTGCACATGGCCCCGGACTGGGACACGAAGGCTATCTGTCCCTGCTGGACCTGGATGTGGGCAAAGCTGGCGTTGAGCCCGGTGCTGGGCACGATCAGGCCCAGGCTGTCCGGCCCCAGGATGCGGATGGCGTGTTGCCTGGCAGAGCGCATCATCCTGTCCTGCAGGCTCAGCCCCTGGCTGTCCCTGGCCAGGTGCAGGTCGGTGGACATGACAATGACCGCGTGTGTGCCCAGCCTGCCAAGATCCTCGACAAAGCCGGGCACCGTGCGCGGGGGCGTGCAGACCACGGCCAGGTCGGGTGTGGTGGGCAGGGCCGCCACATTCGGGTAGGCCAGGACTCCGGCCACGGCCCGGTACTTGGGGTTGACCGGCATGACCGGGCCGGAGAACCCACCCTGCAGCAGGTTGCGCATGACCACCGAGCCGATGCTCCGGGGACGGTTCGAGGCGCCCACCACGGCCACGGACTTGGGCCGGAAGAGATAATCGAGGTAACGAAGGCTCATAGGTTTACCCTGGCTCGTTTCAATCGGCGGTTCTCACGGAAGCCGAATGGCAGCATTCACCCATAAACGGTCAGAAGTCAAAGACCAGCGGCAGCCTCCCGGCCACTGTGCCGTGCGCGGCCCTGCTTGATGACGTTCACCGAAAAATGATTGAACCGGACACTGGTTTCAACGTACAAGAAACGTTTGAAACGCAGGGGAGGGTGACACGCCACTGTCACGGGCGGCGATTTGCAGCATGACCAGTGACTGATGTAGTGTCACTCCCAGGGCACTTCAGCCCCGGGCAAACCTTTCCAACCACCCTCTATTCTTGGGTAAGGGAGCAGGTATGAGCGAGCAGAAAGAGCGCATCGAGCACATGTTGGACGAGATCAGGGTCTTCCAGCCGCCCAGCAAAGGCCGCGACCAGGCGCATGTCAAGAGCATGGAGGAGTATGAAGCGCATTACAAGCGCTCCATGGACGACCCCGACGGGTTCTGGCGCGACCGCGCCGCTGAGCTCATCACCTGGTACAAGGAGCCCGGGAAGATCCTGGAGTGGGATTTTCACAAACCCGAGATCAAGTGGTACCAGGGCGGCCGGCTCAACGTCAGCTACAACTGCCTGGACCGCCACCTGGAAAACGGCAAGGCCGACAAGACGGCCATCATCTGGCAGGGCGAGAAGGAGGACGCGGTCAAGACCTTCACCTACCAGGAGCTGCACGCGGAGGTCTGCCGCTTCGCCAACGTGCTCAAGAAGCTGGGCGTCTCAAAAGGCGACCGGGTCTCCATCTATCTGCCCATGGTGCCCGAGCTGGTCGTGGCCATGCTGGCCTGCGCCCGTATCGGCGCTCCCCACTCCATCGTCTTTGCCGGTTTTTCCGCCAACAGCCTGCGCGACCGGATCAACGACTGCGAAGCCAAGGTCCTGGTGGCGGGTAACGGGGTCTTCCGGGCCGGCAAGTCCATCCCCCTGAAACCAAATGTCGACACTGCCCTCGAGGAGTGCCCCACGGTGGAAAAAGTCGTCCTGGTCAGGTCATGCGACAACGACGTCAACGTTGTCGAGGGCCGCGACCTGCCCTGGGACGAGCTCATGCAGGACCCCGAGCTCCCGGACCAGTGCGAGCCCGAGGTCATGGACGCCGAGGACGTGCTCTTCATTCTCTACACCTCCGGCTCCACCGGCAAGCCAAAGGGCGTCTACCACACCTCAGCCGGGTACCTGGTCTACTCCGCCCACACCAGCCAGTGGGTCTTCGACCTGCACGACGACGACATCCACTGGTGCACCGCGGACATCGGCTGGGTCACCGGCCACACCTACATCACTTACGGCCCTCTGGCCCTGGGCATGACCTCGCTGATGTTCGAAGGGGTCCCGACCTACCCCGAGCCCAACCGTTTCTGGCAGATCTGCGAAAAGTTCAAGGTCACGGTCTTCTACACCGCCCCCACGGTCATCCGCTCCCTGATGCGGCTGGGGGAGAAGTGGACCCAGCAGAACGACCTGTCCAGCCTGCGGGTGCTCGGGTCCGTGGGGGAGCCCATCAACCCCCAGGCCTGGATGTGGTACTACATCAATATCGGCCGGGAAAAGCTGCCCGTGGTGGACACCTGGTGGCAGACCGAGACCGGCGGCATCATGATCTCCGCCCTGCCCTACGCCACGCCCCTCAAGCCGGGATCGGCCACCAAACCCCTGCCCGGCGTTGACGCCTCCATCGTGACCAAGGAGGGCGAGGAGGTCGATCAGGGGGGCGGTTTCCTGGTCATCAACAAGCCCTGGCCGGGCATGCTGCGCGGTGTCTGGGGCGATCCCGAGCGCTTCAAGCAGCAGTACTTCGCCGGCTTTCCCGGGGTGTACGAGTCTGGCGACGGGGCCCGGGTGGACGAGGACGGCTACTTCTGGATCATGGGCCGGGTCGACGACGTGATCAATGTTTCCGGCCACCGCATGGGCACGGCCGAGATCGAGTCCGCCCTGGTCTCCCACCCGGCGGTGTCCGAGGCGGCCGTGGTCGGCATGCCCCATGAGGTCAAGGGGCAGACCATCTACGCCTACGTGACCCTCAAGGAGGATCAGGAGCCGAGCGACGAGCTCATGGTCGAGCTCAAAAAGCACGTGCGGTCCGAGATCGGGCCCATTGCCACCCCGGAGTTCGTCCAGTTCTCCCCCGGGCTGCCCAAGACCCGCAGCGGCAAGATCATGCGACGCATCCTGCGCAAGATCGCCTCGGACGACACCGAGACCATCGGCGACACCTCCACCCTGGCCGACCCCAGCGTCATCTCGGACCTGATCGAGGGCAAGGTGTCCACGGTCAAGAAGTAGACCGGCCACCCCCTGATGCAAAAAGGCGGGCCCGGATGGGCCCGCCTTTTTTGGTTCTTCCGGTTCAAGCGTACGTTTCAACGGTTGCCCGGTTTCGGAAAGAGGCCCGGGCCTGTTCGATTCCCACCGTTCACCCGGAACGGTCAGCAGCCCCCTCAGCCCGGGTAGGTGGTCCTTGAGACCTGAAAGGTCGTGGCAACAAAACCGAGCGGTGTGTCTTCCCGGCCGCCCACGGAAACCGCTCGCGCCGTGTAGGTCCTGGTTTCCCCCACCGCGAGCCCGGTGGCGGTGAAAAAGCCGGCCCCTCCCTCGATGGTCCCGACGCGTGCTCCGGATGGGTCCAGGACCTCGATGCGTCCCACCCGCTGGAACGGGTCCCCCTCAACGGCCTCCAGCCGCACCCGCCGGGACTCGATGTAGGTCGGGAACGTCTGCATGTCCTCCCCGGGGTGGACAAAGGCCGGGGGGGTGTCGGTCAGAAACAGGATGTGGCGGTCCCTGCCGCAGGTGTCCCGCACCACCACCCCCGGCTGCGAGACAATGGAGCAGGAGCTGCCCTGGTCAGAGGAATCAAGGAGCAATCCCCCTGAAAGGTCGTAGGCCCGAAATCCGTAGGGAAGGCTCAGAAACATCTCCTCTTCGGCCGCCCCGTCCAGCAACAGGCCAAGACCCTGGTCCAGGAACACGACCCCCGGGCCCGGGACAATGTCCGGGGAGAGAAGTCGCGCCGTGGTCCCCACGCTGCTGTCCCCGCCGGCCCTGAAGTTGTGGTACACAAGGCCGGCCGCGACCGGGCCGGGGCTCTCCACCAGCACCGTGCCGGAGACGATTTCTAAAACCTGGAGGTCCTCCCGGACATCCAGCCTGATCGAACCAAACCCGGGCAGCACGAGCTCCTGCCGCGCCGCAGGGGATCCTTGCGCATCCCTGAGCTCCACGGTCACTGGCACCTCCAGGGGGCAGGTGTTGGTCAGGGAGAGAAACGAGTCCCAGACCGCGTCCACGGCAACGTGGGGGAGGACGGAGCGCATGTGTCCGGCAGCAGGGTGCACCTCCCGGGCCAGCCCCCCCTCCCCCTGGATCACCAGGCAGGAAAACTCGGGGGAGGCCACGGTCTCCACCGCCAGGGAGGCCACGCCCTCGAACCCCGGACTGACGAGCATGGCCTGCTGCGCGCCGGCTGCGACGTCGACCTGCGTGGTGGTGCGGACCGTGCCCGACGCATCCCTGACCCGGACCACGAAGGTTGCCCGGTCGGACCCGGTATTGGCGATGGCCAGCCCGGTCCAGGTCAGGGGACCGCCTTCAAGCCCGGTGAAGAAGCGCTTGTACGGGCCTTCTGCGCAAAGCCGGGCCGGGAATGCCGCGGCCAGGAGAATCAGGACAAGAAAGAGCCGGCACGTATTCATGGCCTGCATGGATGCCTCCCAAAACGGGTTCAGCCAACGTAGAGATAGCGCTTGATCTTCTTGGTCGGGGTCTTCTCGAACGGCTCGCGCTGCTCGAAGATATGGTGGACGCGGCAGAAGGTGGCCACCTTGGAGTTGACCTCCTGCCGGAGCTTCTCCAGCAGGTCGCGAACGTGCTCGCCAACGTGGTCCCGCCCCACCCTGAGCTGCGCAAAGAGCTCGTTGAGCCTTTCATAGTCCAGGTGGACCCGCATGCACAGCTTGTTGTCCACGGCATAGACCAGGCAGTCCAGGGTGTAGGGGTTCTGCGTGCAGATGGTCTCGATCTCCTCGGGGTAGATGTTCTCCCCGCTCGGACCAAGGATGATGTTCTTGATCCGGCCGCGCAGCTGCAGGTAGTGGTCGCCGTCCACCACCCCGAGGTCCTGGGTGCGGAACCAGCCGTCCTGGGTGAAGGCCTCCCTGGTCATCCCGGGCTCCCGGTAATAGCCCTGCATGACGTTGTCCCCCCGGACCTGGACCTCGCCCACGCCCGTGACCGGGTCGGGGTCCTTGATGCGGATGCTGACTCCCGGAACCGCCCTGCCGATCCGGCGCAGGCGGGTGGTGTGGCGGTTGGATCCCGCCACCAGGGGGGAGCACTCGGTCAGGCCGTAGCCTATGGCGTAGGGAAACCCCGCCTCGCGCAGGAAGCGCTCAACCTCCGGGGCCAGCGCCGCCCCGCCGATACCGAAGAAGCGCAGCTCACCCCCGAAGGACGCGCGCAGCTTGCGGCCTGCCATGCGGTGCAGCAGCTTGCGGGTCGGCGCCACCGAACCCAGCAGTCGCAGGAGCCGGTTGCGGTTCAGCTCCTTGTGCACCCTGCCCTTGTAGATCTTCTCGATGACCAGCGGCACGCTGAGCATCATGGTGGGACGGACCCGCTGCAGGGCCGGAAGGAGGACCCTGGCCGTGGGAGGTTTGTCCAGGTAGTAGACCGGGGCCCCTTGCAGGAAGGGGATGACCAGCCCCAGGGTGCACTCGTACACATGGGCCAGGGGCAGGATGGACAGCATGCGGTCGCTGCTCCCGACCCGGCCGATGGCGTTGGCCGACAGGGCACCGAAAACCACGTTCCTGTGCGAGAGCATGACCCCTTTGGAGCTGCCCGTGGTGCCCGAGGTGTAGATGATCGTGGCGGTATCCTGCTCCCCGACCCGCACGCCATCGCCCCCCGGGCCGGAAACGTCCACCCTCCCGGCTTCAGCCCGGGGAAAAGCCTTGCAGGGCCGGAATTTTTCCGTACAGGGGTCCCCTTCCTGGTTCCTGACCACCGGCGTGAAATCGTCGAGCAGGATGCAGGCCCGGACGCTGGTGCCGTCCAGCCCCTTGATCTTGTCGCACAAACGTCGGGACACGAGCAGCACCCGGGCCCCGGAGTGCTTGAGGATGTTGCTGATGGCCCCGGGCTGGAAATCGGTCAGGATGGGCACGGCCACGCCCCCCATGGAGGTGGCGGCAAAAAAGGCCACCCCCCAGTTGGGCATGTTCTCCCCGCAGATGGCCACCCGGTCCCCGGGCCGGAAGCCTGACTGCAGCAGGAGGCGCTGCACCTGTTTGACCCTGACCCCCACCTGGGCATAGCTCAGGACCTCGCCGTCGACCCATCCCAGGGCGGGTCGATCCCCATGCAGACCAAGGCTCCTTTCCAGGACGTGGCGCAGGGTCAACTCGGACAACGTTTCCACTGAAGCCCCCTCCACTGAACTCCCACACTCTTGCATACTTCCGGCCGGATACCCGATTTTCCAGCCCTTGTCTTTCCCGGAAGGCGATTCCCAACAAGGCCGGTTATTCAAGGAGTTACGGCAGGCCGACACCTCAGGTCGCCCAGGCAGCCGGCCGCAGCACCACCCGGAAACCGCTCACTCCCCCGGGGTGAACCTTTCAGAGCGGCGGCCCGGTCGGTCGATGAGCTGGATATTCCGATAGCTGCCGCTGTCGCGGGCTTGGCTGAGCTCCTGCTCGCCCTGATCCCTGCATTTCCCGCAGGCCTGCCTGGGTATCTCGATCCCCAGACACCCGGAGAGCCGGGACGAGGACGTCTCCACCTTCAGGAGCCCCATGCACTCGCCGCAGACCCTGACATACTCCTTCTGCCGGTCCCGGATCCCGTCCGTGTCGTAGAATATCTCCTTGCTCCTGACCCACCAGCCGCCTTGCTTCTCCCTGGATATGAGCTTGTCCGGCGGACGGTGGTAGATCTCCAGGATGGCCTCGCAGAGCTTGGGCAGGTAGTCGTCGATCTGACGGCTCTGGCGGATCCTGCCGGGGTCGTAGTCTGGCTCGCGCACCTGGGAAAAGTCCATCCCGGCCAGAGCCAGGACAATGCCCAGGTTGACGTAGGGCAGAGCACCCTGGATGGCGTAGCCCCCTTCGAGCACGGCGATGTCCGGGTCCAGGCGGCGGCTCAGCTCGGCATACCCCTGGGCGGAAAAGTTCATGTCCGTGAGCGGGTCTGTGTAGTGGTTGTCCTGCCCGGCCGAGTTGATGACCAGCTCGGGCTTGAAATCCTCGAGCATGGGCAGGATGAGATTGTCCAGGACGTGCAGGATCCCGGTGTCCGAGGTGCCCGGGGGAAGGGGGATGTTGATGGTCGTGCCGGCGGCCTGGGGCCCTCCCAGCTCGTTGGGGAAACCGCTTCCCGGGAAGAGGGTCCGGCCGTCCTGGTGCAGGGAGATGAACAGGGTGTCCGGATCGTGCCAGTAGATGTCCTGGGTCCCGTCGCCATGGTGGCAGTCCGTGTCCACTATGGCCACCCGCCTGACCCCGTAGTGGTCACGGAGACGCTCGATCATGACCGCTTCGTTGTTGACGCTGCAGAAGCCCCTGTTGCCGTGCACCACCTTCATGGCGTGGTGTCCCGGCGGCCTGACCAGGGCAAAGGACTTCTTCTTTGTGCCGCCAAGGACCAGGTCTGAGGCCTTGATGGCCCCTCCGGCAGCGATAAGGTGGGAGTCTGTGAGCACCTCCCCCGGCCCGGGAAAACAGAAATGGGTGCGCTCGACATCCTTGAAGGTGGCCACCTCGGGCTTGAACTCGGTGATCCCCTCGATGTCGAAGACCCCTTCCTCCTTGAGCTGGTCCATGGTGTACAGCAGCCGTTCCTGCCGTTCGGGATGGGTGGGGCTGATGGACCAGTCAAAGGCGGGAAAGAAAACCACCCCCAGCGTGTTCCCGGCTTTCAGCACGGGCATTGCACCACCCCCTGCTCCTTTGAGACGCCGGGCTTGATCTGGCACCTGACCCTGATGTCCTGCCCCGCGGTGTGGAAGTCCCTGACCATGTTCATGGCCGACTGCTCCACTATCTCCACCGGCCCGACCTCAAGGCCCTGCTCCTGCATGTGCAGGGTCAGGGCCTGCTGCACCTCCTCCCGGGCATCCTCCAGAGAGTAGCTGCCCTTGATCTGCCTGGATATGCCCAGGGACGGGATGCGTACGACCCCTGCGGAGGTGTCCGCGAAGAGCTCCACGAGCATGGTCGGCCTGGCCAGGGCCGCGCCCACGGCGTTGGCCACTGCGGAATGACCCGGAACCACCGACTTGAGTCCCATGACCTGCGACAGGGGGGCGGCCATGGCCTCTGCCGGCCCCCCCATGAGGTAGATCCGCTCGGGGCTGATCCTGCGCTCCTCCAGGACCTCGTGCACAGTGTACACGGGCCGGTTGTTGATCGCCTCCAGCATGTTGCCGACCGCCTGCCGTATGGTGGTCACGGCCCGGTCCAAAACCCGGCGCGCGGCTTCTTCGGGCTCGGTGCCGAGCCTCTCCCCCAGCCCGCGCATCCCCTTCCAGGAGTCTTCGGTGCGGCCGTGCCGGCAGTGGCCCAGGACGTTCAGGGCATCGACCAGAGTGGGCACGGGTCCGCCCTTGGCCAGGCATTCGCCGTGTCGCTCCGGCCCGACCGCAATCGTGCCCTCTGCAACCCGAACCGCTGAGTCGCCGCCCATGCCGATGGACTGTGTGTGCAGGGCCCGGACCAGGGTCGCTCGCTCCCGGATGGCCGTGCCCTGGCGGTCCAGAATCGGGGCCCCCGAGGCAAATACCGCGATGTCGGTGGTTGTCCCTCCGATATCCAGCAGCACGGCGTCGCCGCGGATGTCGCACAGGGCCACGATGCCCATGACGCTGGCCGCCGGGCCGGAGAGAATGGTCTCCACCGGACGGGAGCGGGACTGCTCCAGGAGCATGGTGCCGCCGTCGGCCTTGAGCACGTGCACCGGAGCGCTGAGGCCCATTCCGTCCAGTGCCCCGTGCACGGCGTCTGCAAAACCGTTGTAGATGCGCCACACCGCGCTGTTGTAGTACGCCGTGGCGATGCGTCTGGGAAAGTTGAGCTGCCCCGACAGGGTGTGCCCCAGGGTCACGTAGTCGCATCCCCGCCGCAGCAGCTCCTCCTCCATCAGCTTCTCGTGCCCGGGGTTGCGGGGGGAGAACTTGCCCACCACGGCAAAGACGCTGACCCCCGCCCCGACAAGCTCCCGGATCCGCTCCTTGGCCTGGGACCGGTCCATGGCCAGGATCTCGGCCCCCCTGTGATCCAGGGCCCCGTCGAGCCTCACAAAGTGCTCCCCGAGGGCAAAGTGTGCCGGGTCCAGGCCCGCCCCGGCCGAGACCAGGACACCCACCGGGTCTGTCTTCTGCTGCACAATGGCATTGGTGCACAGGGTCGTGCTCAGGGAGAACCGGCTGATGCTTCCGGGGGACCGGCCCTGCAGAACCTCCTGCAGGACAGCCTTCAGGGAGGACATCAGGTCGGCGGGGTTGGTGGGGATCTTGGCCTCGGCCGTCACCCCGTCGCTGTCTATGAGCACTGCATCGGTGTGGGTCCCGCCCACGTCGATGCCCAAAAGGGCCTCCCCTTTGGCTGGCTGGCGCTTGCTCGTGTCGGTCACGTCCATTTTTCCCGAAAAAATGATTCAGGTGCCGGGGGAAGCGGCCCGGGCAACTTCCTGCACGATCTCCCCGACCTGCACGTCGGAGAGGTAGGGGTGCATGGGCAGGCTGAAGATGCGCTCCGCCACCCGCTCGGACACCGGCATGTCGCCGGGGACGTAGCCCAGAGGGGCCATGACCGGCTGCAGGTGCAGCGGCCTGGCGTAGTAGATTGCCGTGGGGATTCCCGCTTCCTGCAGGCGCGTTCTGATGGCCTCCCGGTTCCCGGCCTGGACCGAGTATTGGGCCCAGGCACTCTGGGATCCCTCGGCAACAGCGGGAACCACCAACGCAGGGCACGACTCCGCCAGCAGCCGGCCGTAGAGGCCGGCAAGGTGCCGGCGGTTGCTCATCTCGGCCGCAAAGCCCATCAGCTTGACCAGGAGAATGGCCGCCTGGATGGTGTCCAGCCTGCCGTTCAGGCCGAGGCGGACGGTATCGTATTTGTCCCGTCCGCTTCCGTGGTTGCGGATGGAGCGCAGAATGTCGGCCAGGTCGTCTTCATCCGTGAACACCGCCCCGCCGTCCCCGTAGCAGCCCAGCGGCTTGGCCGGAAAGAAGGAGGTGCAGGCGATCCGTCCCAGTCCGCAGCTGGGCCTGCCCTTGTACTGCGCCCCGAAGGACTGGGCCGCATCCTCGACCACTTCCAGGCCGTGCGCATCCGCCACCTGCTGGATGCGGTCGTAATCAGCGGGCTGGCCGAAAAGGTTGACCGCGATCACGGCCCTGGGGGTCAGCCCTGCCTGCTGCAGCGCCGGTTTGGGCAGGGGGTGGGTTCCGTTGCCGAGCGCAAGGGCCCTCACGGCCGCGTCCAGGGCTTCCGGGTCCAGGTTGTAGGTCACGGGGTCGATGTCCACGAAGACGGGTGTGGCCCCGGCCAGCTGGATGACCTCGGCGGTGGCCGTAAAGGTGAACGGGGTGGTGAACACGGCGTCTCCCGGGCCAATGCCAAGGGCCATCAGCGCCATGAGCAGGGCGTCGGTGCCCGAGGAGCAGGCAACGGCATGCCCGACCCCGACCCTCTCGGACAATGATTGCTCCAACTCCTGCACCTCCGGCCCCATGACATACTGCCCGTGCTCCAGGACCTTGTCGATGCGGGCCCGGATGTCCTGCTGCCAGTAGAGATACTGAGTCTTGAGATCGATGAACGGCATGCGCATAGTCACAAACGCCCCCTCGAGCTGGTGGTGTGATTTGATTTTCCGCTGCAGCTGGGATAAATTTTATTTTTTTGTCTCATGTGACGCAAAACATGCAGGGACATAGCCGGTTCTTCCCCGGCCGGTCAATGACCCGGGTCCCTGGATACCCCGGCTGGAAGCACTGCGGCACTGTGTTCCGGAGGCGGCACCGCCATCCGACACCTGGCCGGATTCCTGCCCAATGCCCATCAAGGAGGATGAACGTGCGGGTACTCGTTGTCGGTTCCGGGGGTCGTGAGCACGCCCTGGCCTGGAAGCTCACGCACAGCCCACTGGTGCGGGAGGTCATTGTCGCCCCTGGCAACGGCGGCACGGCCGCCCTGGGGGAAAACGTCCCGGTCAAGCACGACGACCTGCCCGGCATGGTCTCCCTGGCCAGGAAGAGGAAGTGCGACCTGGTGGTGGTGGGTCCTGAGCTGCCCCTGGTTCTCGGACTTTCCAACGCCCTGGACAAGGAAGGCATCCCCTGCTTCGGGCCGACCGCCTACCCTGCCCAGCTCGAAGGCAGCAAGGCCTTTGCCAAGTCCCTGATGCGCGAGGCCGAGGTGCCCACAGCCGATTTCCGGGCCTTTGAGGACTATGGGCAGGCCAGGGCATACCTGCAGGAGCACTCCCTGCCGGTTGTGGTCAAGGCCGACGGCCTGGCCGCAGGCAAGGGGGTCGTCATCTGCCGGACCAGGGAGGAGGCGCTGGAAGCCCTGGACGACATGATGCGCAAACGGGTCTTCGGCACTGCCGGCGAGCGGGTGGTCATCGAAGAGGCCCTGCAGGGTGAAGAGGCCTCGTTTCTGGCCTTCTGCGACGGCGAGAGCATCGTGGCCATGCCCTCCTCACAGGACCACAAGCCCATCGGAGAGGGCGACACCGGATTGAACACCGGCGGCATGGGGGCGTATTCGCCTGCTCCCATACTGCCCCCGGAGCGTTACGACGAGATCAACGACCTGGTCATCAGGCCCCTTGTGCAGCACCTGGCCAGCGTGGACAACCCCTTCAAGGGCATCCTCTACGCCGGGCTGATGTTCACTGCGCAGGGGCCCAAGGTCCTGGAGTACAATGTCAGGTTCGGGGATCCGGAGTGCCAGCCCCTGCTGATGCGTCTGAAGAGCGACCTGGCCGAGGTTTTGCTGGCCTGCGTGCAGGGCCGGCTCAAGCACGTGACTGTCGCCTGGTCCGAAAAAACAAGCATCTGTGTGGTCATGGCGGCTGGAGGGTATCCCAGGAAGTACGACAGGGGCATGCCCATCCAGGGCCTCGAGGATGCCGACCGCATGGACGGCGTCAAGGTGTTCCACGCCGGCACCACCCTCCAGGACGGGCAGGTCCTGGCCGCGGGGGGGCGGGTGCTCGGGGTGACCGCCCTGGGCGACGACCTGCAAAAGGCCCAGCAGACCGCCTATGCCGCCGTGGAAAGGATCCACTTCGATGGACAGTACTTCCGCCGGGATATCGGCGACAAGGGAATCAGGAGGTTGCAATCATGAGTCAGGTAGCCATTTTCATCGGCAGCATCTCCGACGAGGACACGATGCGGCCCTGCTCGCAGGTGCTGGAGAAGCTGGGCATCCCCCACCGGTTCACCGTGACCTCGGCCCACCGGACCCCCGAGAGGACCCATGACCTGGTCCGGGAGCTGGAGCAGGCGGGCTGCCAGGTCTTCATCTGCGCTGCCGGCCTGGCCGCGCATCTGGCCGGTGCGGTTGCCGCCAAGACGGTGAAGCCGGTGCTCGGCGTGCCCCTGGCCGCCTCCCCCCTGGGAGGCATGGACGCCCTGCTGGCCACGGTGCAGATGCCCCCGGGCTACCCGGTGGGCACCCTGGCTCTGGATGCGGTGGGAGCAAAAAACGCGGCCTGGCTGGCGGCACAGATCCTGGCCCTCAAGGACGATGTCCTGGCCCGGAAGATACAGGATGCCCGGCTGGCCATGATAGAGGACGTGGTCCTGGCGGCCTCCAGGCTGGAGTCCAAAGGGCCCGGGGCCAGCTGAAAACGCGCCCCACGCCCTGAAAGCAGGTCACAAACTTCCTGCGGCAGCCCACATTGAAAAGGCCCGGGAACACGTCCCGGGCCTTTTCTGGGTACAGCACAATACGTTCTTTTCAGGCCGCTGCGGCCTTGCGTGCCCGGGCCTTTTCGGCACGCTTCTTCCAGAGCTGCATCTCCTGCATCTTTTTGCGGCGCTCCCTTTGCAGGGCCTTGCAGACCAGCGGGGTGCCTTTTTTGTAGCCCCACTTCTCGCGGTACTCGTCCGGAGTGAGCCCGAACTTGGCCAGGTTCTTCTTGGTCAGGATCTTGTAAGCCTTGCCGTCCTCGAGGTTGATAATGCTCTTGTCCCGGATGGCCTTCTTGGGGTCCACAGGAGGCACGGGTTTTTCCGCTGCCTCTGGAGAGGTCTCCTGATGGATCTCCTTGATGCCGGTGGCCAGGCTCCGGACCATGGCCGTGATCTCCTCATCGGTCATGGTTCGGACACCGGCCTGCGCCTTGACGATGTCCAGTGCTTCCTTCAAAAAGTCTTCCATACAAACTCCTCCTCAAACAAGTTTCTCCAAAAATTTGCAACAGCGTCATTTGGTGGACACTGCGCCTTGCTTGATATCCTTGGCTCTCCGGGCCATTACTAAAGAAGATAAATGCGAATCATTGATCTTTAACCACAGTTTTTTTGGAAAAGCAACACAGTCGACTCTAGTGAACCTTTCACACAAAAAAAACCTGGAACGCTTATTTTACCTACATCTGCACTAAAACGTACCCGTCAATACCGAGGTGCCGCTTCTTACAAAAATGTCATTAATGAACAGGGGCGGCTTAGGCAGATGAATGAACTCTGCCCATTTTTCCTGAAGGCAGTGCAGATGGGCCCGGGTCAGCACCTTCCGGTGGAGCCGAAGCCTCCGCTGCCCCGTTTGGTTGCACCCAGACGATCCACCACGTGCAGCCTGGCCTGAAACGTCGGCAGGAAGACGAGCTGGGCGATCCTTTGTCCCCGGAAAACCGTCCGCGGCTCGCTCGAGGTGTTCAGCAGGGAGACGATGATCTCCCCCCGGTAGTCGGGGTCGATGACCCCGACCCCCTGGCTCACGGTCAACCCGTCACGGGTCCCCAGCCCGCTGCGGGAGAACACGAAGCCCGCCACACCGGGCTCACGGATCTCCACGGCAACCCCGGAAGGGAAGGCAAAACGTTCACCGGGATGCAGCACAACGCTCTCCTCGCTGAGGCAGGCCCGAAGATCCAGCCCTATGGAATGCTCCGTTGCGTAGGCAAGGGGTGTCTGCTCGAGCAGGTCGTTCAGATACTGGATGTTCACGTCGATGCGCGGCAGGCTGAACTCGGCCATGTTCTTCTCCATGCAGGGCCTGTTTGATTCGTTTTCAAGTGACATCAAAGGTGAGCATCCTGACCTGAAAGCTCACCGTCCGCCCACTCGCAACCTTTTTTCGTCGTCGTCATTGTCGCAATCGCAATCGAAATCCCCGGCTTTCGATTGCGATTGCGACAACGAAAACAGGAGCCCTGGTCCGCCAGCGGGAGGCCACGGGGTGCACTCCTCAAATCGCCCTTGCCTTTATCGCGTCCCCCTGGCAATTACAAACCACTCGACCCCATTCCCGTGGGCGGCACGAGTCAATGGATACCGCTTTCCCCGATGTCTGCGTCCACTGCCTGCTCCCGGATTTTCCCTTCGGGTTGCGGGATATTCTTTTTCAATCCCTTCCCTTATTGGAGTACAGATGCGCCCTCTTCAAGTTTTCAGCGTAACTCCCAGGCTGCCCGACAACCTGCGGATCCTCTGGGATCTGGCCTACAATCTCTGGTTCGAATGGAAGCATGAAATTTCCGAGCTCTTCTCCCAGATCGACCACCGGCTGTGGCTGAAGAGTCACGCCAACCCGGTCTGGTTCCTGAATCAGCTGTCCCAGGGGACCATCGAGGAGCTCTCCACGGACCCTTTTTTCGTGGAACGGCTCCAGGAGCTCAAGCAGGGGCTCGACCTCTATGCCTCCAGGACATCCTCCCCCATTCCCTTTGCGATCGACGACCCGGCACAGCCGGTCGTCGCCTACTTCAGCGCCGAGTACGGGCTGGCCCATTGCCTGCCCATCTACTCCGGGGGGCTGGGCATCCTGGCCGGGGACCATCTCAAGTCGGCCAGCGACCTCAACCTGCCGCTGGTGGCGGTTGGGCTGTGCTATCAGAACGGCTACTTCAGGCAGTACCTGACCAACGACGGCTGGCAGCAGGAACGCTACCCCACCAACGACTTTGAGCAGCTCCCCCTCCAACCTGTCCTTGACAGCGCCGGCAACCCCCTGACCGTTGCGGTGGACATCCTGGACCACCCCTTGTCCTTCCGGGCCTGGAAGGCCTCTGTGGGGCGGGTGGACCTCTATCTCCTGGACGCCAACATCGCGGACAACCCCCCGGAGTACCGCCGCGTCACCTCCCAGCTTTACGGCGGCGGCCCGGACATGCGCCTGCAGCAGGAAATCCTGCTCGGCATCGGCGGCATCCGCCTGCTGCGGGACCTGGGTCTGTATCCCAGCGTCATCCACCTCAACGAGGGCCACTCGGCTTTTGCCGGGCTGGAGCGCATCCGCCACTACATGCTCGACCGGGGCCTGCCTTTCGAGGCCGCCAAGGAGATCGTGGCCTCCAGCAGCGTCTTCACCACCCACACTCCGGTTCCTGCTGGAAACGACCGCTTTGCACCGGACTCGGTCAGCCGGTACTTCACCCGTTACATCCAGGACCTGAAGCTGGGCATGAGCGAGTTTCTGGGGTTGGGGCGCGAGAACCCCGGGGACCAGCGCGAGCTCTTCTGCATGACCGTGCTGGCCCTGAAGATTTCCCGGTTCAACAACGGGGTCAGCAAGGTGCACGGGGCCGTGTCCCGGGGCATGTGGCACAAGGTCTGGGCCCAGTACCCGGTGGAGGACGTGCCCATCGGTTCCATCACCAACGGCGTCCATGTTCCCACCTGGATCTCCCGAGACTTCGCCACTCTGTTCGAACGCTATCTGGGCAGCAACTGGCGCGAAGATCCTGATTGCCAGCGCCTGTGGCGGCAGGCCGAGGCCATCCCCGACTCCGAGCTGTGGCGGACCCACGAACGGCTGCGGGAACGCCTGGTGGACTTCGCGCGCACCCGCCTGCGCGACCAGGTCCTGGCCCGGGGGGGCAAGCACTGGGAGGCCCAGCTGGCCGAGGAGGCACTGGACCCGGGCATCCTGACCGTGGGCTTTGCCCGGCGCTTTGTGTCCTACAAGCGGGCCGGCCTGCTGCTCAGGGATGAGCAGCGCCTGCTCAGGTTGCTGAGCAGCAGGGATCAGCCCCTCCAGTTCATCTTCGCCGGAAAGGCCCACCCCCAGGACCGGGAGGGCAAGAAGATCATCCAGCAGATCTTCCAGCTCTGCCAGTCCCCGGAGTGCCGCCACCGCATGGTCTTCCTGGAGGACTACGACATGGACCTGGCCGGTTACCTCCTCCAGGGCTGCGACGTGTGGCTGAACACCCCCCGCCCCCCCCTGGAGGCCTGCGGCACGAGCGGCATGAAAGCCGTGGCCAACGGCGTGCTCACCCTGAGCACCCTGGACGGGTGGTGGGCAGAGGCCTACCAACCGGACAACAGCCTCGGCTGGGCCATAGGGCGGGGTGAGGTCTACGAAGACCACGAGTATCAGGACTTCGTGGAAAGCCAGATCCTCTACAACCTGCTGGAGAACGACATCATCCCGCTGTTTTACGAACGGGGCAAGGCCAATCTCCCCCGGGAGTGGATCCGGCGCATGAAAAAGGGGCTTGTGCGGCTGGTCCCGCAGTTCAGCTCGCACCGCATGGTCGAGGACTATTGCCGCCTGGCCTATCTCCACGCCCAAAAGAACTACAAGACCCTGGCCACGGACAATTACGCCGCCGCCAGAGACCTGGCCCAGTGGCGCATAGACATTTCACGGCGCTGGGAAGGGCTGCACATCCGCAACGTCACAGCCATGCAGCCCAAGGATCTGCACGTCGACCAGACCGTGGAGGTGGAGGCGGAGGTCTTTCTCAACGGCCTCAAGGCAGAAGAGGTTCGGGTGGAGATCTACGCCGGGCCTCTGGATCCAGAAGGCAGCTTCCTGACGCGGACCAACAGCCCCATGCGCCTGACAAAGCCCCTGGACGGAGGCTGGTCCCTGTTCCGGGGTGAAACGCGCCCCGGACAGAGCGGCCGCTTCGGGTTCACGGTCCGGGTCCTGCCCGACTACCCCCTGCTCCTGGACCCCCACTCCCTCGGCCTTGTGCACTGGGCCGGGCAGGACACCCCCGCCCCCTGAGCCGGCCATGAAACACTTCATCCCATTGCGCAAGACCTTCAGAAGCAGGTCGAACAAGTCCGGGCTGCCCCCGGGGTCCCTGGTCTACGTGGGTGAGGAGCGAACCGGTGAAATCACCATCACCTGCACCAGCTATGACCGGGCAAACATCAGCCACTGGCAGCCCGCAGACCCTGCCGAGTGCACGCCGGGCCCCGACCGGGTCCTCTGGCTGGACATGGCAGGCGTCCACCAGCCCGATGTCCTTGCCCTCTGGGGCAAGGCCTTCGGGCTCCACCCCCTGGTGCTCGAGGACATCCTGAACACAGAGCACCGCCCCAAGCTCGAGGAGTTCGAAAACCAGCTCTTTTTCGTGCTCAAGGCCCTCAAAGTTTCCAACGACATCCCCGGGCTGGTCGAGGACCAGGTCAGCCTGGTTCTGGGGCCGGGCTATGTTCTCTCCTTCCAGGAAAAGGGCGGGGAGTTCGAGGCCGTGCAGGGGCGGCTGCACCAGGGCAAGGGGCGCATCCGCAGCTCCGGAGCCGACTACCTGGCCTACGCCCTGATCGACTCTGTGGTGGACCACTACTTCGCCGTGCTGGAGCACATCGGACAGCGCATCGACGACCTGCAGGAAAAGCTGCTGGCCGACCCAGACCAGAGCTGCATGGGCAGCATCCACGCCATCAAGAAAGACGTCCTGCTGGTGCGCAAGGCCGTCTGGCCCATGCGCGAAACCCTGAACGCCGTCCTGCGCGAGGACAGCGACCTGGTCGGCGAGGACACACGAATCTACTTCCGTGACGTCTACGACCACAGCGTTCAGCTCCTGGACACCGTGGAAACGTTCCGGGACATGATCGCCGGCATGTTCGACACCTACCTGTCAAGCGTCAGCCTGCGCATGAACGAGGTCATGAAGGTGCTGACCATCATGGCCACCATCTTCATCCCCCTGACCTTCATCGTCGGCCTGTACGGCATGAACTTCCAGCACATGCCCGAGCTGCACTGGGAATGGGGCTACCCCGCCGTCCTGATGGTCATGGCCGCCATTGTGGCCGTCATGTTCTGGTACTTCAAACGAAGGAAGTGGTTTTAGCACCGGCGTAGCCGGTGAGCTCGAAGTTCGAAGCTCGAAGCTGGAAGGAGAAGCAAAAGGGCTCAACCGGCAATGGTTAACGCTTTGAAGCCTTGAGTTCTTGCTACCAGCTTCCAGCTTCGAGCTTCCAGCTTATTTTTTACCTTCGAACTTCCGACTTCGAACTTCGAACTTCATAGAAGCGCAACCATGCCCATAACCCCCCACCGCCTTGAGCGCATCCGCACCGTGCTCAGCCGTCGCCAGCCCGACCTGACCCTGGTCCTGAACAACATCCACGACCCGCACAATGTCTCGGCCATTCTGCGAAGCTGCGACGCTTTCGGGGTGCTCAAGGTGCACCTGCTGTACACCAGCGAGGCCTTCCCCCTGCTGGGCAAGAGATCCTCGGCCTCGGCCAGGAAATGGGTGGGGCTTGAGCGGCACACCAGCCCGGCGGAGATGGTCCGGACCCTGGACGCGCAGGGCCACCACCTCATCGCCGCCTCCTTCGACCCCACGACCCGCCCCCTGCCGGAATGGGACCTGACCAGGCCCACTGCGGTGATCCTGGGCAACGAGCACCGCGGTGTGGACCAGCAGCTGACCACCCTTGTCCCCGACCACCTCTACATCCCCATGCAGGGCATGGTGCAGAGCTTCAACGTCTCCGTGGCCGCGGCGCTGATCCTCTACGAAGCCTGGCGCCAACGCTCGGCAAAGGGGATGTACGATTCAAGCGCGTTGGCCGGAGAAGAGCTGGAACGGCTGATCAGGGAGTGGTGCGAGAAATGACAGGATTATCGGCATGATTGACTCGCCCCGGGACCTTGATCACCAACAACGAACGGGCGTTTCAAAGGGTACCGGGTTTGACGGTGGAGAATTGGGCTCACGGAGGATGAACGGCGTATGGAGCGCGTGAACAGCCCGAGGGCCGGCTTCCTCGTAAGGGAGTCCATTTTTCCTGAACCAGGGCCGGGTTGCGAAAAGGTCACGCCCTAGAATATGTGCCTGAACCCCAGGCAGGGGTAGTTGGAGGCACCGTGCACGCCGTCGAACGTCCCAAAGGCCCCGGATCGGTGGTGGACCCGGAAAAAGATGCTCTGCTTGGGCCACTGCGGCAGGCCCAGGGTTATCTCGTACATGAGATAGGCCAGCAGCTTGGCGCTCCCGCGGTGGGAGTCGGCTTCGTGCTCCGGCACCCTGGTGGCATAGGAAAGCCCGCCCCCGGTCCCGATGGTGGTCGAAATGATGTGGTTCCAGGGAAAGTCATGCCAGCGAAGGTTCAGGGCCCCCACAACCTCCTGATAGGACGTGCTGTCCCCCCAATGGGAGACCGCCAGTCCCTCGACCTCAAGCCCAATATCCACATCAAACCCAAGCAGCTTCTCACAACGGGCCACCTCTCTGCCCACCCCCAGGGCTGCCAGGTATTCGTCCTGCAGCTTCCAGTCGTCAAACAAAAAATCCCCGTAGTTCCTGGGGCTGTACTGGCCAACATAGCCAAGGACATACCATCTCCCCTCCCCCGCAGCCACGCCGGGGATGCCCGTCATCACCAGGAAAAACCACAGCAATGTTTTCATGATACGCCCCCCGCTGACCTGTGAACCGGAACAGCTTTGTTGCCTGGACGGGAACACTTGGATGAGCTTTCGCTGTACTGCAAAGCTCCATCTCCATCAACCAGCCAGCCAGCGAGATCACCGCCGCCCTGCGTTGGATCGCGGACAAGGTGGAATCGGGCGGCCTGACCCTCAAGCAAGGCCAGGACACAGTGCAGCTGGACTTCCCGGACACCATGACCCTGGAGATCAAGGTCGAGGAGGAGTCCGGCAGGCAGACCAAGCAATCCCTGGAGAGCGAGCTGGAATGGGTGCCCGGTCAGCAAGCCCCCGGCAAGACAAAAATCATCTGAGGAGATCAGAGAGGTTCTTCTCTTCTAAGATGGGATGGAGAAGCTGGCCAGGGAGTGGTGCGGAACATCACCATGCCGCCACTTCGGGGTGGAAAGACGGAGCTCGGGCACAGGTGGCTTGTACCGCTGTTGAGCCCGCAATACCCGGTCGATCCACCCGGAGCGAAATGTACTGCAACCGGCGATTTCAACCACCGGTTGGACTTGGTTGGTGTCTTGTGATGGGGAAAAACGTGGCGTGCTATCTGTCACCTGCCGGGGCAGAGGACTCCAGGGGCTGGTCCGGAATTTTCAGCTCCTTCTGGAACTCGTAGCGTACGCCCCTGAACAGGCACAGGCACAGCAACACCATGATGCCTGAAAAAGGAAGCGCCGCGGCAATGGCCATGCGTTGCAACCCCTCGAGCCCGCCGGAGAAGAGCAGGACGGCCGCTGTTGCGGACACTGTCACGCCCCAGACGATTTTTTTGCCCTGAGGGGGGTCTGCCTTGCCGCCAGAGGTCATCATGCTCAGCACGAAGGTGGCGGAGTCCGCCGAGGTCACGAAGAAGACCACCAGCAGAAGGACCGTGAGCATGGTCAGGATCCCGCTCAACGGGTAGTACGAGTAGAGCTTGAAAAGGCCGGTCGAGACGTCCTGGGCCACTGCGGAGGCGATCTGCGCCCCCTGGTGGAGCTCCAGGTCAAAGGCCGCCCCGCCGAACACGCTGAACCAGACAAAGGTCAGCAGGGCCGGGACCATCAGGGCCCCCGTCACGAACTCGCGGATGGTCCTGCCGCGGGAAATGCTCGCCACAAAAAGGCCCACGAAGGGGGACCAGGATATCCACCAGGCCCAGTAGAACAGGGTCCAGTCCTGGGTCCATTCCAGACCCAGGAAGGGGTTGGTGGACAGGCTCATGGTGAACAGCGACGAGGCGTAGTCGGCAAAGGTGCTGATGAAGACGTTCAGGATCATGTTCGTTGGGCCCACACAGAACATGAAGGCCAGGATCAGCACGGCCAGCATGACATTGGCCTTGCTGAGCACCTGGATGCCCCTGTCCAGACCGGTCATGCTGGAGATCATGAACAGCACGGTCACGATGCCGATGATGGCCAGGGTGCTGGGAAATCCCGCCTCGAAAGGCAGCACCGAGGCCAGCCCGCTGCTGATCTGCATGGCCCCGAGACCGAGCGAGGTCACGATGCCGAACACCGTGGCAAAGACCGCCAGGATGTCGATCGCGTACCCGGCAACGCCGAAGATCCTGTCCCCGAGCAGGGGGTAGAAGCAGCTGGAGATGAGCGGCGGCATGCCCCGCCTGAAGGAGAAGTAGGCAATGGACAGGCTCATCACGATGTAGATGGCCCAGGGCTGCACCCCCCAGTGGAAGAAGCTGTGGCGCATGGCGAACTTGGCGGCCTGCGGGGAAGCGCTTTCGATATACCCCGGAGGGCTCAGGTAGTGGCTCATGGGCTCGGCCACGCTCCAGAATATCAGGCCGATGCCCATTCCCGCAGCAAAGAGCATGCTGAACCAGCCGAAGTAGGAGAACCTGGGTTTCTCGTGGTCTCCGCCCAGCTTGATCAGACCATACCGGCTGAACCCCATGTACAGGCTGAAGACCAGGAAGAGGAAGGCAGAGAGCAGGTAGGCCCAGCCGAAGTTGCGTATGATTCCCTCGTGCAGCGTGGCGGACCAGCGGTCGAGGGCCTGTGGAGAGAACACCCCGAACAGGGCCACCAGGAGCACGATGAGCAGCGAGACCAGGAAAACTATGTTGTTTTTCCACGTCATGCCGGCCGCCCCCCTTGCCCTGCCTCTTCTTCGGGCGAAGGCAGCCTGCATATCCCGGGTATGATGAACACGCTGCACCCCGCCTTGTGCGGCAGGATCTCAGCCGTGGATCCCACCAC
Organism: uncultured Desulfohalobiaceae bacterium; assembly: GCA_964594925.1. Taxonomy (GTDB): domain Bacteria; phylum Desulfobacterota; class Desulfovibrionia; order Desulfovibrionales; family CAZUBS01; genus CAZUBS01. Next base: position 27,438 of record CAZQOG010000023.1, read on the forward strand.
CTGGCTCATGGCGTCGGGGTTCTCGGATTTGCCGGCAACGATGAGGTCGACATTTTTGGCACCGGCCTGCTTCACGATCTGGTTGCGGGTCAGCCCGATGGTCTGCACGACCTCGACATCCTCATAGGCGTGGGCGCATTCCCGGGCCAGCCTCTGCAGGTTGTCGAGCACCCGCTGCCTGCGCTGCTCCTCCGTGACCGGATCGGGGGCGCGGTCGCCCACATGCAGGAGATAGAGCTTGCGGGCCTTGAACTTCCTGTTGACCAGGTAGGGCATGATCACGGCGTCGGTGTATGCGAAGTCCGTGGCGTACAGGACGCTTTCAAACCCCTCTGCAGCCTTGAACAGCTTGGGGTTGTAGATGAAAACCGGGAGGCAGCTGAGGCGGAGTATGTCGGAGTCGATGCTGCCCAGCAGTGCGTTGCGGAGCAGTGGCTTGGGCATCCAGTACAAGGCCAGGTAGTCCACATCCCGCTCTTCGGCCACCCCGACAATCGTGGGGGGGGCCGGGCCCTGTCGCAGATGGGTATGGACCGTGAACCCGAGTGCGGCTACCTCCCGGCTGAGCTCCTCCAGCTGGGCAGCAGCCTCCTTGAGCCCGGACTGGCCCGGGCCGGCCACATGGATGAGCTCTATTGCCGTGGTCCCAAAGTCCCGCAGAAAGGCTGCCATGTGCAGAAACTTCTTCCGGGGCTCCCCGAAGCTGACCTTGACCGCGGCTTTCTCGAGCACTTGCTCCCCCCTTTTGTTGTTTGCGTTGCAGCCCCTGCCCGAGCTTCGACGTGACACTCTGCTGGAAAAACATTTTTACCAGCTGCCCTGGGCAACCTGCCCCCGGGGGACGCTGCAGCCAAGGTCCCCGGGATCACACTGACTCCCGCGAGCGCTGTGTGGGGTGGTACGGATTACAGCTGAAGCCCGAGGCGCCTGGCACGAGTCACTTGAGAAGCTTGACCGCGCAGAACTCTCCGCACATGGCGCACTCCTGCTTGTGGGAGAACTCCTTCCTTCGGGCGGCAACCCGGGACGGATCGATGGACAGCTCCTGCATCCTCTCCCAGTCCAGATCCATGCGCGCCCGGGACATGGCCAGGTTTCGATCCAGGGCCTTGGGTCGTCCCAGGGCCACCTCGGCACTGTGCGCCGCGAGAAGGGATGCCTTGACCCCCTCCCAGACGTCTTCTTCATCCGGAAGGGTCAGGTGCTCGGCCGGAGTGAGGTAGCACAGGAAATCCGCGCCATGCATCCCGGCAACAGCCCCTCCAATGGCCCCGGCAATGTGGTCGTATCCGGGAGAGACGTCAGTTGTCAGGGGGCCGAGCACATACAAGGGGGCGCCGTTACAGAGCCGCTTGATGCCCTGGATCTGGGCCGGGACCTGATCCAGGGGCACATGACCGGGGCCTTCGATCATCACCTGCACGCCCTTGGCCCTGGCCCGTTTGGCCAGCTCCCCCAGGACGATGACCTCCTCCCACTGCGCCGCGTCCCCGGCGTCCACACCCGCCCCGGGGCGCAGGCCATCCCCCAGGCTGAGGACGACATTGTGCTCCAGGGCGATCTCGAGCAGATCGTCATAATGGGTGTACAGGGGATTTTCCGCATCATTGTCGCGCATCCATCTGGCAGTCAGGGAACCGCCCCTGGAAACAATGCCCAGCACCCTGGCCCCTTCCTCCACGGCCATTGCAGCGGCACGTCTGGTCACACCGCAGTGCACTGTCATGAAGTCCACGCCTTGCTCGGCCTGTTGCTGGATCTCCTCCAAAAGCTCGCCCGCCGTCAGCTTGCTGGGCTCCTCATGCCTGGCGATATACTTCTGGGCCACCGCGTAGATTGGCACTGTTCCCAGGGGAACCCGACACTCTTTCAGGATCAGCCGGCGGATCTGCAACAGGTCCCCGCCAATGGACAGGTCCATGATGGTGTGTGCACCGGCATCCACGGCCAGGCACGCCTTTTTGATCTCCTTGTCCGGGTCGCAGACAAAGGGCGAGGTCCCAATGTTGGCATTGACCTTGATGGTGGCTGGCTGGCCGATCAGAGTCGGAACGACATCCTGGTGGGAAGGGTTCCCCAGCAGGGTCATGGACCCTGCCTGCAAACCTGAGGAGATGGTTGCGACAGAGATTCCTTCCTTTTGTGCCAGCTCTTGTTTGTGCCTGGCGAAAAGTTCCGTGACAATACTGTTTGACTCATTGTGTGACATGGGCAGTCCTTGGACATCGTAACGGTTGGAACCGGGCTCGAGGAGCATTCTCCAACCCTGCCCGGCAGCGCAGACAATTCCGGCTTTCTTGCTCTTGAAATCAGCACCCCACCCTCTGAGCATGAACGACTGGCAGAAACGCATTACCTCTGCGTCCGATTTGCCCTTGGGGTCGAAATCCGAGCCGCCTTTACCGCCACCCATCGGCAGGGTGGTAAGCGAGTTTTTGAATATCTGCTCGAAGCCGAGAAACTTGATGATACCCAGATAGACACTCGGATGGAAACGCAGGCCTCCTTTATAGGGGCCCAGCGCACTATTGAATTCCACGCGGAAGCCGCGGTTTACCTGTATCTTGCCCTTGT
>CAZQOG010000024.1:0-29434 GCA_964594925.1 uncultured Desulfohalobiaceae bacterium
GCTGGCGCTGGTACTTCTGAGCCGCGCCGCCGACCCTGAAATACGTCTCTGTGAATTCGGCGGGGAACGATCAGGGAGTTACTCCACCAGACAAGACACAACCCCCCTCTCCGCCTCACCTGACCCTCACTTTCCTGCTGAAAAATCCACTCGGAACGTTGAAGGAAAAAAAAAGGCGTTGCTGCGACCGGTCCTCAGGCTCTTCGTCAGGATTTCTGGTCCTGAACAAGGAGCCCGTCGGAAACGGCAAAACAGCAACGCCCGGATTGCGAGCGGGTCAGCCCGATCGTCTCAGATCAGTATTTTTCGACCTTTTCCATGAACTCAGCCCGCAGGTCGGGATCTGACTGCACGCTCTGCAGGACCATGTTGTAGGTCTCCACATCCAGGTCCTTGTCCTCGACAGTCGCAACCATCTCATCATTGGCCTCTGTCTGGATCTGCTGCGCCTGCTCCTGGTCCTGCGCGCCGGCCATCTTGTCCTGGGCCTGCCTGCTGATCTCTGTGATTTCAACATAGACCTCAGCCACCTTCTCGAGCTCCTTTTCTGAAACATCGACATCAGCGGCCTGTTCCTGGGCAAAGGATCCCTGCCCCTGACCGGTCTGAGCTTCTGAGGCATTTGCCCCCACAAGGAGAAAAGCGCTGGCCATAACAAACAGGATCAATGTCTTCAGGGTGTTCATACAACCTCCTCTGATATGCGTTCACGATTTCGGATTTTCAGGGCGATGAACGCGTTTGCATCGGTAAAGCATCTGCCGTGCCATCCGTTCCGGTATGAAAATCTTTCCGGGGCAGACAGCTGCAAGGGCCCGTAAACACGAGACATCCCTGCACACGTTCCGGACAGCAGGGACTTGAAAGAACCTCCAGAATCTTGTATCAAAATGTCACATGTGTCGAAAGCAATGTGTCACCTTCAACCTTCGAGGCCTTTTGTGTTTCGCTCCCTCAGTCTCAGAATCGCCCTCATGGCCTTTGTGGTCTTCCCCCAGGCGATTGCCTTGTTCGTGTTCGGTTCCACCGCCCTGCATGTCCTTGAGGACCACGTCGAGCAGCGCATGCAAAAGGACCTGGAGCTTGTGGCGCGGGCCATCCAGCTCCCAGTGAGCCACGCGCTGGAACGGGACAGGATGGGCAGCGTTGTCCAGGCCCTGGAGTCCGCCTTCTCCATCGGCCGTGTCTACAGCGCCTATGTGTACGACAATTCAGGACAGGAAATCGCTGTTGCTGGAGTCAGGGACCCGGAACCCCATTCCGGAAGACTCACCCGGTTCGCGGCCCAGGGGGAGCAGCGCGGGGAGTACGGGGAAGTTGCCGGCAAGGAGGTCTACTCCTTCTTCGTGCCCCTGAACGACTCCGGCGGCCGCATCAATGGGTTGCTGCAGCTGACCCGCCGCCAGAGCGATTTCCGGACGGACATCAGCCAGACAAGGAGGCAGGGGTTTTTGTGGCTCCTGGGAAGCGTCGTGGCCATTTCCTCACTGGTCCTGTTCGGCCACCACCGGGCGCTCGGTGCCCACGTCAACCGGCTCTGTCACAGCATGGCCCTGGTTGGATCAGGAGACCGGAAATACCGCCTCCAGCCCAGCGGCCCAAAAGAGCTCGCCTCTCTCGGTCGGGAGCTCAACAACATGCTGGACAACATGGACAGGGCGCAACGCGAGATCGAAGATCGCAGGGCAGCACAACGGGATCTTGAGACCAGGCTGCGCCGCTCGGAAAAGCTGGCGGCCATCGGGCAGGTGGCAGCAGGTGTCGCCCACGAGCTTGGAACGCCGCTGAGCGTCATCGACGGCAGGGCCCAGAGGGCATTGCGGGAATCCGACACACAATCTGCAGCCAAGGCATGGCAAGCTGTTCGCGTCGAGACGGACCGCATGGGGCAGATCATCCGCCAGCTCCTGGACTTCAGCCACCGCGGCTCACTGCACTGCAGGAAGGTGCTTCCTGCCCAGCTTGTCCGGTCGGCCGTCCTGGCCCTGGAGTTTGAGGCTGAGGCCGGGTGCGTGCAGGTGGATGTCGACGCTCCTGACGACGCAAAGGCCGTCATGGTCGATCCGGTCCGGATTGAGCAGGCCCTGGTCAATCTGCTGCGCAACGCCTTGCAGGCCGCACCCGGTGGTCACGTGCGCATAAGCTGCCAAACCCCTGAACAGGGAGGCGTCACCTTCATGGTCGAGGATGACGGTCCAGGTGTGGACAAGGGCAATGCGCAGCAGGTTTTCGAACCCTTTTTCACGACCAAGCCCCCCAGCAAAGGGACCGGCCTGGGCCTGTCTCTGGTTCAAAGCATTGTGGAAGAGCACGGGGGGGATATCGAGGTCCAACGGAGCGAGCTTGGTGGTGCCCTGTTCGTTCTCCGCCTTCCCGAGGATCAAGATCAGAGTGCAACCAGAAAGGATTGACGGCATGAACCTGGAAATCACGCGCAACGCCAAGATCATGATTGTTGAGGACGACGAGGGCCTGGGAGGCCTGCTCTTCGAGGAGGTGCAGGACGCTGGGCTTGAGGCGCGCTGGGCCAGGAGCGGTGAAGATGCGTTGGCCGCTCTGCGATCCTGGCCTGCTGACGTGGTCGTGTGCGACCTGTGGCTTCCAGGAATGGATGGGCTTCAGGTCATGGAAACGACCCGGTCTCAGGTTGCAGGGCATGGCCCGTCGTTCCTGATCATCACAGCCTTCGGCACCATTCCCAAGGCCGTTGAAGCGCTCAAGGCCGGTGCCGACGACTTCCTGACCAAGCCACTGGACCTGGAGCGCTTCATGCTCTGCATCCGGCGCCTGCTCGAAACCAGGTTCCTCCGGGAAGAGCTGGCCCGGTTCCGGGACCTGCTCGACATGGATGACTTTCACGGGATGTACGGCCGCAGCCGTCCCATGCTGGCACTGTTTGACCAGATACGCCAGGTGGCCCAGTCGGACGGGCCCGTGCTGATTGTTGGTGAAAGCGGCGTAGGCAAGGAGATGGTGGCCCGGGCCATCCACAAAGAAAGCCCGCGTCGCAACGGCACCTTCCTGGCCGTCAACTGCCCGGGCATCCCGGAGCAGCTCATTGAAAGCGAGTTCTTCGGGCATACCGCAGGGTCGTTCACAGGGGCGAGCCAGAAACGTTCGGGCCTTTTCCTGGAAGCCGACCAGGGCAGCCTGCTGCTGGACGAAATCGCGGAAATGCCGCTTTCCCTGCAGCCAAAGCTGCTGCGCATCCTCCAGGATGGAAAGGTCCGTCCCGTAGGCAGCGACAAGGAGATCGTTGTCAACACAAGGATCCTTGCCGCCACCAACAGGGACCTCGAGGAAGAGGTGCGCCAGGGACGCTTCAGGAAAGATCTTTTTTACAGGCTGGAAGCCTTCACCCTGCGGGTCCCGCCCCTGCGCGACCGGGGTGAGGACATCGAGCTCCTGGCTGCTCATCTGCTCAACCGTTCCGGCATTCGCATGGGAAAGAAGGGGATCGGGTTTTCCGATCAAGTCCTGCGGCTGCTGCAAAGCTATCCTTTCCCGGGCAATGTCCGGGAACTGGAGAACGCAATGGAAAGAGCCGCGACGTTTTGTGACGGGCAATCGATCCAGATCCGCGACCTCCCCGCACGGATGCGATCGCTGCAAGCCGACCCCGCGCAACAGGAGCCCGTCTCTGCCCAACAGGGATCAAAACAATCCCTGGCACCCCTGGCCGAGGTGGAGCAACGCTACATACTGCATGTCCTCAGCCGCGTGAACGGCAACAAGCGCAGGGCTGCGGAGATCCTCGGCGTCAGCCGGCGCACCCTGTACCGCAAACTGGAAACGGGAAAGGCATGAGGCCTTTGGCAAGCTCGACCTGCCTCCAGGGGTATGTGTTCCTGAGCGCGGTATGCCCCAAGGCGACATTCCCCGCGGCCAGGCTGCTGGCCTTGCCGGAGGCAGCCCTTTGCGTGCACTGTGCTGCGTGAACCGCAATCAGGCCAGTAAAAGGACCCGTCATGGACTCGGACGCAATCAAACGCTTCTTCATGGAAAAGGACAGATTCGCCGCCCATCTCGGCATCGAGGTCCTGGACGTGGCCCCGGGCGCTGCCAGGGTGCGCATGCCCCTGACCGGTGAGCACAAAAACGGCCTGGCCATCGGCCACGGGGGGGCGGTCTTCTCCCTGGCAGACCTGGCCTTTGCCGTGGCCTCCAACTCCCACGGCAGCGTGGCCGTGGCCATCAACGCCGACATCTCCTACGTCAAGGCGGCCACCGGGGACATGCTGTTTGCAGAGGCCAAAGAGACCTCGCGCAACCCCAGGCTGGCCACCTATACCGTGGAGGTCACGGACCAGTCCGGCGACCTGGTGGCCCTCTTCCAGGGCATGGTCTACCGCAAGAAGGAGCGCATGGCCTTTGGGTAGGGCAGGCTCGAACCGTTCCCCCCTTCCTACCAGCCGAACAAGCCTCTCTTTCTCCCCATTCCCAGGAGGCTGCGAAGCACTGCGGTATCCTGGTACTCCTCGATGCCCGCCGTCTTGAGCAGGCTGGCCAGGGCCGCCTCGTCCGCTGGAGGCGCCGCAACCGGTAAGTGGTTGGCCAGGGCGCCGACACCCGACTCGTGGTGGACGTCGCTGTTGTACACAGCCACCAGCCCGTACTTGCCCCTGGCCATGTCATAGACGGCCTGGTTCACGGGACTGACCCGTTCGCCCTCATCCCGGGCGTTGTTTTGCAGGATGTTGATGGAGTTGACCTCGATTCCGTCCACTGCGGACAGGATCTCTTCCAGCTCCGTGGTCATCCGGTCTGTGTATCGGAAGGGGTGGGCCACGAACAGGAACGTCTCCCCCCGAACGGGCTCCAGCTCCCTGAGGAGCAGCTCGAAGGGCACGGCGTAACCGAACATGGACCCTGTTTCCGGGCCGATGACAACGACGTCGTAGCCTTCGCCTACCGACACCTCGACCCCGGAGTAGATCGTGATCCCCGGACATTGGCTGCGCAGCCCGTCAAGCTCCGCGTGCTGCCAGCGGACCTGGTGCTCGGTGATCACGATGCCGTCCAGCCCCCGCAGCTCACCCAGGGAGCAGAGTCTTTCCGGGGAGACGTTCGAGCAACCGGAGTAACGGGTGGTATGGGTGTGACAGTCTATAAGCAGGGACATCGGCTCTCTCGGATACAACAGTTTCAACCAGGCAACTTACGACAGCAAAGTGGGATTTTCAAAAAAAGAACATCTTGCATCACCCCCGGGGTCTGCTCCTTCATGATGCGGAGTCACTCTCCCCGGCCCCTGCAGGCCTGACCAGGGACAGCAGCACCAGTCCGGACAGAAAGAACAGGCCCAGAAAGAGCACCGACAGGCGGGACGTCCCCGTGACCTGCCGCACCACGGCGAACATGACCGGCCCCAGAATTGAGGACATCTTGCTGACCACGGAGTAGAAGGCATAGAACTCCGCGGGTGACTGGACCGGTATCATGGCCCCGAAAAAGGAGCGGCTGATGGACTGCGACCCCCCGAGCACCAGCCCCACCAGCACGCCGAGCACGAAGTACTCCAGCGGGCTGGTCATGAAGTACGCATAGACCGTGACCCCGGTCCACAGGACCAAGGTCAGCAGAAGTGCCGGCTTGGCCCCGACCCGCTCGGCCAGCTTGCCGAATGCCAGGGCACCCCCGAAGGCCACCCCCTGGATGATCAGCAGCGTGACCATGAGCACGGTCATGGAGAACCCGAGTTCCTCCTTGCCGTAGATGGTGGCCATGTTGATCACGGTCTGGATGCCGTCGTTGTAGAGAAAGAAGGCCAGCAGAAAGAGCAGCAGGTTGCGGTCCGACCCTATGGTGCGGAAGGTCCTGGCCGTGCCAGCGAACCCTATCCTGGTGAAGGCGGCGACTTTGGCAAGGCCCTGCGTTCTGACCGGCTCCTCCACGGGGGGCTGCTCGTCCAGGAGCTTGAAGGTGATCAGGGCGAACCCGCCCCACCACAGCCCGGCAGCGGCCATGGCCACGCGTGCGGCCATCTCCTGGGAGATCCCGAAGCTGTCGTGCAGGACGATCAGTCCCAGGGACAGGGCAAACTGGATGCCCCCACCCAGGTAGCCCAGGGCAAATCCCTTGCCCGACACCCAGTCCATCTTCCCCTTGGGGGCGATCTGGGGGAGAAAGGCGTCGTAGAAGACATTCCCCCCCACCAGGCCTATCTGGGCCAGCCCAAAGAGCAGCATGGCCAGGAAAACATCGCCCCGGCCCACGAAAAACAGGCTCACCGTGCACAGGCTCCCCATTGCGCAGAGCAGGGCCAGGAACTTTTTCTTGGTGGCCGAGTAGTCTGCAACCGCCCCCAGCACAGGGGCCATGATGAAGACCAGCAGAGCGGACAGACCCACCACATATCCCCAGATGGAGGACGCGGACAGGGTCGTCCCCAGGACCTCCACCCCCCCCTCCGGAACAACTGTGGATGCGAAATAGGCCGGGAGCACGGCCACGACCACGGTGGTGACATAGGCCGAGTTGGCCCAGTCATACACGGCCCAGCCAAAGACCTGGCGTTTCACGGAATCTTTTGTCCCCTTGTCGTTCATCCCCAGCCTTCCGGTTCAACGTGCGTGAAGGCCCAGCATGCCCTTCCAGGTCCGCGCTGTCATCCTGAAGTTGCTCCCAGGTCCAACCTTCCCGAAGGCGAGAGCTGGGCGTTGTGGACACCACTTCCCGTCATGCTGCACGGCCGCTCAGAGAAATTCCTTTACGCACTGCGGACAACTCCGGTAGACCCTGGTCCATGCCGACAGTAACACTCAAGCCCGGAAGGGAACGATCACTGCTGCGCCGCCACCCCTGGGTTTTCTCCGGGGCGGTTTCCCGGGTCGAGGGCTCGCCTGCCCCGGGGCAGACCGTGCAGGTCCTGGATGCAAAGGGCGCCATCCTGGGATGCGGCGCCTGGTCCCCCCGCTCCCAGATCAGGGTCAGGATGTGGTCCTTCAAGCGGGAAACCGTAGTGGACACTGATTATTTCCGTGAACGGCTGCAGCTTTCCCTGGGAGCCCGCCAGGGGCTGCTGGGTCCCGCCCTGAATGCCATCCGGCTGGTCAATGCAGAGTCTGACGGGCTGCCCGGGCTGATCGTGGACAAGTACGATCAGGTTCTGGTGTGCCAGTTTCTGAGCACCGGGAGCGAGCACTGGAAGGCGACCATCGTGCAACAGCTGGCCGAGCTGGCGGAGCCGCTGAGCATTTACGAACGCTCCGAGGACACGGTCCGACGCAAGGAAGGGCTTAAGCCGACCAGCGGGCTGCTGCACGGCATCGACCCCCCGGGGCTGGTGGAAATCCTGGAGAACGGCTGTTGCTACCTGGTCGACGTGCGCCACGGCCACAAGACCGGCTTCTACCTGGACCAGCGTGACAACCGTGCCCTGGTTGCCGCGCACGCTGCCGGGGCTGAGATGCTGAACGCCTTTGCCTACTCCGGGGGGTTTGGCGTGGCCGCGCTCAAAGCCGGGGCGGCCGGGGTGGTCAACGTGGACTCTTCAGAGGAAGCCCTGAAGCTTGCCCGGGCAAACGCCGCGGCCAACGGCTTGGATGCGGATGCCTTTGCGTGTCTGGGGGCCGACGTGTTCACTACCCTGCGGGAGCTCCGCGCCAAGGACAGGCGTTTCGACATCGTGGTCCTGGACCCGCCCAAGTTCGCCGCTTCCAAAGACCAAATCCAACGGGCCAGCCGGGGATACAAGGACATCAACCGTCTGGCTGCCGGCCTCTTGCGTCCGGGAGGACTGCTCTGCACCTTCTCCTGCTCCGGATTGATCGAGACCGGGCTGTTCCAGAAAATCGTGGCCGACGGGGTCCTGGACACCGGCAGGAAAGGGAGCATCCTGCAGCGGCTCTTCCAGGCTTCCTGCCACCCCACGGCGCTTTCCTTTCCGGAAGGAACCTACCTCAAGGGGCTTCTCTGCCGCATCGACTGACCGGATCGCTTTGCAACCGGAAACCAGGACAAGCCACGCAACAGACAGGTGCTACCATGCGCATTCCCTTCTACCAGCTCGACGCATTCACCGACCGTCCCTTCAGCGGCAACCCCGCCGCCGTGTGCCTGCTCTCCTCCTGGCCACAGGGCTCTCTCCTCCAGGACATAGCCATGGAGAACAACCTGTCCGAGACCGCTTTCCTGGTCCGTTCCGCCGGGGGGTACGAGCTGCGATGGTTCACCCCCACGGTGGAGGTGGACCTGTGCGGGCACGCCACCCTGGCCAGTGCCCGGGTGGTCCTCGATTTCCTGGAGCCCGGCGCCTCCCGGGTCGTCTTCAGCACTGTCAGCGGCCCCCTGGCCGTGACCAGGCAGGAGGACCGGCTGTGCATGGACTTCCCGGCCAGGCCTCCCAGGACCTGCGAACCGCCCAAGGGGCTGGCCCAGGCGTTGCAGACCGGGTGCGACCAGGTGCTTTGCTCGAACAGGGACCTGGTGGCCGTGCTCCGGACCGAGCAGCAGGTCCGGGAGCTGTCCCCTGACCAGGCCCTGCTCGCTTCCCTCGACTTCTTTGCCGTCATGGTCACTGCACCGGGAGATGCGTCGGATTTCGTGTCGCGCTTCTTCGCCCCCAGGCAGGGCATACCCGAAGACCCGGTCACCGGCTCGGCCCACTGCACCCTGGTGCCGTACTGGTCCAAACGCCTGGGCAGGAAAAAACTCCATGCCCGGCAGATCTCGGCCCGGGGCGGGGAGCTCTGGTGCGAGGACCAGGGCGAACGGGTGTCCATCAGTGGACAGGGAGTGCTGGTCCTCTCCGGAGAAATCACTATCTGACCCAGTTAGTGGGCGAAATCAAAACAAAACAAAGAATTACTCCTCCGCAATTTCAATCAGGGCCTTCAAGATCAGCCCGTAAAACCCCCCTTCCGAGGAGCGGTAGATCCACCCCAGATGGCTGTGGCAGCGCAGGCAGATGCCCACCTGCCAGGCATACCCCGTGAACCAGGTGAACTCGGACGTGACCGGACCCACGCCCAGGCAGGCAGTGGCCCGGGCAAAGCAGCCGATCTCGAACACGTTGCCGTTGGGGTTGAAGAAGACGTGGCTGTGCTTGCCGTTGACCCTGATCCTGGCCCCGGTTCGTGTGACCTCCTGGCGGCACGCCCTGCAGGCCAGCCTGCTCCCCTCACCTCCTGACTCCTGCTCCTGCTCTTCCACGTCGATACCGGTCGTGTCAGCTGGTGCCGGGCCTTTTTCGAGCATTCTCCAGGCGCCGGGTGAAACCTCCTCTGACTGGTGGTGTGTCATGGGCAACAGATAGCATGCCCGCCAAAGCGTGGTCCAGGGCCGGGCTCCTGACCCGAAACAACAAGAGCCGGCTCACCGTGAACACAGTGTACCGGCTCTTTCGCAAGGCATGGAGCTCATGATCCGAGATCGATATCCTCTTTGAGGGGGATGTCCTGGGGTTTCCGTCCGGCGCCGACCTTGGCCCGGGCTGCATCAGGGCTTTGCAGGTTCACATTGCAATTGGAAATGTGCTCCTCGACTTCCTTTTCGGTCTTGCCGTGCATGGAGGGGTTGGTGTGCACGTTCTCCCACATTACCGAACCCGGGCCGCACAGCGGCTTGAACAGGTGCTTGCCGGCCCCGCAGAAGGGGCATTTCCAATCCTCGGGCAGGTCCTCGAACTTGGTGCCGGGCTGGACACCCACCTTGGGTTCGCCCACATCCGGATCGTAGACATATCCGCAGTAGTGAACCTGACACTGGTACATTTCATTTGCCTTACCCATTTAAGTCCTCCTTAGTGTTTCTTCATAGCTGTTAGAAACCATCTCCCGGGGCCGGAAAGTCAAGCGCCCCAATCCCGGGATTCATTCAGCATACAATTTTCCAACTGCTTGTCAAAACCGGGAAGACATTTTTTGGGACCCTCCAAGACCTTAAAGGATTTTGAAAAAATCTCTTTGGAGACCAATGTGCAGCATCGGGCCGGGCGGCAATAGCCTGGAGGAAAGCGCCATGGAACTCCGTGCCCTCCTGCGCTGACGGTGGCAACGGATCAGCGGGAGGGGACTTTCCAAACCCCGGCCAGGGCGTCGTAGCTCCACTTGTCCGGAAGCCCGTGCATCATGGAAAACCGGGGGTTCTGCAGCCATTGCAGGAGCTCGTCCCGACAGGAAAGGATGGCGATGAACTCGCGCTCGCTGCCCCCCTGGTCGGGATGCGCCTGGAGGCAAAGCTTGCGAAAGGCCTTTTTGATGCGGGCCTCCGCATCCCGGCCTTTCAGGTCCTCTCTGGAAAGGTTGAGGGTGCTCAGCAGCTTGCCGCTGACCTTGGGAACCACACGCTGCCGGGGAACGTTCCACTCCACGGGGTCGACACCTGTTTCCGCGACCCTGAGGACCCGGCGCACCGAGGTGCTCCGGCTGCAGACACCCCCAAAACCGTGCCAGCGCCTGCCAAGCTCCAGGGCCAGGGCGTACAGGTCTTTGGCCGGCTTTCTGTTCTGTCGCCGCTGCCAGACAAAGGTGAAAACCTCCGAGGAGGAGGGCATGATCACATTGAACAGCAGCACCGCCGGGGTGAAGGAAAAGGTCGCATACCTGGCCCGCATGGCCCGGAGAAGGTTCCGGGACAGGTCCAGCTTGTGGAGCAGGTCATCCCGGCAGCCGGCTGCGCAGTAGCGCCTCTTGCGGCTGGAGAGTGCAGCCCCGCAGGAGAGGCACTCCTTTTCGCGGGACGGGACGGCAGGGGCGTAATTTTTCTCGTGCATGGTCTCCAATTGGGTGTGACGCGTTTCTCCACACAGTTCAGACAGTCGGGGCAGGACGTCAAGGCCCTTGAAATCCGGGTATCCTTGACCCGGAGACCCTGTCCGTGTTCATACCGGGCATGCAGCTGATCTCCCGCATCCACCGCACGCCCTCGGGGCTGTCCTGTTATGTCCTGGAAAACGGCCGATACGCCAAGATTCGGGCCAGACCGGAGAGGCCGCTGCTGCGCATCCCCCTGGGCACCACAGAGGATTTCCCCACCCTGCACGCCTTTCGTGACTACTGCTCCAAGTTCGAGAGCTGGTCAGGGATACTCGAGGATCCGGTGCCTCTGGCATGCCTCAGCCACCAAGCACTGCTCGAGCTGGCACAGGCCATGGCTGAGACCTGAAAAACGCGGGGCATCAGGAAGGCCCGTCTCCAGAGCTGCACCGGGGCCGTTGGAGCACGAGCTGCACGTCGTTGATGTGCCCGCAGGCAAATCCGGCGCGGCACATGCTCAAATAGTACTCCCAGGTGCGCTGAAAGTGTGCGTCAAATCCCAGGGCTTCCAGCTGTGCGCGGTTGCCTCTGAAACGATCTCTCCACAATCCGAGCGTGGTGACATAATGGTCCCCCAGGCTTTCCAGGTCGATCACGTTCAGCCGGCTGTGGTCTCGAACCATCCGGCACAGCCGCGTCAGGGACGGAAGCATGCCGCCTGGAAAGATAACCCTCTGGATCCATTCCTCGCTTTTCCGGTACTTGTCGTAGAGCTGATCGCGGATGGTGATGACCTGGAGGACCGCCAGCGCGCCTGGCTTGAGCAGCCGGTCCACAGACTGGAAAAAGACGTGGTGCTGGTGGTGATCCACTGCCTCCAGCATCTCGATGGACACAACAGCGTCGAAGCTGCCCTGCATGTGCCGAAAATCCTTGAAAAGGATGGAGACCTTGTCCTGCAGCCCCCGGCGGCGCACCAGGTCCCTGGCGTACTCGAACTGGTTTCTGGAGATGGTCAGACCGGTCACGTTGCAGCCCAGGTGCTCGGCAGCCTCGACAGCAAAGCTCCCCCAGCCGCAGCCTATCTCCAGCACGTGGTCCCCGGGGCCGACCCCGGCCTTGTCCAGCACCGTTCGGAGCTTGTTCTTCTGGGCCTGCTCCAGGGTCAGGGCGGGGTGCTCGGGGTCGTCGAAAAGTGCGCAGGAGTAAGTCATGGTCGGATCGAGGAACAGGGAGAACATGTCGTTGCTCAGGTCATAGTGGGCACTGATGTCGTCCCTGCTCTTGGCGACACGATCCTGAGGCCGCAGGCGCCGGAACCAGTACCTGACCTCCCGAACCAGACGCATCGGCCCCTGCACTGTCCAGTGCAGCCCGTCCGTGCGCTCGTTGCGCAGGAACAGGGTGAACAGCTCCTCCAGGTCCCTGCTGTCCCAGAGCCCCTCGGTGTAGGCCAGCCCGAGCCCCACATCCCCACCCAGGGCGACCGTGCGGAAAAAACGGGCATCCTTGACCCGCAGGGACGCCCTGCCCCCTGGCTCCTGCCCCCCGAAGGTGCGGCTTGTGCCGTCGGGCATGGTCATTTCCAGCCGTCCCTTGCGCAGGCCTTTCAGATAACCGGTCACAGCCGAACGCGCCGCCCGGTCGGCGAGCCTGCGCAGCAGTGAAGGCCTGTCCTTCCTGACCCTGAGTGTCATGGGGGCGACCGGCTTGGGCCTGGCGTGCACGCCCAGGCGCTTGCCAAAGTAGAGCTTGGCCGCTTCCTTGACGATCCGGGGATAGGTCAAACCGGCGGTCGCGGGGTGACGGAGCAGCACCCCGGCCATGGCCCTGTCGGACAATGGCCGTCCTTTTCCCTCCCCGGTGAGGGCGGCTTCGAACTTCTTTCCCCCCTGACCATGGAGCTCGATCTCCACGTTCAGCTCGTTGCGCAGATCAGCGATGCGAAACCTGTACTCGCCCGTCAGGTCGAAAAAGGGCGAGACGTGAAACTCTTTGTCTGCACTGAATCTGGCCGGGTACTCCCCCGGGTTCTCCTGGGCATCCAGGACGTAAACGTGTTTGTCGCCAAAGGTGTTGTTGACCTCGGCAACATTGCAGATCAGCCCACCCCCCCGGTCATACACCCCATAGACGCTGACCGGATTGAAAACGTAGTTCAGATACCGCGCCGAGGTGGCCAGCAGGATGCGCTGTGCGTCCTCGATTCCCGCCACTTTTTTTTCAGCCAGCAACTCGAGCAGCTTCGTTTTGATGGAACCCGGACCGTCCTCGAGATAGTCCCTGTCGAAGATCGAGGCCAGCCTGACCCGATTGTAGCCGAACAGCCGGAGCTCACGATCCAGAACCTCAAGCTCGTCCAGGTCCAGGACATAAGCATAGACCCTGTAGTCGAAGCGATGCTCTTTTGGTTCAAATCGAGTGTGGCTGACACTGCCTGTTACAATCCTGGAGTTCATAGCTCTATCCCGAACAGCCTGGAGACCTCCACGGCGGATCGCACGCCATCTTCGTGAAACCCGTTGCCGTGATAGCTGCCGCAGTAGAATGTGGCCCGGCGGCCATTCAGCTCCTTGAGCTGCCGCTGCGATCTGAGGGAATCCATGGAGAACTGGGGGTGGGCGAAGTGCACATCATGCACAATGCTGTCTTGAGCCGGCTCCCGTGAGGGGTTGAGGGTGACGATGTACTCTTTGGTCGCATCGAGCTGCTGCAGCCGGTTCATGTGGTAGCTGACCCGGACATGGTGCCCCGGCTCCTCCGGACCCTGGAAGAAGTTCCACGAGGCCCAGCCCCTCCTGACCGGTGGGAGGAAGGAGACATCCGTGTGCAGCACAACCCGGTTGTCCGTGTATCTCCAGGTCCCAAGGGCCCTTTGTTCGAGTTCGTCCTGGTCACAGATCAACCGGGCCGTGACGTCGCCGTGCGTTGCCAGGACCACGGCATCGAAAGTCTCCGTCATATCCCCGGTTTGCACGGCCACACCGTTCTCTGTCCGACGCACTGCGGCAACCTGAGCGTTCAGGCGCACCTCTCCCTGAAAGACCCCCGTGAAGGCCCCGACATATGTGGAGCTTCCACCGGGGATATACCGCCACTGCGGCCTGTCGCTGATGGTCATCAGCCCGTGGTTCTGGAAAAACCGCACAAAAGTCTCGGCGGGAAAATGGCTGATGAAGGCATCGGGGGCGGACCAGATGGCAGAGGCCATGGGCACGAGGTAGCGCTCCATCATGACCTTTCCCGTCCGGTGCATCCGGGCGTATTCCCCCAAAGAAACCCCGTCCAACCGCCCTTCCTCCAGATCACGAATGGCCCGGCGGCAGAAACGGTAGATGTCCAGGAGCATGTTCCAGAAGGATGGGTTGACCAGGTTGGACCGCTTGGCGAACAAGCCGTTCAGCCCGGTTCCCGCGTACACGAACCCGTCCATGGAGTTGTAGTAGGAGAATGACATGTCCGTATCGGCGCGTTCCACCCCCAACTGGTCCAGCAACCGGTTCAGGAGTGGATAGGTCCGGTCGTTGTGCACGATGAAACCCATGTCGACCGGCAGCCCCGCGTCAGGCCCGTCAGGAACGGTGACCGTGTAGGTGTGCCCGCCGAGCCTGTTCTCCCGCTCCAGCAGGGTCACCCTGTGCCGCCTGGACAGGCAGTGGGCCGCCGTGATCCCGGCCACCCCGCCCCCGATCACGGCGACGCGCAGATCGTCGGTCTGTTTCCAGTCTCGTTCGGGCATTTGAATCCATCCTCGTGGCTTCAGGATTGTGCAAGATCGTGCCGGTCCCCGTCACCCTCACTCCTTCCCGGGAAACCAGGGAATGAAGGCGTTGGTCCTCTTTGCATACGCTGCATATCCCGGGCGCCTGCTCTCGATGTCACGCTCGGCCATGGTCACGCCCGAGACCTTGAGCAGCAGGAAGGTGATCAGGCAGGGGCTTACAAGACCCCAAACCCCGTGGACCGTGGGCAGGACAGCGACGGCAATGCCCCACCACACCAGTGCCTCGCCAAAGTAGTTGGGGTGGCGGGAGTAGCGCCACAACCCCTGATCCATGACCCTGCCTTTGTTTTCCGGATCGGACTTGAACCGCTGCATCTGAGAGTCGGCCACGGCCTCGAAAACGATCCCTATAAGCCACAGACCCGCCCCGATCCAGTCGGTGACCACAAGCCCTGACGGGGCCGGCGACCACTGCCCCAGCTGCACCACCAGGGAAACGACCCACAACAGCACCGCCTGCAGCCAGAAGACCGTGACCAGGCTGCGCAAGCGGAACGACCCCCCATGCTCCTGACGCATCTCCCGGTACCGCCGATCCTCGGGCCCGCCCCAGCTCCGGCTGGTGATGTGCCAGGCCAGCCTGACCCCCCACACCGTGACCATGGCCGTGAGCAGCCACTTTCGGGCCGGATCGCCCGGGGCTGCGATCTGGCCGATCCAGGCCACCAGCACGAAGCCCAAACCCCAGAAGCTGTCAACAATGCTGACCTTGCCGAGGACCAGGCTGAGCACCCAGGCGGCGGTCAACAGGGCCAAAAGTGCACCCAGGTTCACTGTAAGCAGGGCTGTGAGCGACATCATCATCTCCCGGCCATGGCCGATCCATCATGCCCGTTCATTGAGCGCCTTCCAATGGGTCTCGCGCCATCTTGCCGACACGACCCTTGCGGATCGAATCGAGAATGGCTGCATGGGATTTCGCATCGATTGGATAGCGCAAGGCGATGAAAATGGCCACAGCATTGCACAGGCAGGGCAGCAGGGCATAGAGGATGCGCAGGACCAGCGTGACCTGCTCGGTCTGCTCCACCCCGGCCTGATACCCCGCCGCACCGAGGATGGGCAATGCCAGCCCCAATCCGGCTGCGGAGGAAACCTTCTTGGCGATGGCCCAAATGCCGATGTATTGCCCTTCCCTGCGCTCGCCGGACCTGAGCTCGTCGTAATCGATGACATCGGCCTGCATGGAGGAAGGGAGGACGATGTTGGCGCCGAACCCTATACCGGACAGGAAGACCAGCACCCCGTAAGCCAGCAGGTCGCCTTCACCCAGGAAAAACACCCCGAAGAAAGCCCCGGTGTTCACCGCCATGGCCCAGAGCCAGGCCTTTTTCTTGTCCATGGCCCTGGACAGTCGCACCCAGAGGGGGAGGAAAACGATGCCGGTCAGGAAGTAGAGCAGCAGAAAGCCTTCCGCCGCGGTGGTCCCCAGCACGTACTGCAGGTAGAAGAGGATCAGCGTGGCCGGAAGATTGCTGCCGATGGCCGCGATGGTGTAGGAAATGAGCAGGATTCGAAACGGACGGTTCGTGAGCAGCAGGAAGGCACCTTCCCAGAGCCCCATCCGTTGCCCGGCAGAGGCGTGCGCCCTCTCCCTGACCACCGCCGCGCACCACCAGCAGGTGAACAGGATCAGCGGGGCGTAGACCAGGGCGAAGACCCGGTATTTTTCGCGCTCACCTGCGCCCCCTGCGGGCACGTCCGCCAGCTGCGCGATGATTGCGGGGCTGGCCACCGCGGCCAGGGTGCCGAAAAGAAAAAGCCCGTCCCTGATGCCGAAGATGGCCGTGCGCTCGTCATAGTCAAAGGTGAGCTCCGGCCCCAGGGCCTCCCAAGGCACGTCCACCAGGGTCCAGGCCAGGGTGAGCAGCAGCAGGACCGTCCCGAACCACCATGCCGCAGCAACCGGACCGGTGCTCGGCGGCACATACATCAGATAAATGAGCAGGCCCAGTGCGGCCGCCCCAAAGAAAAGGTAGGGCCGCCTCCTGCCCAGGCTGGTCCTGGTGCGGTCTGAGACAAGACCCACCAAGGGATCGCTGATGCCATCGAACAGCCGGGCCGCCAATATCAGCCAGCCCATGACCGCGATGTCAACGCCCACCACGTCGGTGTAGAACTTGGGAACAAAGACGTAGAGGGGTACCCCCACCGCAGCAAGGACAAAGGCCGGCGCGGCATAGGCAGCCCGTATGCCCCACGGGACCCTGGAATCGCTTTTGTGAGACATGTGCCTGACTCGTCTCCCGCCTCAACCAAAGGGCTCAGGCCGTAAGCTCGTGCACGAAGAGCTTGTTCCCGGGAAGAGCGTTTTCCGCCATGTCCACAAGATGGCGGTGGTGGGTGAAAAAAACGATCTGGGTTGCGTCGGAGAGACGGGCCAGGACCTTCAACGCTGCCAGTGATCGGCCGTCGTCGAAATTGACCAGCACGTCATCCACCAGGAACGGCATCTGGCCCTTGCGCTCCACGTAGGTAGCCAGGCTGGCCAGGCGTATGGCCAGGTAGAGCTGGTCCCGGGTCCCGTCGCTCATGTTCTCCACGTGCACGAACGAGCCTTTGTCAGGCCGCACCCCAACCAGGACCGGAGCATCCTTGCGATCGTACTCCACCCGCAGCCCGGCAAAAGCCCCTCTGGTCAGCTCTTCGAACAGCTCTCCGGAACGCGTCAGGATCGGCCCCTGATTCTTCTCCCTGTAGGACTCCACGGACCGGTGCAGAACTAGCCAGGCCAGCCGCAGCCGGACGTACTGCGCAACCTTGGTCCCGATCCTGGCGGCAATGTCTTCGGCATCCTGGGCCAGTTCGGCCGCCCTGGGGTTGCCGTCCATGGTGGTCAGGATCTGCCGCTCTGTGCCTATGGCCTGATCAAGCTCGGAACGCTCCCTGTCCAGGGCCTGTGTGGAAGACTCCACAGCTTCCAAGGCGGCGGCTATGGAATCGCCGTCCACGCTTTCGAGCTCTGCGACAAACGCCGACAGCTCCATGCCGCCGCTCAGATGGCGCATCTGCTGCTCCACCTGCTCCAGCTCTCTCTCCAGACGGGCTCTCTGCTCCGAGTCCTTGATCCGGTCCGGCATCTCCTCCGGTGAACGGCACCCGGCCTCTTCGCACATGGCCACGAGCCGGGTCTCGAGCCGTGAGACCGCACGCGAGGCTTCCGTGTGCCGTGCCTCCATTGCAGCCAGCCTTAACTGGAGCCGGTCCCGGTGGTCGGCAGCGCGCTGGGCCTGCCTGAGGGCGCGGTAGAGCCCCGAGGCAGCTTCAAATGTCCCCAGCCCCGCCAAAGAGGGGTCCAGCTCCCGCACCAGTGCGGCCACCTGGTCATCGAACCGCGCCGTATCCTGGTCAATTCCTTCTATGCGACGATGCAGCTCGCCTGTTCTCGTGTCGAGCTCATCGAGCTTGCGCATTTCATCGAGCACGGCCCTCACTTCCGCTGGAACCGCATCCTTGGAAAGGCCAAGGGGAGCAATTGCTTCCCCCCATCCGGTGCGCCACTCCCGGACGTCCCGCTCCAGCCGGGCCAGCTCGTTTTCGCTTTTGGCCTTGCGCGTCACGAGGTCGCTGCGCCTGGTTTCCAGCTCCCTCTGCCTCGCCCTGCCCCTCTCCACAGCCGCCACCACGTCCCGGGCCGCATCCGCAAGCTCTTCAAGTGTCACACCGCTCGAGACTTTCCAGCCCGAGGCCTCGATGCCGGCCTGCAAGCCCTGGGAGTGGTCAGCGACCATCTCTCTGAGCTCCTCGACCTGCAAGCGGCGCTCTCCCAAACCTTCAATCCGTTCCACCAGCCCATGGAACTGCTGCAGCCAAAGCCGCATTTCCGCAGGAGCCCCCGGCGAGACCCCGGATCCACTCCAGGCCTCCTTCCACTCCTCTTGAAGCACTCCGAACGCTTTTTGAACATCCGCGGCTCTGGCCTCCAGCCGCTCGACCCTCTCCGAGGTGTGCTTGCGGGACGTGGCCAGACGGTTGTGCTCGGCCCGGCTGACAGCGCTTTGCCGGAGCCTGTCCGACAGGGAGTCTGTCTGTTTCAGGCTGTATTCGAAAGCATCGGCCAGTGAACCTGCGCCTCCATGCTTGGACACAAAGTCGAGCACCGCGTCATCCGGTGGAAGCTTCAGGTTCCAGGTCCGCCTGACGAGCGCCCAGCCGATGTCCCGTTCCTCCCGGGCCCTGAACAGATCCTCTTCTTCAGGCCCGTCGGCACCATCCAGGGCGGCCAGGCTTTCTTCCACCAAGGCAAGCTCGTTCTCGGCCCTGTGCAAGTCCGCCTCGATTTCGACCTGCTGCTGCTCCTGCCTCTTGAAACGGCCTTCAAAGCTGTCAATTGTCTGTTCATCCGGAAGGGTGCTGCGGGCTGCCTGCTCCAGGTCGCCCTGGTATCTGCCCAACCGCTTGAGCCGTGCGGCGAGCTTCTCTTCCTCCAGGGCCAGGGTTCGACGTTCCTCGCGCAGCCGCCTCGAAAGATCTCCTGCTCTGCTCAAGCGGGCCAGGGCTGCAGACAACCCGCCCACATCAGGAAGGTCACCCAGGTCCGCCAGCTCCCTTTCCACGGCTTCAATGGCCGGACCCGTGTCCGCAAGTTCTCGACGGGCGGCCTCTAGCTGCGTGTCCAGACGTTCGTACCGTGCAGCCAGCTCCTGTATGCGTCCCTGACGGGCACGGTCCGGGGCACGCACTTCGTGACCCTGATGCTGCCGCAGGCCGGGAAGATCCCCCAGGATCCGCTGCCGGTCCCTCTCCTCCTGCCGCAGCTCACCGGCCAGCTTGTCCCTGTCCGCACCGGCCTTGGCAATGCTGCCCTGCTCCTGGTGCAACGCCTCCACCGTGTCAGCCTGGTCGAGCAAGGCCTCGGGCAGCTCGATTCCCTCCAGCTCTTTGCTGACCGCCTCCCTTTCCCTCCCTGCCGAACGCTCTTCCTGCCCGGCCACTTTCATGTCGGAAATCAGCTCCCGCCAGCGTTCCGCGAAATCCCCCGGCAGCACAGGGGCCATCACGTAAGCGTCCAGGGACCGGACCAGCTCTTTGCGGCGAGCAAGCAGCGGGTGCCCCCTCTGGATCCGCTCCAGGCGGGCCTGCTCCTGTCGTTTTGCTGCATAGGCATCGTCCAGGGCTTGCTTTCTTTCCCTGGCCTTGTGCAGGGCCTGGTCGTGCTCGGCCCACTCGCTGCTGGAAAGCTGGATGCTGCTGATTTCCGCCCTGGTCCTGGAAAGCTCGCCCAGGAGGCTGTTCAGGGGAGGGTTCTTGCCGGTGATTTTATAGAGCGACTCGGCCTCGGATTGCAGGGCGTCCAGCACCCGCCGCACATCGGATAGACCCGACCCGGCGGCAAAGAGCATCTCCCCGATGCGGCCTTCACCCCTGAGTATGGAGTGGCTGCCCTGCTGCAGCTCATCCAGGTCGATGCCGAACCGGGTGCGATAGGTGTCCTTGTCCTCACCCCGCAAGAGCGCCCGAAGCTCCTCTTCATCCACAATGGTGACGTCGTCCTCGCCGCGCAGGGTGTTGGTCTTGGCCTTGCGGCGCACCACTGACAGGACCCGTCCGTCGTCGTCCTGCAGCTCCGCGCCGATGCGCAGGTTGGGGTAGGAATGGATAAAGTCGTCCGGGGTCTGGGGCGGGATACCGAACAACAGGTTCATAAGACCCCGCAGGACGGAGCTCTTGCCGGCCTCATTGGGTCCATAGATCAGGTGCAGGCCCGGGTCGCCGCGGCTCAGATCGATGACCGTGCCCGAGAATGGACCAAAGGCCAGGAGCTTCAGGGAATTGAGCCTCACCCGTCCCCTCCCGTTCTGAGACGCTGCAGGAGGAACGGTGCCGTCTCTCCAAGCCGTTTCTCAAGCCAGTCGGGATTTTCCGGGTCGAGGAGCGCGTCATCGAAAAAGTCGGGTGGCAAGGAACGGCTGAGCTTCTTCAGGTCTGCGATGTCCGCTTCGAGCCGTTCCGGATGCGAGCGGAGCTCCCTGAGCACGTTACGGAGCTCGTCCAGCGGCCCCTCGGGCAGAACGGTTCCCCCCACTGGAACGTGATCTTCCCTGTGGACAAAGGTAACTTTCTCCACCATGATCCGGCTTCCAAAGCGCGAGAGGCAGCGCGAACGAACCTCGCCGGTCCAGTGCTCCAGCCGGGCGCTCATGTCCTGAAGGGCCGGGCAGTCGCCCCCGAGCTCCAGCCGGACCACCACTGTCCGCCCTTCACTGCCTTCCAGACACTGCTCCACACCATCCACGGCCAAGTCCACAGCGCCGGGTGCACTTTCCGCAGCGCCGACATCCACACCAACACGCTGCCAGCGCACCGTGTCCATGGCCCGGAAATCCACGCTGCAGCCCCCCCCATCGTCCACCTCCACCAGGAAGCACCCCTTGGCTCCTGGTTCACGCACATGCCGCCCCTGCAGGTTGCCGGGAAAGCCGATAAAGGGCTGCTGCCTGATGATCTGCCGCTTGTGCACGTGGCCAAGCGCCCAGTAGTCGTACCCGCGGAGCTCGAGGTCAGACTCGGTGCAGGGGACATAGGGCTCGTGCCCGTTGTAGCCGCACAGGCAGGTGTGCAGCATGCCGATGTTGAAGTAGCCGGGCACCGGAGCAGGGAAGCCAAGGGCCAGATTCTCTGTCACGGCGGGACGGTCGTATCCCTGCCCGTGGATGGCCGTGCGGAGGTCATCGAGCACCACCGTACCCGGCCTGTCCGCGGGAAAGGAAAAACCGCTGTCCGGAAGCCGCAGCTTCCTGGTCATGGCGTTTGCCGCGTCGTGGTTGCCGCTGACCACAAAGAACCGGATGCCCGCCTCACCCAGCCTGGCCATCTGGGAGATAAAAAAAAGCCCGGTGTTGTAGTCCTTCCAATCGGCGTCGTAGAGATCGCCGCTGAAGCACACAAAGCCGGCACGAACTTCCAGGGCCAGGTCGACCAGGGTTTTCAGGGCGCGCCGGGTTGCCAGGCGCACTTCTTTCACAGGGGCGCCCTCGTAGCACTCCAGCCTTTTCAGTGGGCTGTCCAGATGAAGGTCGGCGGCATGGATGAAGCGAAACACGTGACTCCCGGCTGGGATGAGGGTGACAGGGGTTGGCCAGAAATATCAGGAGAACACCGCAGGGGCAATTGCGCGTTTCACCAGAACATTTTCGAGTATCCTTGCCAGGAGACGCGGCCTGGCCTAGTCTGGAACGGTTTCCTCACCACGCCCACCGGGAGGTTCGTTTCATGCGTAGTACACGAAGATGCAGCCACCTTATCTCTGCCCTGTTCCTTGCGGGCCTGTGCATCGCCCTCGTTGCAGGGTGCAGCGGCCAGGAACGCGAACAGGTGCAGGACGTCCAGCTCCTGGCTGAGGTCAGTGAACTTCAGACGCAGGTCAACGACCTGGAAGAAGAGGTCCGGGCCCTGCGAAAAGATGTCGCAAACCTGGCCATGCGCCATGAACAGGACATCGAGGCGCTCAGGTCCGATCTCAAGAACGTGCTTGAGTACCTGAACATCGCCCTGGACCGCCTGGCCGGGAACAAGGACCTGGGGCAGGAGCTCGAGGATGCCAAGGAATCGGCCACCCGGGCCCTCAGGGACAGCCTGCAGCAGCTTCTGGACATGTCGAAGGAGATGATCGAGCGGCTGGAAAAAGAGATCGAGGGTTCTGACACGAAAAACAGCCGGGAAAAGCCCTGAGCCTTTGCGTGTCATTCGAAATGCAAAGGGTACCTGACGAAAAACGGGTCGGTGACCGCAATGGTCCGTGTCTCGCGCATTTCCCCGGCATAGGTCTCTTCAGCCTGGTCCGGACGTTTTCCGTCCAGGCGGACCCCTTCCAGAATAGTGGCCTCGAAACCAGGGATCCGGAACGTCTTGAGGCTGATGCGTTTCAGCTCCACAGGCGGGTCGGCCTCTTCCCAGACATAGCGCCCCTGTCCGTTTTCCCCCTGGGAAACCCTGATTGCGTCGACCATGTCCAGAGCCCGTACCATGAGGTCCTTGCGACTGGTTTTGGTACGCAGGTCGTCCCCGATATGAAAGTCCACGGGCTCCCCATTGATGCGTAACGTCATGCCCTCCTCCACCACCAGGTGCTCGACATGGAAGACGACCTCACCCCCCTTGAGCTGGGCCAGGCGCATGGTGGGACATTCCAACTCCACGACCAGGGGCATTGCTTTCCTCCTCTCTTCGATTCAAAACCGATACATTTCCCAGGGTATCCGAATCCCCACCCTGGTCAATGGCTCACAAACTTCTACGCCCCCTGGCACGAAGGAACCCCGGCCCCGGCGTGCCCCACTTGTCTGCGGCCCGGGTTTCGGTTACACAGTGTGACCGAGAAAACAGAACCCCAACCGGCGAGGATCACCAATGTCCACCGACACCGCAAGCCCCCGCGTGGCCATCATCGGCATCTTCATCATCGGGTTGCTCATAGCCCTTTTCTACGTCAACACCATCACGCGCCAGCTCCATCCATCCACAACGGGACACAGGGCCTCCCACACCGAGCAAAGTCACGACACCCCGGCCTCGTCGGGCTCGTCAGGCCACGGCAGCGGACACGATTAGCAGGCCGTTGAAAAATCCCCGCTGGCCTGCGTTGCTCACCAGGGCCAGTCAGCTAGCCGGGGGCTTGCGCCGGCTTTCCAGCCAGCCCGCAGAACCCCTTGCCCTTTTCCGTCCGGCGCCACATCATGCAGTCGGCCACCAGGCAGAACTTGAGCCGGTCCTCGCTGGTCTTGAGCAGGGGGCAGTACGTGAACTTGGCTTCGCTTTCTTCTCTGATCATTGATGTACCAGCCTTGTCTGTGTTCGAAGGTTGCCGGACCTTTCAGAGGTCGCGGTCCTCGGGGTGGTTCGAGTTGAAGGTGTAGGAAACCACCCGGCCCTGATCGTCGAAACGAATGACCAGGTCGCGGGTCATGGTCTCGGTGGCCGTCTTCTTGTAATGCGCATAGGTCCAGGTCGTGAGGCCGTCCTCGATGCCCGTGCGCCACGGCGCCCCGAACATGTCAAAGACCTCTTCCTTTGTGGTCTGCCCGATCTCCAGGGTGCGCACCTTGTCCACCGGGAACTCGTGCCCCACAGTGGCGCACCCGGTCAGACCGATGAAACACGCAAGCAGGACCCAGGCGAAGACATGCCTACGATTGTGCATACGCCCTCCTTTGTCCGATGCAAGAACAGGTTGTTTCTCAAAAAAATTGCCACTCCTGTCGGCTGCTCTCCCTCAAACGCACCAATGGAAGGCACAATTTTCATGCCGGTCTTTGGGCATATGAAATCAATTGCCCCGTCAACTTCCCCGTGACAGGGGGAGAAGCTCGTTCAGCTCTTGGATATGACCGGTTTCCAGGGCATTTATCTCGTCCATGTGGGCTTCCATGATCATCTTCATCCTGGGGTCGAAAAGACGGTGCAGGCTGTAGCACGGCACGGCGCGAAACCCCCGCCTGGTCTTGTGAAACCCGCCCACACCCGGATCGAAACGGGTCACTCCGTGACGGATGGCCCACTCGATCGGCGTGTAGTAGCAGGCCTCGAAATGCAAAAAGGCAACCTCCTCGAAGCAGCCCCAGTACCGTCCATACAGCCTGTCCCCCTTGAAGACCAGAAGGGACATCCCGACCACCTTGCCATCCCGGCCTCCCCGCTCGGCCACGACCAGAAGGATGTGCTCCTGGAACTGCTCGAGCAGTCCCAGAAAGAACTCCCGGTTCAGGTACTTGCAGCTCCAGGGGCCGAACTGCTCGTTGTGTTTGACGTAGAGCGTGTACATGGTGTGCATGAGCTCCGGGGAGATGTCTTTCCCCTGCAGGGTCCTGATGCTGACCCCGGCCTCACGCAGCGACCTGCGCTCACGCCGCATGTTGCGCCGCTGGGACGCCCTGAACCCGGCCAGGAAGTCATCAAAGCTCTGGTAGCCCTGATTGACCCATTCATACCCCTGATGGACCCAGGTCGTGTACCCGTGCCCTTCCATCTCCCCGGTCCAGCCGGGATCGGTGAACAGGAAGTGGCTGCCGGACAGGCCGTGACCAAGGCAGAGGCACTCGATCTCCCGGACCAGCCGCGAGGTCAGCATGGCCCTGTCCGCGGCCGGGTCGATCAAAAAAGAATACGAGCCGGTTGGGGTGAAGGGGCTCATGCCCAGCAGCTTGGGGTAGTAGCGCACACCGAGCCGGGTCGCGACCTCGGCCCAGATCTGGTCGAAGACGAACTCGCCCCGGCTGCTGGACTTGATGTACATGGGCGCGGCAGCCTGCAGCCGTTCCCCCGACCACAGGGTGAGATGGTAGGGCTGCCACCCGTTCTCGGTCGAAACACTGCCCGATGACTCCAAAAGGTGCAGCCAGTGCCAGTCCAGAAAAGGGGTCTTCGCGGATTGGGTCAGGGCATCCCAGGATGCCTGCTCCACCCGGGCGATCGAGGTCGCCCACACCGGTCTGACCAGCTCCGTGATCCGTGGTTCGCTCATGACAAGTAAACTGTACATGCCCTGACGGCCCCTGTCAGCCACAACCGGGGAAAACATTGAGACCTGGGCAGGGCACTGCAACATTCAGAATGCGTGAGCATGGGTTTCCCGCAAACAGAGCATACCCCCGCTTGACACGGGCAGTCTCACAGGGCAGCTCATGCTGGACAGGACGGGAGGTGTCGCGACACCTTCCCTTCCCTGCTCTGCAAACACTTTTTTCAATTCCATCAGGACGGTTGCATTTGACCATGGAGCGACACTTCATCCTGAACTTCACCCCCACCGGGCTGCTGCCGTCACGGGAACAGACGCCCAACGTGCCCTTGCTTCCCGGGGAAATCGTCGACCAGACCCTGGAAGCGGCCGAGCTTGGCGCGGCCATGGTCCACCTCCATGCCCGCGACCCGGAAACAGGCCGGCCGACATACAGGAAGGAGGTCTACGCCGAGATCATCAGCGGGATCCGAAAGCACAACAGGGATCTGGTGCTCTGCGTTTCAACCAGCGGCCGGGAGTTCAACGAGCTGGAAAAACGCTCCGAGGCACTCCAACTCGACGGTCCGCTCAAGCCCGACATGGCCAGCCTGACCCTGAGCTCCCTGAACTTCAACCGTCAGGCCAGCATAAACACTCCGCAGTCCATCCAGTCCCTGGCCCGGTCTATGCTTCAAAAGGGCATCCGGCCCGAGCTGGAGGTTTTCGATCTGGGCATGATCAACTATGCGCGCTATCTGATCCGCAAAGAGCTTATCCGGCCCCCCTTCTACTTCAACCTCATCCTGGGCAACATCGCCTGCGCCCAGGCCGACCTCCTCAACCTCGGGCTGATGGTCAAGGACCTGCCTCCCGATTCAGTCTGGTCGGCCGGCGGGGTGGGCCGGTTCCAGCTCCAGGTCAACGCCTTGGCGCTGGTTGCCGGAGGTGGCGTCCGGGTGGGTCTCGAGGACAACATCTGGTACGATGCACAACGCACCCGCCTGGCCACCAACCGCGAGCTCATCGAGCGCATCCGGGTCATCGCAGATGCCCTGGGCAGGACTCCCGTGCATCCCCGGGAGTTGAGAAAAAGACTCGGGCTCACCGTCTGAACAAGCTTTGTCTGGAAAGACCTGCGCCCGACTCATCGTGCCGCCGCCTCTCCACCACCGTAGCCACGCAATCACCATTGCGATCCAGTGCCCTTGAACCACAAGGGCCCGGGATGCTCCATTCATCGCGGACCAGGGACGTGAAGCTTTCGAGCAATGTGATCCCTGCGCGATTCACGGCATATCGGTCTGCTTGCCCGGCTGCAGGTAGTAGCCTTTCTGAAGCACATTCCTGACAATGGTGTCCTCGGAAGCCCCGATGGCCTCCTGATCGCTGCTCAGATCCCGGGTCTCCTTGATGAACTCGATCTCCCCCAGGGAGTCCAGCGCCTCTGGCGGTACGGTGGAAAAATCATTACGGTTCGTGGTGACCAGGTACTGGTTGGGGTGCTTGCGGCTGCGGTGAACGGCAAAGCTGGGCATTGATATTCTCCTTGTGCGATTGCACGATGTCGAAAATTTCTGCGCACTATCCAACCTCCATTGTTACAAAAAAAATTCCCGTTTTGCCAACAGGCCGAAAGATGGTGTTTCCAGCGATGCCTGTGCACCCCGCCACCCCAGGCCTCTACAGCCCACAATTGTGCAGACTGACCAGACCGAGGATTCTTCATGAAGCAGAGCGCGGGAATTTTGCTCTACCGGTACTCGGGTGCAACCCCGGAAGTCTTCCTGGTCCATCCCGGAGGCCCGTTCTGGAAGAACAAGGACACCCATGCCTGGTCCATCCCCAAGGGCGAGTTCCGTGACGAGGAGCCCGCTCAGGCCGCGCGCCGCGAGTTCCAGGAGGAAACCGGGCACCAGGTCCAGGGCCGGCTTATCCCTTTGGAACCCATCCGGCAGTCCGGAAAGATCGTGCACGCCTTTGCCTGCAGGGGGAATCTCGACCCCGGCAGCCTGCGCAGCAACACCTTTGAAATGGAGTGGCCTCCCGGATCGGGCAAAAAAGAGACATTCAAGGAAGTCGACCGTGGCGGGTGGTTCGGGCTGGATACGGCCATGGAAAAGGTGCACAAGGGCCAGCAAGGACTCCTGAACCAGCTCCGATCGATTCTCTCTCCGGAGTGACGCCCGGCCCGTTGCCGGCCTGCCGCATCCCGTTGCCCGGCTTTCTTCACAGACCCCCGCCCAAACCTGTTCCTCCAACCTGCCCACTGTCCAGGCGGTTCAATCGCCCCGCCATCACCAAAACCGCGATTTCCGGACACGGGACTGGGCAACGGAGAATCCATCCATTAACGATAGATATTTTCTATCATTAGCATCGATGTACATCGAAACAAACTCTGGTTCCAGGGGTTGTGGAAGGCCTGATTGATGATAGAAGAATCTCATTTTCCAGGGTCGAACCCGGGCAAACCACAATAGGGGATGGGCATGAAAAATTTTCTCGCGACCAGATGGGGGATCGTCACGGTCGGGGCAGTGATCGGGGTCCTGGCCGCGCTGCTCCAGAAATGGGGAAACCCAGGAAACATGGGCATCTGCGTGGCCTGCTTCGAGAGGGACATCGCCGGGGCCGTCGGCCTGCACCGGGCGGCAGTGGTGCAGTACATGCGGCCGGAGATCATCGGCTTCGTGCTCGGGGCCCTGGGAAGCGCCCTGCTGTTCAGGGACTTCCGGCCCAGGACGGGATCCGCACCGGTTGTCAGGTTCCTCCTGGGTGTCTTTGCCATGATCGGCGCCCTGGTCTTCCTCGGATGCCCCTGGCGCGCCGCCCTGCGGCTGGCAGGCGGCGACGGCAGCGCCATTTTCGGTCTCCTCGGCCTCGCCGCGGGGATCTGGATCGGAACGCTTTTTTTCCGGAGGGGTTTCAACCTGGGGCGGGCGCAGCAGACCCACGCATCTGTCGGGCTGCTGCTTCCTCTTGTCATGGCCGGCTTCCTGGTCCTGATGCTCATCTACCCGCCGCTTTCGGGCGAGGCCAAGCACGGGGTGCTGTTTTACAGCCTCAAAGGCCCCGGGGCCATGTACGCCCCGTTGCTCGTTTCCCTGGCCGTTGGCCTCGGGGTGGGTGTCCTGGCCCAGCGCAGCCGCTTCTGCACCATGGGCGCCATCCGGGACCTCATCCTGTTCCGGCAGCTGCACCTCTTCCTCGGCCTCCTGGCCCTGATCGCCTTCGCCTTCCTGGCCAACCTGATCCTGGGACAGTTCAACCCCGGGTTTGCCGGCCAGCCCGTGGCCCACACCAACCAGGTCTGGAACTTCGGCGGCATGCTCCTGGCCGGGTTGTGCTTTGCCCTGGCCGGGGGGTGCCCCGGGCGGCAGCTCTTCATGGCCGGTGAGGGAAACGGGGACGCAGCCGTTTTCGTGTTCGGGATGATCACCGGGGCGGCCTTTTCCCACAACTTCGGCCTGGCCAGCTCGCCCGCAGGCGTGGGGCCGCACGGGGTCACGGCAGTGATCATCGGCGTCCTGTTCTGCCTCTTCGTTGGATTCACCATGCGCACGAAAGCCTGAAAAGGAGAATGCAATGCCCACAACAATCGACGCCCGCGGACTGTCCTGTCCCCAACCCGTGCTCCTGACCATGAAGGCCATCGACGAGACAGGGTCTGCCGAGCTCCTGGTGCTGGTGGACACCGAGGCCTCCAGGGAAAACGTGTCCCGCGCAGTGATCGGCAAGGGGTGGAAGGTCGCTGACAGCAGCGAGCAGGGCGGGGAGTACCACATCAAGGTTGTCAAAGGCTGATGGGGCTTCTCGATCTCTTCAGGCGCCAGGAGCAGAAGGGCGCCCCTCCCGGCACGTCACTGGGCAGCCGGGGGCTTCTGGTCTTTGAGCACACCAGCGAGGTCATCAGGGCTGAAAACGTGCTCAAGCAGGCCGGGCGGGACATCAGGGTCATGGGGCCGCCACCGGAGATCCAGCGGGGGTGCGACCTGGTCATTGACTTCCCGTTGATCGAGGGGCTGGACATCCTGCGCGTCCTTGGGGAGGCCTCGGTAGAACCCCTGGAGGTGGTGCCGGTGGACGGTCCCCTGCTCAAACCCGTGGACATCTTCCAGGTGCAGGACTTTGGCGACTGGCTCATGGTCCGGGCCGCAAACATGAAGCTGACCGTGGACAAGCGCACGCAGGTCATCGTCAACATCTCTGGGGGCGGCTGTCCGGACGTGCCCTATCTGGCGGCCCTGCTGACCGGCAAAACCCTTGCGCAGGCCCCGCGCCCCAGGGACTTCGGGCACACCCTGTGCGGCTATGCCCTGCAGCTGGCCTACGAGGAGGTGGGCAGACAATGCTCGCAGTAGTGGGCACGGTTCCCGATCCCGACTTCCCCCTGGTCCAGGGCGTGGTTGCCCTGGACCAGGGGATGCTCTCCATCGCAGGTTACCGGATCGAGGTCTGCCGCGGGACACCGGCGCTTCTGGCTTCAGCGCTCCAGGCGTCCGACACTCTGGGCAT
>CAZQOG010000025.1:0-27658 GCA_964594925.1 uncultured Desulfohalobiaceae bacterium
GTCCACGGAGTCTGTCTTTTCCCAGGTGAACTCGGGGCGTTCGCGGCCGAAGTGGCCGTAGTTGGTGGTCTCCCTGAAGATGGGCCGCTTGAGGTCCAGAAAGTTTATGATGGAGAAGGGGCGCAGGTCAAAGACCTCCCGTACCGCTTTGGTCAGCTCGGCATCGTCGACCTTCCCGGTCCCGAAGGTGGTCACCAGCACCGAAACGGGCTCGGACACACCGATGCAGTAGGCGATCTGAACCTGGCACTTCTGGGCCAGCTCAGCAGCCACGATGTTCTTGGCGATGTAGCGGCCCATGTAGGCGGCGGAGCGGTCCACCTTGGAGGGGTCCTTGCCGGAGAAGGCGCCCCCGCCATGGGCCCCCATGCCCCCGTAGGTGTCCTGGATGATCTTGCGCCCGGTCAGGCCGCAATCGCCCACCGGGCCGCCGATGACGAAGCGGCCGGTGGTGTTGATGTAGACCTTGGTCTTCTTGTCCATGAGCTCCCCGGGCAGGATGGGCTTGATGACCTCGGCGCGGATGGCCTCGGCCAAGTCCTGGTGGGCCACTTCGGGGGTGTGCTGGGCGGAGACCACCACGTTGTCGATGTGCACCGGGGAGCCGTTGTCGTACTCCACCGAGACCTGCGTCTTGCCGTCGGGCCGCAGGAAGTCGAGAATGTTTTTCTTGCGCACGTAGGTCAGGCGGCGGGAGAGCTTGTGGGCCCAGTAGATGGGGGCGGGCATCAAGGTCTCGGTCTCGGTGGTGGCGTAGCCGAACATCATGCCCTGGTCGCCGGCGCCCTGCTTTTCAGGTGCCTCACGGTCAACGCCCTGGGCAATGTCCGCGGACTGCTTGTCGATGGAGGTGATGACCGCGCAGGTGGCCCAGTCAAACCCCATGTCGGAGCTGTTGTACCCGATGCCCTTGACGGTCTCGCGCACGATCCGGGGCATGTCCGCATAGGCGGAGGTGGTGATCTCGCCTGCGATGAAGGCCATGCCGGTGGTGACCAGGGTCTCGCAGGCCACGCGGCATCCCGGGTCCTGTTCCATGATGGAATCGAGGACCGAGTCGGAGATCAGGTCGGCCACCTTGTCCGGGTGGCCCTCGGTCACGGATTCTGATGAAAAGATGTAGCGTTGGTGGGTCGATCTCATACTCTTACAAACCTCCTGGAAAAGCTCGCCGTCTGCCGTGATATTTCCGGTGCGTGTTTTTGCCGTGTTGCGGGGCAAGAAAGCAGAGTGAACCAGTGTACCGGCGGTGCGTTGGGATGCATACTCACAAATTCGGGTCCTGTACAGGGCGCTGTCAAATCAGGATCGGTCAAGACCGCTGCCCCAGCCTGTAGGAGGCGTCCTCCGGGTTCACGATCCCCCCTGAGATAAGGAGCTTGAAGGCGTCCTCCACGTTCATTTCCAGGGGGATGGTCTCCTGCTCGGGCACCATCAGGTAATAGCCCGAGGTCGGGTTGGGGGTGGTGGGCACATAGATATTGAGCACCTTCTGGTGGGTCTTGTCCTGGATTTCTCCCGCCCCCACCCCGGTCACGAACCCCAGGGAGTAGACTCCGAGCCGGGGAAACTGGATCAGGACGACCCGCTTGAAGTCCTTGCCCGATCCGCCGAGCACCGTCTCGATGAGCTGCTTGACCGCGTAGTAGAGCTTGTTGACCAGGGGGATGCGCCCCATGACCCGCTCCCAGACCTGGACCAGCTTGCGCCCCAAATAGTTGCGGACCATGAACCCCGTGCAGAGCAGCAGGGCAAACAGCACAATGAACCCAAGGCCCGGCACGGGAAAGGGCAGGAAGTTTTCCGGCCGCCAGGGCGAGGGGATGAGCAGCAGCACCATGTCCACCCACTGAATGAGCAGCCTGAGGAAGAAGAAGGTGGCGGCCAAAGGTGTCAGGAACAGGATTCCGGCCAGGAGGTTGGTCTTGAGGAAGCTCCTGGTGCGGCTCAGGGGGCCTTTGTGCTCTTCGGTCATGTCTCTTGTGCCTTCTCAGTCAGTGACCCCGGGTGGGGGGCCGTCCCCTCGGAAAAGCCCGGAGGGGACAGGAGGATGTTGTCGATGAGCCTGGCCCGTCCCAGATAGAGGGCCACGGCCAGCAGGGCGGGCCGGTCCAGGCTGGTGACGGCTTGCAGGGAGTCGGGGTCCACCAGCTCCAGGTAATCGATTCTGCCCTCGGGCAGGGTTGCGGCATACCATTCGGCCAGATCCCGGAGAAGCTCTTTGGAGCTCAGGCAGCCGCTGTGCGCTGAGTTTTTTGCACGCACCAGCCCTGCATAGAGGTTCGGGGCCTGCTCCCTCTGTACAGGAGAGAGATAGGCGTTGCGCGAGCTCATGGCCAGCCCGTCAGTCTCGCGCACGATGGGCCTGCCCACGATCCGGGTTGGAACGAGCAGGTCACGGGCCATGCGGCGGATAACAGCCAGCTGCTGCCAGTCCTTGCGGCCGAACACGGCCAGGCTGGGCAGGGTGAGCAGCAGCAGCTTGCAGACCACGGTGCACACCCCGCGGAAGTGGGTGGGACGGCTGTGCCCGCACAGCACGTCCGAAAGCCCGGGCACTGCGACCCAGGTGGCGTGGTCAGGGGCGTAGAGGTCTGCTTCCGCGGGCATGAACAAGGCGTCAATGCCGCACTCTTCGGCCAGGGCGCGGTCCCGCTCCGGGTCCCGGGGATAGGCGGCAAGGTCTTCTCCAGGGCCGAACTGGGCAGGGTTGACGAACAGGCTGACAACCACCCGGTCCGCATTCTCCCGGGCCCAGCGCATGAGGCTCGCATGCCCAGGGTGAAAAGCCCCCATGGTCGGGACCAGCGCCGTGGTCAGACCGTGGCAGCGCCACCTGAAGCAGCGGGCGCGGAGGGTTTCCGGATCGGTGATGCACTGCATTGGTAAAAATCCTGCTGTGGCTCGGGAACAAGGAAGTGCGCAAAATAAAGTCATTCAGACGGCTTGTCCACTCTGTGAATTTCTCATGGCCGAGTAAAGCAGTGGTGACGCTTCCAGTGAAATGGGACCAGCTGGCGTGTTAGTATTTTTCCCGAAAGGTCTGTTGGTCCAAAGCTGAATTTTTGGACCTGACGGGGCAGGTCATTCAGGCCAGAGAACATGCCTTGACCTGTTCACTGCATCGCGAAGGGCTTGGCCGTGGTTGCCCCCTTCACCGCCCTGGTGGGGGGAATGGTCCTGATCCGGCGCAGGCAGGCCCCTGTCCAAAGGAGCCCGTTTCCCGTCGCAGCCCCCTGGACCTCAGGCCAAAAGGGCGAATGGCCGGCGGGTGACGAGCAGGGGGAGCTTCAGGCATTGTGACCGAACCATTTCAGGAGGAAGCCCCGAAACCGGATTGTAACAATTTTTCTTTAGTGGTAGGACGGGATCAACGTCGGGATACCTCCCGGCCATAGACATATCAATGAAAAACTACGTCCTGGACACCAACGTCCTCATCGAGAACCCCCGCAGCATCTATTCCCTGCAGAACGGGGAGCAGAACCAGGTCCACATCCCCTATACCGTCCTGCTCGAGCTGGACAAGCTGAAAAAGGACTCCCGGCTGGGGCACGTGGTCGGTCAAGCCATCCAGATCCTGCTGGACGACCCCTCCCTGCAGCTGTTCAAGGCCTCGCAGAACGGTGCCTACAACGGGGAGCCCAACGACGATCTGCTGCTCAAGGAGATCATCGAGCAGGGCATCGAGGACCCTATCCTGGTCACCAACGACCGGATCCTGCAGGTCAAGGCCAAGCTGTACAACATCCGCTGCGAGGGCTACCGCGACGCCAATCCCTTCCAGAGCGAGTCGCAGCGCTACACCGGCTTCGTGGGGGAGGGCGAGGAGCCCATCCCCAACTGCTTCCAGTGGCTGGAGGGAAAGCCGGTCTACCACGGCTCCCAGGGCCCCAAGGTGATCGACTACGCCCACCGGGTCTGGGGGGTCACCCCGCGCACCGTGTACCAGAACCTGGCCATGGAGCTGATCAACGACCCGGGGATCGACCTGGTGTCCATCCAGTCCGAGGCCGGGTACGGCAAGACCTTCATCGCCCTGGCCTGCGCCCTGTACCAGGTCCTGGAGCAGAAGGACTCCCCTTTCCGCAAGGTCTACCTGGTCAAACCGGTGGTGGAGATCGGCAGCAAGATGGGCTACCTCCCCGGTGACGTGGAGGACAAGATGCAGCCCTACATCCGCTACGTCTTCGACCTGGTCTTCAAGCTGCACGAGCTCAGGCCGGCCAACCGCATCTTCCTCGACCCCGAGCTGGCCACCATGCGCTTCAACCCCAAGAAGTTCGAGATCCTGCCCATCGCCTACATCCGGGGCATGAACCTGGAGAACGCCGTAGTCATCGTGGACGAGATGCAGAACATGTCCCGCACTGAAACGCGTTCCCTGTTGACCCGCATGGGCGAAGGGGTCAAGTGCGTCTGCCTCGGGGACACCCGCCAGGTGGACAGCCCCTACCTCAATGAGGCCAACAACGGCCTGAACTGGGTGGTCAAGAAGCTCAAGGGCTCCCGAAATTACGCCCATATCGTGCTCAAGGGAGAACGCTCCCGCGGCCCGATCACCGACATGGTCCTCAGATCCGGGTTGTAGCCGGGGGCAGTGAAGGCTTGCATCTTCGTCTCCCAACTGCTTCCTCCCATACAGCTTTCCTCTTCCGGACACCCGTTCCCTTCCAAGGCCGGTCTTGTTACAGAGACGGAAAGTTTTTCTTTCCGGTGACCGTTGTTACTGAGGAAAAGCACAGACAGAAACCACAGAAATTTCCTTTCCGTCCCAAAGGGGCAAAAGGGTGGCATGCCCAAGGACCAGCGCAAGACCAAGGCCGAGCTCATCCGGGAGCTCGAGGTGCTCCGGGAGGAGCTGCACGACTTCCGTGAGCACTTCGGGATAGCCGGGGACATTGCCGTTCCAGACTCTCCGCCGCAGGATCGCAGCACACTGCGCGCCGAACACGCAAAATACCTGGCGCTCTTCGAGCTGAGCCCGGAGGCGGTTTTTCTGATCGACAACGAAACCGGGCGTCTCCTGGAGGCGAACCAGGCAGCCGCCGCAATGTATGGCTACACCCGGGAAGAGCTGCTGGGCATGCGCAACACAGACCTTTCCGTCGAGCCGGACAAGACCCGCCGGGCCACCAGGGAGGGGAGAGGATCTGCGGTGGTGGTGGTCCCTGTCAGACTGCACCGCACAAAAGCCGGACATGTCTTTCCGGTGGAGATCACGGCCCGGCACTTGAGCTGGGAGGGCCGGCAGGCCCACGTGACCGCCATCCGTGACATCTCAGACCAGGTTGCGGGTGAGCAACGGCTGCGGCAAAGCGAGGAGAACCTGAAAAGGGCCCAGCAGATCGCAAAAATCGGGAGCTGGGTCTCAGATCACGAAACAGGCCGGATGTCCTGGTCGGACCAGCTGTACCGCCTGCTGGGGTACGAGCCCGGAGAGGTTGCGCCGACCCTGGACCTGTTCTGGAGCCACGTGCACCCGGATGACGTTGAAAAGCTCGAGGCTGCGTCAGAGGAGGCCTACCAGAAAGGGATGGAGCACGATTTTCAGTTCAGATTTCTGACCAGGGCCGGGGATCTTCGTCATGCCCACACCGTGGCTGAGAGCATCGTTAAAGATGAACGTATCATGGGCATGAGCGGGGTATTCCAGGACATCACCAAGCAAAAGGAGAGCGAGGAACGACTCCAGAGCTTGGCCGACCAGTTTCGCCTCACCCTGCGCAACTTTCCCGAGATCCTGTCCGTGGTGGACCCCCGCACGGACGAGGTCCTGCTGGTCAACAGGAACCTGGAACGCCTCCTGGGCCAGGACCCGGTGGGTGAACGGTGTTTTATCGCCTTCCAGGGGCTGGACCACGACTGCGCCTTCTGCAAGAGGGTGGACAAGGTGGGCAAGAAAGGCCCCAACACCTGGGAATCATACAACGCACTTCAGGGCAAGCACTACCTGAACACCGACCAGATCATCCGCTGGCCCGACGGCCGGGACGTGCGCATCGAGATTTCCCT
The DNA here is from genome assembly GCA_964594925.1 of uncultured Desulfohalobiaceae bacterium. Lineage (GTDB taxonomy): Bacteria > Desulfobacterota > Desulfovibrionia > Desulfovibrionales > CAZUBS01 > CAZUBS01. The sequence goes on from CAZQOG010000025.1 coordinate 6,016, forward strand.
GGACATCACCCAGCGCAAGCGCGCCGAGCAGGCCCTGCAGTTCTCCGAGCAGATGCTTTCCTTCCACGTGCAGCACACTCCGTTGGCCTACGTCAGGTGCGACAGGGAGCTGGTCGTCATGGACTGGAACCCGGCTGCGGAGGCCCTGTTCGGGTACTCCGCTTCTGAAGCCAAGGGGAAAACCATTCTTGATCTCGTGGTGGAGGATGAGCAGACCCCATTTGTGAACAGGGTGCTGAACAGGGTCCTCGAGGAGCGGGGGCGGGGGCACAGCATCAACCACAACCTGACCAGGGGCGGGCGGTCGCTGATCTGCGAGTGGTACAACACCGCCCTGGTGGACAGCAGTGGGCAGGTGGCCGGCCTGGCCTGCCTGGCCAGCGACATCACCGAGCGGGTCCAGGCCGAGGAGGCCCTGCGCCGGGCCAAGGAGAGCGCCGAGGCCGCCAGCCTGGCCAAGACCGAGTTCCTGGCCAACATGAGCCATGAGATCCGCACCCCCCTCAGCGGGGTGCTGGGCATGCTGCAGCTGCTTCAGAACACCAGTCTGGACGAGGAGCAGGGCGAGTATTTGGAAACCGCCCTGCGCACGGGCCGGGGGCTGCTCAAGCTGCTCCTGGACATCCTCAGCCTCTCCCAGATCGAGTCGGACAAGATCACCCTCGAGAAAAAACCTTTCAATCTCAATGAGACCATCGCCATGGTGCTCTCCCTGTTCGAGCCCCAGGCTGCGGCCAAGGGCATCCGCATGCTCTCCCGGACGGCCCCGGGCACTCCGGCCACATGTCTGGGGGACGAGGGGCGCGTCAGGCAGGTGCTGCTCAACCTGGTGGGCAACGCCGTGAAGTTCACCGAGCAGGGAGAGATCGTTGCCGAGGTCGAGCTTGTGCCTTTGCCGCTGCATCCCGGGCAGGGGCATCTCATCTTCACGATCAGTGACACGGGCATCGGCATTCCCGAACACAGCCTGCCCCTGATCTTCGAGGCCTTCACCCAGGGGGACGGCTCCTATGGCAAGCGGTATGGCGGGGCTGGGCTGGGGCTTGGCATCGTGGAGCGGCTGGTCCGCCTCATGGGAGGGCATGTCTGTGTGGAAAGCCGGGTCGGGAGGGGCACGGTTTTCCAGTTCTCCGTGCAGGTCACCGGCTGCGAGTGCGAGCCCGGTCCGCGGGATACGCAGATCCTTGCAGACCGATCCCTCCTTTGCAGCTCACTCCGGGTGCTCCTGGCCGAGGACGATCGGGTCAACCAGCTGGCCATCGGCCGCATGCTTGAGAAGCGTGGGCACACCGTGTGCATCGCGGCCAACGGCAGGCAGGCTCTTACAATGCTGCAGGAGGGGGGTTTCGACCTGGTGCTCATGGACGTGCAGATGCCGGAGATGGACGGCCTGGAGGCCGCAGGCAGGATCAGGCAGGGCGAGGCCGGGGCAGCCGGAAAAGAGATCCCCATCATCGCCCTGACCGCCTATGCCATGGAGGGAGACCGGAAGAAGTTCCTGTCCCGGGGCATGGACGGGTACCTGGCCAAGCCTGTAACCGGGGAAGAGCTGGAGGGAGAGATGGCAAGGGTGATCGCTGCAAAGGGGTCAGGGTGCCGGTAGTATCCCGGCACAAAATTATTTGAGGAACAAAGGCGGGCAATGCATGCACATACTCCTGGTCGAGGACAACCCCATAGACGTCAGGCTCGTCAGGCGGATGCTGGCGCAGGGTCAGCCCCGCCCGTATGAGCTGGTCGAAGCGACCACCATCCAGGAGGCGCTTGACCTGCTGCAGCAGGAGTCGGTGGGCGTCATCCTCCTGGACCTGTCCCTTCCGGACTGTCGCGGCCTGGAAACATTCACCAAGATTTCGGAACAGGCCCCTGACACGCCCGTCATCGTCATCACCGCCCTGGAGGACGTGGAGTTCGCCGCCTCGGCCATCAAGCAGGGTGCCCAGGACTACCTGGTCAAGGGTCAGCTCGACCGCAACCTGCTGACCAGGTCGATCCGCTACGCCCTGGAGCGGAAAAAGACCGTCCAGGCCCTGCAGGAAGGCAAGGCCCTCCTGAACTCCATCTTTGAGGCCGCCCCCATCGGGATAGGCATGGTACGGGATCGTGTCATCACCTCGGTCAACAAGCGTCTGCTGGTGATCCTCGGGTACAAGGCCCAGGAGCTTGTGGGGAAGGAAAGCCGGATTCTCTATCCCGACAGGTATGAGCACGAACGTGTCGGGCGGGTCAAGTACGGGCAGATTGCACGGCACGGCCTGGGCAGCGTGGAAACCAGGGTAATCACAAAAGAGGGCAGGATCCTGGATGTCCTGCTGAGCTCCACACCACTGAACCCCGACGACCATGCCGAGGGCATGGTGTTCACCCTCATGGACATCAGCCAGCGCAAGCAGGCCCAGGCCATGGTGCAGCGGGAGCTGGAGGTGAACAGGGCCCTGTCCAGGCTGTACAATCCCCTTGTTTCCCCTGAGTCGAGCATCGGGGACATTGCCCGGGTCGTGCTGGAGCAGGCCAGAGCGCTGACCCACAGCAGTCACGGGTATGTAGGCACCATCGATCCGCAGACCAGTGACCTGGTGGCCCACACCTTCACCGACATGCTGCAGGGCTCCTGCACTGTGGTGCCGGAGCAGCAGCGGGTGATTTTCTCCATGGACAGTCAGGGGCTCTACCCGGCCATGTGGGGGCATGCACTGAACACCAGGGAGCCGTTCTACACCAACGACCCTGGGAAACATCCCGCCCGGAAAGGCATGCCGCAAGGCCACATCCCCATTGAGCAGTTCTTGTCCGTGCCGGTGCTCCTTGGCGGGGAGGTGGTGGGGCAGATCGCCCTGGCCAACACTGAAGGGGAGTACACGGACCAGGACCTGGAGACAGTGGGGCGGATCGGCGGGTATTACGCCCTGGCCATCCAGCGCATGCGCTACGAGGAAGAGCTCAAGGCCTTGACCGTGAGGCTCGAGCAACGGGTCAGACAGCGCACCTACCAGTTGGAGGTGGCCAGCGGCCTGGCCCTGACGCTCAGCGCGGCCCTCAACTATGAGGATCTCTTCAGCCTGATGATGGAGCACCTGGACCAGGTGGTCGGGTACGATGTTGCCGCCAGCCTGTTCAAGGTTGATGGGGGCTACCAGCTCTATGTCCAGTCCCGGTGCCCGCTGGACAATGCCCTCTACGACAGGATCAAGAGCTGGATGATCGAGACCATGACCGGCCTGGGAGTGTCCAGAAGCCTGGTGCGGACCAAGATCATCCGGGCCAGCACGCTCGACAGCCTGATCGATTTCGACACCACGGCGCCCATCGACAGGCTGGGATCGTCCTTTGATGTTCCCCTGGTGGTGGGGAAGGAGAGGGAGGTCGGCGGGCTGCTCTACGTGGGGGCCCAGGCCGAGAACAAGTTTTCATCCGAGCAGATAGAGCTGCTGCGCTCCATGGCCGGACAGATGGCCACGACCATAGAGCGCCTCCGGGAGCTCATCGAGTCAGAAAAGGCACGGCTCAGCTCGTTGCTGGAGAATCTGCCCATCGGGGTCGTCCTGCTGGACTCGGGACAGTGCATTGTCGAGGCCAACCCCGTGGCCCGGGAGTGCTTGAAGATCCTGCACTACAACGGGACAGGCACACGGCTGACCGCCCTCGGGGGCTTGCCGGTGGAAGCGCTCTACGAGGTCCCCCCCAAAGGGATGAGCAGGCATGAGATTGCAGCACCCGGCCCCCCCCAGAGGCACTTTCTGGCCACCGCGCTTCGGATCCATGCCGGGCCGTTGGCCGGGGGGTCTGTGCTGACGGTGCGCGAGATCACCGAGGACAAGCAGGTCGAAGAGCGCGCCAGGCAGCAGGACCGTCTGGCAGCCGTGGGCCAGCTTGCCGCAGGGATCGCCCACGATTTCAACAATCTCTTGACGGCTATAGGCGGATACGGCGAGCTCATTCTCAATGACACCGAGACCTCGCCCACGACCAGGAAACGGGCCGGCATCATCAAGGATCAGGTGGAGCGGGCGGCCAACCTCATCCGCCAGATCCTGGACTTCAGCCGCAAGTCCCTTGCCAGCCTGGAGCCCCTGGACCTGGCTTCCTTTCTCAAGGAAACAGTCAAGCTGCTGGATCGGACACTTAAGGAATCCATCCACATCGAGCTGCACATCGAGCAGGGCATGTACCTCGTGCGGGGAGATCCAGCAGGCCTGCAGCAGGTCATCACCAACCTGGCTGTGAACGCCCAGCAGGCCATGCCCGAAGGAGGCGAGCTGCGCATCTCCCTGAAGCACCGTCCTCCGGACCATGACCAGAAGGGGGAAGAAGCCGGGCAGAACGGGTGGCACCTGCTCTCGGTTCAGGACACGGGAAGCGGCATCCCGGCCCGGGTCATGGACAAGGTTTTCGATCCCTTCTTCACCACCAAGCAGGCGGGGGAGGGTACCGGGCTCGGCCTGTCACAGGTGTACGGCATAGTGGGGCAGCACAAGGGGTTCATTGAGCTGGAGAGCGAGGAAGGGCTGGGAACCACGGTGACGCTGCTTTTGCCCGCACTCCCGGCAGACAGGTTGGACAGGCGCAGGATCACTCAGGAGACACCCCTGGGGAGGGGGGAGACGATCCTGCTGGTGGAGGACGAGCCCCTGGTGCTGCAGATGGGAGCCGACCTGCTCGATTCCCTGGAGTACAAGACCCTGACGGCAACCAATGGGGAGGAAGCCGTGCGCGTCTTTGCAAGCGAAGGGCAGAACATCGATCTGGTCATCACCGACGTGGTCATGCCCCGAATGGGGGGGCTGGAGCTGATCCGGGTCCTGAAGGAGATGGGCTCGGAGGTGCCGGTCATCGTCTGGACCGGATACCCGCTGGGCAAGTCCCAGGAGGAGCTTGGCAGCCTCAACGTGGCCGGCTGGATCATGAAGCCGCCCAGGCGCACGGAGCTTGCCGGGAAGATCCGGCAGGTCCTGGACAAGGCAGGCGAGGAGAACGGGAGCTGAAAAAATGCTTCCCGGGCAAGGAGTTGACACAGCTCACTGTATATCCGGGATCCAATAGGTCACCTTTTCCAGGCACAAGCCCTGGGCAGGGGCGGTGGCCGGCAGCAGGCCGCGGTTCCTGCTCTGGAGCAACCCCGGGATACGGTCCGGGGGGAGCCTTCCTCGCCCCACCTCCACCAGGCAACCCATGATGTTGCGCACCATCTGCTTGAGAAAGCCGTCGGCCCGGAAATGCCACACCTTTTCCAGGCCGGAATCGGTCACGCGTGCACGGGTCAGCTCCCGGACCGTGCTTTTCACCGGGGTGCCCACGTTCTGGAAGGCTGTAAAATCGTGGAGCCCCGTCAAGTGATCGGCGGCTTCCTGCATGGCGTCGAGATCGATTTTCGACACGGGCCAGACAAAGGGGCGGCGCTGGGGCAGCACGTAGTCGGGCTCGGTCCACAGTGTGTAGGAGTACTCTTTTGACCGGGCGGAAAATCGTGCGTGGAAGTCGGGGGAGGCTGTTTGGGCCGCGACAACCGCCACATCGTCGGGCAGGATGGCGTTGAGTGCCCGGCGCCAGGGGATGTGACCGCGCTCAGGGGGGGGGTCGAAGTGGACCACTTGTCCCAGGGCGTGCACACCGGCGTCTGTGCGCCCAGAGGCGTGCACCCGGACGGGAAGATTGCAGATTCTGGACAGGGCGTGCTCCAGGCAGCCCTGCACGGAAGGGGCGTTGCCCTGTACCTGCCAGCCGGCATAGCCGGTGCCCACGTAGGCCAGGGTCAGTCTGACGCGCGTCATTCCTCTTCAAAGGGCAGCTGCATCACGGTCAGGGACTCGGACAGCTTGGCGGCCTTTTGGGGCTGCACGTAGGAAAGGACCTGACCGGCGGTCCGGCCCCGCATCCCGGACAGAATTTTGACGGCAATGTCTTCGTCCAGGGACTCCAGGACCTTGGCGGCCTCCTTGGCCTTCATGTTGGAGTAGACATCAACCAGGTGCTTGAGCTTCTGGTCCTTGAGCACGTCCGCCTCCTCCAGCATGGAGGCGAGATTTTTCTCCAGTGCCTCCAGCCTGGCCAGCTTGGCGTCAAGTTCCCGTTCCAGCTTGGCGAGCTCCTGGTCCCGGCGGTTGAGCTCCTCCTCCTTGCGGGTCAAGCGCTCCCAGCGCTCGGAGTAGCTGCCGGATTCATCCTGCTGTGCGGCTGCCTGCTGTGCGCCTGCGGGCTGCGAAGCGGCATGGGCTGTGCCCTTGCTCGAGAGTGACGCCTGCACAGCTTCTGTACCGGGCAGGGGCGGCGAGTGCACCTCCAGGGTCAGCCCCCAGCCAAGCAGGAGTGCGAACTTTATGCAGGCCAGGGCCATCAACGACTGCAGCAGCCTAGGTATCCCGATCCTGGTGACGAAGGGTGGCCGTTTCATCAAAGGTCTTCTGCTCCCGTGATTGTTGTTCCCGTGCAAAGTTTTGGGCCTGGGTCTGCTTGAGCTTTTCCAGGAGCTTGCGCTCCTTGGAGCACTCGATGAGCTCCGTTCTTCTCAGCGCAACCTCGCGGGCCAGCGCATCCAGTCTGGAAGTGGATTCGGCAAGATCCTGCAAGAGACGTTCCTTGTATTCCCGGTACAGCCACATTTCATCGACGGTCGGGTTTTTCAGATTGCGCAGATCCGCGTCGGTGCGGCCAAGGTCGCTTTGTATCTTTGCAACCTCCTCCTGCTGGAACGCATGGGCCTGCTGGGCGCGGCTCATGGCCAGCCGGGCCTGGTCCTCGAGCTGCTCCCGGTACTCGAGGACCCGCTGCAGGGAAAATTGGAAGTCGCCGGCCATGGGCGCAGGCTACAGCAAATGCAGCGGGAAGAAAAGCAGGTAGGGTTGGAGCAAATAGGCGCACAGGAAACACCGTTGCTGGTATTTTTCAACCGCTGGGCTTTAGAGCCTGTGCCCGGACGAGGGTTGAGCTGGCAGCAGAAGATTGCGCACCGGAGGGAAAGGCCCTACAAGCAGGGGCAGTCGAATCTCGCCAAAAGGAGGACGTGTGACGGACAAGCGCACCATCTACCTCAAGACCATGGGTATTCCCGAGGCCCTGGAGCAGGTTCAAACCTCCCTGGACCCTGGACAGCTGATCAGGCCCTCCATTGTTCCCACCGAGCAGGCCCTCGGGCGGGTGACCTGTGAGCCGGTCTATGCCAGGTTTTCCTCTCCCACCTTCCACAGCGCGGCCATGGACGGCATTGCGGTCAGGGCCCAGAGCACATTCGCCGCCCGTGAGGGACGCCCCGTGGAGCTGACCCTGGGGCAGGACTACGTGGAGGTCAACACCGGCGCCCCCATGCCGGAGGGCATGGACGCGGTGGTCATGATCGAGCAGGTCACGGCCGTGGCAGAGGGCCGGGTGAGCATTGAACAGCCGGTCTTCCCCTGGCAGCACGTCAGGAAGATCGGCGAGGACATCGTGGCCACGGAAATGCTCCTGCCGCGCAACCACCGCGTCACGGCCTACGACATCGGGGCCCTGCTGAGCGGCGGCATCTGGGAGCTCTCCGTCTGGGAGAGGGTCAGGATCAGGTTTATTCCCACGGGCGACGAGGTGCTCGACTTCACGGCCCGGCCCTCTCCCAGGCCAGGCCAGGTCGTGGAAAGCAACTCTCAGGTCATGGCGGCCATGGCCGCGGCCTGGGGGTGCGACTTCACCCGCGTGCCGCCCGTGCCCGACGACCGGGACAGCCTGGAGCAGGCCGTGCGTGCGGCACTTGAGGACGGCGTTCACGTGGTGGTGATCGGGGCGGGGTCCTCGGCGGGCAGCAAGGACTTCACCAGCCGGGTCCTGACGGGGATGGGCCGGGTGCTGGTGCACGGTATCGCAGCCATGCCGGGCAAGCCCACCATCCTGGGCGAGATAGGGGGGCGCCTGGTGGTCGGGGCGCCGGGCTACCCGGTCAGCTCGGTGGTCTGCTTCGAGCATCTGGTCGAGCCGTTAGTAGCCTGGCTGCAACGGCGTCCGCCTCTTTTCCGGGACACCGTTTTAGTGCGGCTGACCCGTTCCGTGCCCTCCAAGCTGGGGCGGGAGGAGTTCGTGCGCGTGGCCGTGGGCAGGGTCGGGGGCACCTTTGTGGCCACCCCGCTGGCCCGCGGTGCAGGCATGATCACCACCATGACCAAGGCCCAGGCAGTGCTCAGGATCCCCATGAACAGCGAGGGGGAAGAGGCCGGGTCTGTTTTAGAGGCGGAGCTGCTGGTGGACCGCCCGAACCTGGAACAAACCCTGGTCGCGGTGGGCAGCCACGACAACACCCTGGATCTGATCGGCGACACCCTGATGGGGATGTCCGACCCGGTCAGGCTTTCCTCCGCACACGTGGGAAGCCTGGGGGGGCTCCGGGCCTTGCTGGAGGGAGCCGCCCACCTGGCCGGGGCCCACCTCTTCGACCCGGAGAGCGGGGACTTCAACTTTCCCTTCCTCAGGCAGATGCTGCCCGACGTCCCGGTGCAGGTGGTCAACCTGGCCTTGCGGCACCAGGGCCTCATCGTGCCCAAGGGCAACCCCGGGGGGATTTCCTCCATCAGTGACCTGGCCGCAAAAGGCCTGACCTTCGTCAACCGTCAGCGGGGCGCCGGAACCAGGATCCTGCTGGACCATCACCTTGCCCAGGCCGGGGTTTCACCAGACGATGTGGCCGGCTATGACAGGGAGGAGTACACCCACATGGCCGTGGCCGTGAACGTCATGAGCGGGGCCGCGGACTGCGGCATGGGCATAGCCTCGGCGGCCAAGGCCCTCGGCCTGGGGTTCGTGCCACTGGCCAGGGAGCGCTACGACCTGATCATCCCGCGCCAGCACCTGGACGACCCCAAGGTGCAGGCCCTGCTGACCCTGCTCCAGGATGAGGAGTTCAAGTCGGCAATCCGTGACCTTGGGGGGTATGAGACCCACCTGACAGGAAGGACCATGGAGCCCGGCCTGGGGCTCGGGTGAGGGGTGGGCTGAAGCAGCAATTTTGCGGCCCTCACTTGGTGCTCACTCGTGAGATTCGTGGGGAAAATCCAAACGGCATTCAAAAATGCAGCCTGCACCAGGGACGAGCCCCAGTTCAGCAGCGGCTGAAGACCCGTTCAAGGCAAGCTCGAAGTACCCCTGGCTTCCCGGCAGCAGCCCCAGCTGCCCCTTTGCGAGGCGGCCGTAGGTAGTGGCCAGAGCTACGCTGCGCTCAACCGGTTTTACGAGTCGCAGCCAAGCATACTTCCCAAGTCGTGCGGCCCAGCCGTCCGGCACGTTCAAGACGCAGTTGCCGAACCGGTCCACGTGGAGAACCACGGCCGTCAGTGTGTCCCGCTGCAGGGTGACCCCGGGCAGTCGGAGCCTGTGCAGTGAGGAGACCGCGATGGCCGATCCAGTGGTGTCCGGGTCTTTCCCCAGGATCAGATCCGCGGCCAGGGGGGCAAACAGGTCGCGGCCGTGAAAGGTAGCGCTGACAGGACCGGGCGGCTGCGCCGGGGTCATGTCCCAGGCCCGGAATGCCAGCCTCTGTTCAAGGACCAGGGTCAGCAGCCCGTTGTCCGGAGCCAGGAAGCGTTGCTCCCCCTGCTGCAGCAGGACGATTTTGCGCGATGTCCCCACCCCGGGGTCGACCACGCACAGGCACAGGGCGTCAGGGGGCAGGTGGGGGATGCTGGAGGCCAGAAAGAAAGAGGCCTGGAGAATGTCCGAGGGACGCACGCCGTGGGAGATGTCCACCAATTCGGTGCCCTGGGCCTTGCTAAGCAGGGCTGCCTTCATCTGCCCCACATAGGGGTCGGTCAGGCCGAAGTCGGTCAGCAGGGCGACCAGGGGCGCCATGTCAGTATACCTTGCGCCGGGAGAACCCGGTCCCGAAGACGTTCCAGGTGTTGCCGAAAATGGTGAAGGCCTTGGGGTCGAGCGTGTAGATGAGCTCCTCCAGCCGTTTGACCTGAAAGTTGTCCACCACGGTGAGGATGATCTCCCTGTCTTTGCCCGAGTAAGCGCCGCGTGATTGCAGCAGGGTGACCCCCCGGTTGACCGTGCCCTGGATGGCGCTGGTGATCTCCTCCACCTTGTCGGTGATGACCAGGACCATTTTGCGCTGGTTGAACATGCTCAAAAAGTAGTCGGTGATCATGCTGATGATGAAGACCATGGCCAGGGAGTAGAGCACCGGCTCCAGATCGAGAAAGAACAGGCTGACCAGAAAGAGCAGGGAGTTGAAGTAGAAGAAGACCTGGCCGATGCGCAGGTTGAAGCGCTGGTTGAGGTAGATGGCGATGATGTCCATCCCGCCCAGGGACCCGATGGAGCGCAAGGCAATTCCGGCTCCGGCTCCCATGAGCGTGCCCCCGGCCAGGGCGGCCAAAAGGGGGTCCTGGATGGACACGGAAAACCGGAACAGGCTCAGGGACAGGGTGAAGACCAGGGTGCCGTAAAGGCTGTAGAGGAAAAAACGGCGGCTTATGCTGAGCCAGCCCAGGAGGAAGACGGGCAGGTTGATCAGCAGGTACCAGGGGCCGGGTCCCATCCACCCCAGGGTGTAGTGGAGAAGCAGGCCCACGCCCGCCAGCCCCCCGGAGATGAACCCCTGGGGAAGGGCGATGGTCTTGAGCCCGAAGGCGAAGACCAGGCTGCCCAGGGTGAGCAGCATCAGGTTCCAGGCCACTGAGTAGGTCAGGTCCTTGAAGCGGGGTGATGTGAACATGGTGCCCTCGGGTCTGGTGTGTCTGTAATGCAGGCGAAACACGCTTTGTATAAATGTCGGCGTGCGGTTTTGCCAAGGTTTATCGTGGGGTGTGCAACCGGAAAAGAACCCCGGCGAGCGATTGTGCGGCAACTGGAAAAAATTACCCATTTCAGACATAGCGTGAAATGGGTAATTTCAAGGGAAAGCCCGGGCGGGGCCTTCGTTGCAGGCGGCGGTAAAGGTGGGTAGGCTTGCGGTGCAAGCGGGGCGTGGCGGATGGATCATGCCCTTGAGATCACTGGTCCGGCAGGCTTGAGTACAAGAGGCCTTTTTAGGGCAGACCTTTTTACAGCAGACATGGACACGCGATGAACGCCTTCTACATCTTCATCACCCTGGTGGCCGGGGCCCTGGCCCCCACCCAGGCCGGCATCAACGCCGAGCTGAGCACCTACCTGCGCTCCACCATCCTCGCGGCTTTGGTCTCCTTTGCCGTGGGCACGGCGGCGCTGCTTGCCTATGCCGTTCTGATCCGCACCGGCTGGCCTCCGGCCTCCTCCCTGGCCCGGGCGCCCTGGTGGGTTTGGACCGGAGGGTTCTGCGGGGCCTTTCTGGTGGCGGCCACCGTGGCTGCGGCACCCCGCCTGGGTGCGGCCAGCATGATCGGTTTTTTCATTGCCGGCCAGATGCTGGCGTCGCTGCTCCTGGATCATTACGGAATGGTCGGCTTCGAGGTCCAAGCCCTGACCCCCCTGCGTATCCTGGGAGCGGTTCTGCTGGTTGCGGGTGTGGTGCTGATACGCAAGTTCTGAGTGGGTGGTGCGCTCATACCCGGCAGGCGCTATCTTCGTGAGCATGGAACGTACGGCGGGCCCAAAGTTGACAGCGCTGGGTTCGAAGACAAAAGTGGCGGCAGCATGGGAAGAACGAACAGCTTCAGCATTCAGCGGGCACTCTTTCAGGCCGCATCAGATTTGACATGATACAGCACAAGCGCGCCACAGCCCTGGAGCTCGGCAAGTATCTCGCAGTCCTGCTTCTGCTGGCCGGGCTGGCCGTCAGGGGCGCGGACCAGCTCGGGTACAACTGGCAGTGGTTCCGGGTCCCCAGGTATCTGTTCCGGTTCGAGGACGGCCAGTTCACGGCCGGGCTGCTGCTGCAGGGGCTGGCGGTGACCTTTCAAATCACCTGCGTCAGCCTGGTGCTCGCGGTGCTCTTCGGCCTGACCGCGGCCCTGCTGCGTCTGTCCCATTCCATAGTGGCCCGGGCCCTGGCCCGGGTCTACCTGGAGGTCATCCGCAACACCCCCCTGCTCATCCAGCTGCTGTTCGTCTACTTCGTGCTCTCCCCCATCTTCGACATCAGCCGCTTTGCCTCTGCTGTTCTGGCCCTGAGCCTCTTCGAGGGTGCGTACGTCTCTGAAATATTCCGGGCAGGCATCGTCTCCATCCATCAGGGGCAGCGCGACGCAGCCTTCAGCCTGGGGCTTTCCACCTACGACACCTACCGTCACGTCATCCTGCCCCAGGCCGTCCGGCGCATCCTGCCGCCTTTGACCGGGCAGGCCGTCGCCCTGATCAAGGACTCGGCCCTGGTCAGCGTCATCGCCATCTACGACCTGACCATGCAGGGGCAGGCCATCGTGGCCGAGACCTTTCTGACCTTTGAGATCTGGTTCACCGTGGCCGCCATCTACCTGTGCCTGAACCTGACCCTGTCCCTCCTGGTGCACGCCATGGAGGGCAGGCTCACCCTGGAAACCTGACAGAGCTGGTCACCATGAGCGAAACAGGCACTGCAATGGTCATCGTGGAGAAGGTGAACAAGAGCTTCCCCAACGGGGTCAAAGCCCTGGAGGATTTCTCCCTGACCGTGGACAAGCGGGAGGTGGTGGTGGTCATCGGGCCTTCCGGGTCCGGCAAATCCACCCTGCTGCGCTGTCTGAACGGGCTCGAGGATATTGACGCGGGTCGGATCGTGATCGACGGCCTGGCGCTTGACAGCAACAAGAGGAACCGCAGGATCGTGCGCACCGAAGTGGGCATGGTCTTTCAGTCCTTCAACCTCTTCCCCCACCTGACGGTACGGGAGAACGTCAACCTGGCCCCTCGGCTGGTGCGCGGCAAATCCCGCCGGGCAACGGAGTCAGCCACCCGGGAGCTGCTCGAAAAGGTGGGTTTGGCGGACAAGATCGACAGCTACCCGGCCCACCTGTCAGGAGGCCAGCAGCAACGGGTGGCCATTGCCCGGGCCCTGGCCATGAAGCCCAGGGTGATGCTCTTTGACGAGGCCACCAGCGCCCTGGACCCGGAAATGATCGGCGACGTCCTGGGGGTGATGCGCTCCCTGGCCACGGAGGGCATGACCATGATCGTGGTCACCCATGAGATGGGGTTTGCCAGGGAGGTCGGGGACCGGGTGGTGTTCATGGAGCAGGGTCGCAAGGTGGAAGAGGCAGATGCCGAGCGCTTCTTCACCCAGCCCCGCGAGGAGCGGACCCGGGCATTCCTGAGCAAGATCCTGGAAGCCTGAGGCGGCCGGCCCGGGCAGGGTTTTGTGCAACCTTCAGCAAGGAGATGATTGATGCCACAAAGCAAGAAGATAATGGCCACTGTCCTGTTTGCAGCACTTTGCATGGGCGTTGCGTCCCTGGTCCAGGCCCAGGAGGTGCGGCAGAGGCTTTCGCAGCAAAGCACCCTGGAGCAGGTGCTCGAACGGGGCGTGCTCAGGGTCGGGTTCGCGACATTCGTGCCCTGGGCCATGAAGGACAAAACCGGGCAGTTCACCGGGTTTGAAATCGAGGTGGCCAGGAGGCTGGCCAAGGACATGGGAGTCACGGTGGAGTTCGTGCCCACCAAGTGGTCGGGGATCATTCCCGCACTGTTGACGGGCAAGTTCGACATCATTGCCGGGGGCATGGGCATCCTTCCGGAGCGCAACCTCAAGGTCAACTTCAGCAGACCCTACGAGTACAGCGGCATGTCCATCATGGCCCACAAGGAGGTGGCCGCGGGGTTCGACTCCCTGGCCGACTTCAATGCCCCGGGGGTGACCGTCGTGGCCCGCATCGGGACCACTGCCGCGGACGCTGTCAAGAAGTTCATGCCCCGGGCCGACATGAGGCTGTTCGACGGGGAATCCCAGGCCATTCAGGAGCTCCTGAACGGGCGGGCCCACGCCATGGTTGCCTCGGCACCGCTTCCGGCCTTCACCGTGGCCGACAACCCGGACAAGCTCTTCCTGCCACTTGAGGAGACCTTCACCAGGGAACCCATCGGTTTTGCCGTGCGCAAGGGCGACCCTGACTTCCTGAACTTCCTGGACAACTGGATCCTGGTCATGGACTCCCAGGGGTGGCTCAAGGAGCGTTACGCCTACTGGTTCACTACCAAAGAGTGGGAGTCGGAGATCAGGTAGGCAGTGGTGAGGTGGTTGCTGCGAAGGGATGTTCAGTGAACCGGCAGGGAAATATTGAGGCCTAGGACGGCATTCTCCCTGCTCGATCTGGCCCTGTTGCTGGTCGTGGCGGGGCTGGTGGGCTGGTTCGGTCACAGTGTCGTGACCGGGGTGGACTACAACTGGGACTGGGGAGTCATCCCCCAGTACATGTTCCGTCACGATACAGAGCGTGGCTGGGTTCCGAGCCTGATCATGCAGGGGCTGTTCACCACGATCCGCCTCAGCCTCTGGGCCACGGTGCTGGCCACGGTCATCGGCACGATCCTGGGCTTGTGCCGCGTCAGCCGTTCCCTGTTCAACCGTCTCATCGCCAGGACCTATGTGGAGTTCGTCCGCAACATCCCCCCCCTGGTCTGGGTGTTTGTCTTCTACTTCTTCTTCAGCGACCAGATCCTGCCCCTTGTGGGCGCTGAGGACTTTGTCCGGTCCAGGTCCGAAGGGGTGCAGCGGTTTCTGGCCGTGGTGCTCGCGCCGCCCGGGCAGGTGGCGGCCTTTCTGTCGGCAGTGGTGACCCTGGCCCTGTACGAGGCTTCCTACATCACGGAGATTATCCGTTCCGGGATACAGTCCATCGAAAGGGGACAATGGGAAGCGGCCCACGCCCTGGGTTTGTCCCGCTGGCAGCGCATGCGCCACGTGATCCTGCCCCAGGCCATGCGCCGCGTCATCCCCCCCATGACCGGGCAGTTGATCTCCACCATCAAGGACTCGGCCATTGTCTCGATCATCTCCATCCAGGAGCTGACCTTCCAGGGCATGGAGCTGATGGCCGCCACATACAGAACCTATGAGATCTGGATCGCCATCACGCTGCTCTACCTTGCCCTGACCCTGAGCCTCTCCCTTGTGGCCAGGAAGCTCGAGCTGAAGCTGAAGCGCAGCGAAGCATAACTACGGTCACGGCCTGCGCGTTCGATCGGGGCACCTGATGTCGTGCGGGACCTTCCCGGCCGTGCTGCGCAAAGGTCTCAGCCAAGCATTGAGATTTTCCGCAAAAGCGTTCTATACTTCACAGATCGTCAGAGAAGGATGTCGGAGCAACACACAACAGGACATGGGGGACATAATGGAACGCACGTACGACGTCGTGGTCATCGGAACAGGGCCCGCAGGAGGGACCATTGCCCCGTTCTGCGCGCAACAGGGGCTGAAAACCGCGGTCGTTGACGTGAGATCCTCATACGGGGGAGTGTGCCCGCTTCGCGGCTGCAACCCCAAGAAGGTCCTGGTGGATGTCTCCGGGGTGGTCAGAAGCCTGCAGAATCTGCGGGGCAAGGGGCTCACCGGCGGGATCGGGATAAACTGGCAGGAGCTGATGCGTTTCAAGCGAACCTTTACCGAGTCCGTTCCCGAAGCGGTGATCGAGAGCTACCAGGAAAAAGGCATCGACACCTACTTTGGCCGGGCCCGCTTTGAGGAAGACCACAGCCTGAGGGTCGGGGATCATGTCCTCAAAGCGGAGAGCTTTGCCGTTGCCAGCGGCTCCGTTCCCAATCTTCTCGGCATCCCCGGCGAGGAGCATCTCATCACCAGCGCCGAGTTCCTGGAGCTGGAGGAGCTTCCCGGGGAACTGCTGTTCGTGGGCGGGGGATACATTGCCTGCGAGTTCGCCTGCGTGGCCGCCCTGTCGGGATCAAAAGCCACCCTGGTCATCCGCAGCGAACGGGCCCTGCGGGAGTTCGACCTCGACCTGGTGCGGCTCCTGATGCGCTCCATGTCCGACATCGGCATCGAGGTGCTCTACAACACGCCCATCGAGGCTGTGGAAAAGAACGGGGACGCCTTTGTCTTCCGTGGCGGCAGGGAAGGGAAGGATACCTTGCGGGCCCATGGCATCGTGCACGCTGCAGGCCGGGTGCCGGATGTGGCCGACCTGGGGCTCGAGCGCATCGGCGTGGCTGTCTCCAGGGATGGCGTCGAGGTCGACGGGCACATGCAGAGCGTGTCCAACCCCAGGGTCTATGCGGCCGGGGACGTGGCGGCTGCCGGCTTCATGCTCACCCCCTCGGCCAGCCTGGGGGGGGACGTGGCCGCACACAACATAGTCAACGGCAAGAGCAGGCAGGTCGATTTCACCGGGATCCCCGGCGTCTGCTTCACCTCCCCTCCGCTGGCCAGGGTGGGTATGTGCGAAGAGGAGGTGCGCGACAAGGGCATCAGCTACCAGAGGCGCTACAAGGAGACCGGTTCGACATTTTCCTCGCGCAAGATCGGAGAAAAACATTCCGGTTTCAAGCTGCTCATAGAGGAGGGCAGCGGCAAAATACTGGGGGCGCACCTGCTGGGGCACAACGCCGACGAGGTGATCAATGTTTTTGCCCTGGCCATGCGCCTCGGCCTCACTGCGGATGACCTGCGCAAGGCCGTGTGGGCCTACCCCACATATATCTACGACATCGGGCACATGCTGCCCTGACCGGACAGAATTGGAGACACCCACATGACAGCTTGCTGCCTGGAACACGGACGCCCCCACATGCGCACCAAGGTCATCGCCACCCTTGGCCCCTCCTCCATGGAGTACGAGGTCATGCGGGCCATGGTCGAGTACGGCGTGCGCATCTTCCGCCTCAACTTCTCCCACGGCGGTGCAGGCTCCTTTGCGGAGGCCATGCAGAACATCCGCAGGCTGGAACGGGAGCTGGACCTCCCCCTGACGGCCATGGGAGACCTCAGCGGGCCGAAGATCCGCATCGGCAGGGTCGACGGGTCACCCGTGCAGGTCATCAAAGATGACAGGGTCTTTCTGGGGCTTCCGGACCATCGGGACCAGGCCGGCGGGCACATCTTTCTCAGCCTTGAGCAGCCGGCCCTGCTCAGGGGGCTGGGAAAAGGCATGGCCGTTACCCTGAGCGACGGCATGCTGCGCTTCGAGGTCGTGGAGGTACGCCAAAGCGATGCCCTGTTCGAACTGGAGGCGCAAAACGACGGGCTGCTCTCCTCGCACAAGGGCATCGCCTTTCCAGGGAGGTCGCTGGACCTCCCGGCCCTGACGGAGAAGGATTTTCAGGACCTCTACGAAGGGTTGGACCTGGGGCTTGATGCTGTGGCGCTGTCCTTTGTGCAGCGCCGGGAGGACGTGGACGAACTGCGCTACGAGATCAGGAAGCGCGGCAGGTGGGTCCCGGTGGTGGCCAAGGTGGAGCGGCAGAACGCCATGGACAACCTGGATGCCATTGTTGCGCTTGCGGACGTGGTCATGGTGGCCAGGGGCGACCTGGGCGTGGAATGCCCCATGTCCTGCGTGCCCGTGCTGCAGAAGAAGATCATCCGGGCCACCCGGCATGGCCAGAAGGCCTCCATCGTGGCCACCCAGATGCTCCTGTCCATGGTCAAGAGCCCCATGCCGACCCGGGCGGAGACCGCTGACGTGGCCAATGCCATCCTGGACGGCGCGGATTGCGTCATGCTCTCCGAGGAGACGGCCATCGGCGACTACCCCGTGGAAGCGGTTAAGGTCATCAGGGACATCAGCCAGAGCGCCGAGGCCTACTATCTGGAACGGACCCAAGGCCCGTTCGTCCCGAAAAAGGAGCGCAACCCGGTCAAGTACCTGACCTATGCCGCCAGTCTGCTGGCGGAGAACCTGGACAGCGCCGCCCTGGTCTGCCACACCAGCAGCGGATCCACGGCCAGGCTGCTTGCAAGCAGGCGCCCCAAGCAGCCCATCTACGGGCTGACCCCCACCCCTGCCGTGGTCAAGATGCTCAACTTCTTCTGGGGCGTGCGGCCCCGCCTGGTGGAGGAGACCGTGGCCAGCCACCTGGAGCGGGCCGAGCAGTTCATTGAAAATCTGGAGGACATCAAGCACGGCGAAAGCGTGGTCATCACCTCGGGCCAGCCCACCCCCGGCCAGACCAAGATCCACACCAACGAGCTCAAGATCTACTACAAGTGAGTCGGATGTCAGAGGGATCCCGTGCAGCTGCCTGCGGGTATAAGGGCAATGCCGGCGGAGCTTGGGAAGGCCTCAGCTTCTTTGGGGCTGTTGACGGCCGACGATCGCTGTAATAATAATTATTATTATTCGCAATTTTAATTCATAAACGTACTTTCAAAGCTTTCCCGGTGCCGGTTTTTTTCTGATTGTCGGCTGGGGAAAGGAGGCAGACATGAGCAGATCTATGGCCGTTAACACACTGGTAGTTCTGGCAGTTTTTTTACTGGCGGGGTGTGCGGGGACACAGCAGCAGTCGGGTGAGTCCGCCGCATTCACCCAACATTACGACGACACCCGGTTCCAGGTGACCGAGGAGGAGCTCTACAGCGTGGAACTGCTCATGGACCAGGGGACGCTTGTCACCGGTGAAAACAGCTTCCAGGCCGTGGTGCACAACAGGCAGGACAAGGACGTTCCCGGAGCTGAGGTCACGGCCACCGCTTACAAGCCACAGAGCCCGGATGCGACCCGGCAGCAGGTCAAGGGCGTGGACCGGGACGGCGGCCTGTACACCTTCAGGGGGCTTGACATCGCAACCCCGGGTCATTGGAAGCTGGCCGTCAGGGTCAACAAGAGCGGTGACACGGATACCGCCGTGTTTGATTTTCGTGATGTTGCCGCCCCAACCGGAAAACAGGAGGCATCTCCGGCGCCTGCCATGCAGGGCCATGCCCACGACAACGGACACGACCACGACGCAGGGCAGATGCACCACCACGCCGAAACCATGGAGCGTCCCGAGAACATCGACACCTCGACCGAGGTCATGAGTGAGAAGGGATTGTTCCAGGTGGCCTACGACACCGAGGTCAAGCCCATTCCCATCGGGCGCATCCACCGCTGGAGGATCCAGGTCTTGGATGCCGGGGGCAACCCGGTAGAATCGGCCAGGATACTCGTTGACGGCGGCATGCCCGAGCACGGACACGGCTTGCCCACCGAGCCCGAGATGACGGACAATATGGGAAACGGCGTCTACGAGATCGGTGGCATGCGGTTCAGCATGCCAGGCTGGTGGGTGGTCGAGTTCCAGGTCCTGACCATGGACAGGCGTGACACGGCCACGTTCAATCTCCTGCTCGAGTAAGTCGCCATGAGCCCCTCTGCCCGGTTGTCACACCATGGCTGGTGGGTGGTCCTGCTCGGGTTGGTTCTGGCGCTGAGCTGGCCGGCCTGGCCGGTCTCGGCTGAAGACCCGTATCAGTTCACCGAGTCCGAGAAAAAGACCCTGAGCTCTCTCTGGGTCGAAAGCTTGGGGGAGGTTCCCGACGACCCCTCCAATGCCTACGACACCGACCCCCAGGCGGCCCGGTTCGGGCGCATGGTCTTCCACGACAAGCGCTTCAGCGCCAACGGGGAGATCGCCTGTGCCTCGTGCCATCCGAGAAGCAACCTCTTCGTGGACGACAGCCCGCTGGCCGAGGGGCTGGGCACCACAGACCGCAGGACCATGCCGCTGCTTGGCGTGGGGTACAACATCTGGTTCTTCTGGGACGGCCGCAAGGACTCCCTGTGGTCCCAGACCCTGGCGCCCTTTGAGGATCCTGTGGAGCATGGCATCACCCGCACCAGGGCCATTCAGCTGGTCTACGAGTCTTACACTGAAGAGTATGAGAGCACCTTCGGGCCATTGCCGCCCTTGCAGAGCGTGGAGGGCCCGGCCTTTGCCGGGCCCCTGACCGAGTTCGAGCTGGGCCGGCAGGCCTGGGCGAGGATACCGGAAGAAATACGCGACACCATCAACAGCATCTATGCCAACGTGGGCAAGGCAGTTGCTGCTTACGTGCGTCTGCACGTGCCCATGGAGTCGCGTTTTGACCGGTTCGTGGCTGCGCTCCAGGCCGGTGAGCCGGAAGAGGCCGGGACGATACTTTCACCGGAAGAGGTCAAGGGGCTCAAGCTGTTCATGGGCAAGGCCTCGTGCACCAACTGCCATTTCGGGCCGCTGTTCACCAACAGCGACTTTCACAACCTGCTGGTGCCGCCGGGTGACCACCTGCGCTCGGATCACGGGCGGGCCGTGGGCATCCGGCAGGTCAAGGAGGATATCTTCAACTGCCTTGGCAAATACAGCGACGCTTCGGGGCGCTCGGACTGCGGGGAGCTGGTGTACATGGACGACGACGTGGCCACGTACTCCGATGCCTTCAAGACCCCCTCGCTCAGGAACGTGACCGAGCGCCGTTTCTACATGCACCACGGCCAGCTCGAAACCCTGGACGACGTGTTCGATCATTACCGGGCTGTGGGCAACCGGGTTCCGGAGCTGGGCCACTTCGAATTTTCCGACCAAGAGGTGGAGCAGCTCAAGGCCTTCCTGGCCACCCTGAGCTCCCCGGTCAGGATCCTCGAGCCCTTCAACGAGGTGGTGGAAAAAGGGCAGGGGCCCGAGTAGCGGACGGCAGCTGTTGCATCCGCCATCCGCAATCCGGATCGAGCAACGTCCCTGAGAAGGGACCGAGGCCCGAAGGGGGTTGACGGCACCGGGTCAGGAGAATATAAGCCATGGCTCTCCAGCATTCCCCGGTAGCTCAATCGGCAGAGCGGATGGCTGTTAACCATTAGGTTGGGTGTTCGAGTCACCCCCGGGGAGCCATTTTTCAGGGCCCTACGGCACGCGCTGTGGGGCTTTTTTCATGGTGCACCCCCGCAGGGCGCACCCATTTCGAGACACCTTGCATCCCCATCAAGGTCAGACTTTGCCCGGCGTTTGTTCAACCGAATGCGTCAACAACTTTTCCCTGAAAAGCGTCGACCTGAGGGGCATGGGTCAGGTCCATCTCGATGGCCGCGCAGGGCAGGGATTTCGGGGCTTCCTTGACGCTCCCTGGAAATTGAAATAGTTCCCTCAGGTTCACGCAAAGGCATGAAATGAATGTACGGAGAAGTCGTTGAGCGATAAAAGCGAGCAGGAAAAAAGCGTCAGCCAGGTCCTCAGGAATCGCAGGGAAAAGGCGGAGTTCCTGGGGGAAAAGGGAGTGCCCCTGTTTCCGAACTCCTTTCGCAAGGATACCGACATCGGCACGATCCCGGCCGACTACGGGGACCTTGACGAGGCCGGTCTGGAAAGCCTGGACAGGTCCTTCAGGGTGGCGGGACGGGCCATGTCGCTGCGCTCCTTCGGTAAGGTCACCTTTCTGCACCTGCAGGACCAGAGCGGCCGCATCCAGGTCTTTGTGCAGCGGGACGCGCTGGGCAGCGATGCCTATGCCCTGTTCAAGAAGTACGACATCGGTGATTTTCTCGGGGTCTCCGGCAGATTGTTCCGGACCAAAACCGGGGAGCTGACCCTGATGGCGGACACGGTGGAGCTGGTCACCAAGTCCATGCGGCCGCTGCCGGAAAAGTACCACGGCCTCAAGGACGTGGAGACCCGCTACCGGCAGCGCTATCTGGACCTGATGACCTCCCCCGGGGCCAGGGAGACATTCCTGAAGCGGACCGAGATCGTCTCCTTCATCAGGGGCTTCCTGGACAGGCGCGGCTTCGTTGAGGTGGAAACGCCCATGATGCAGATCATTCCAGGCGGAGCCACGGCCAAGCCGTTCGAAACGCACCACAACGCCCTGGACATGAAGCTTTTCCTGCGC
>CAZQOG010000026.1:0-27141 GCA_964594925.1 uncultured Desulfohalobiaceae bacterium
TCGTCCAGCTCGATCTGGCGCAGGGCGTCCATGCCCACGACCTCGTCGGCGATCTCCTCCACCACGTTGGTCACGGCCTGGGTCACGCCCTTGCCCCCATAGCGGGAGGCGTCCTTGTCGCGCATCTCCAGCGCCTCCTTGGACCCGGTTGAAGCGCCCGACGGAACCGCTGCCCGGCCGAATGCGCCCGAGTCGAGCGCAACCTCGACCTCAACGGTGGGGTTGCCCCGGGAATCCAGGATCTCCCTGGCCCAGACGGCTTGAATGATACTCATGGAAGCACTCCTTGCGGTTGTGGTCAGTGGGTCGGCCTGCCCGGCGAGGGGCAGAGCAATACATCGGTCATTATTTTGTTGTGCCAGCCATCAGGCCGGGCTGTCCAGGCCTTGTTGGTGTATGCGGGCAAGTCCCGAGAGCAGCAGGTCGGGCCTGATGTGCTCGAGGCAGGGGCAGACGGGCTGGATGATCTGGGCGAAACCTCCGGTGGCCACCACGGAGACGGGATTTTCGAGCTGCTGCGAAAGTTTCCGGCACAAGCCCTGGACCATGGAGGCGAAGCCGAAGATGAAGCCGTTGTTCAGGCTGGTGGCCGTGCTCTCGCCGATGCGCAGGGAAGGGTGCTCGAGCTCCAGCCCCACGTGGGGCAGCTTGGCCGTGAGCCGTCCGAGCCCTGCGGCCGAGGTGTGCACCCCGGGGCAGATCAGCCCCCCCAGGTAGGCGTTGCCCTGGACACAGTCGAGGGTGGTGGCCGTGCCGAAGTCCACCACCACCACCGAAGGGGTGTCGAAGATGGATCTGGCGGCAAAGGCGGCCACCAGCCTGTCCGCTCCCACCTCATCGGGCAGGGCGTAGCGGTTCTGCAGGGGTACGCCAAGATCGCGGGGGACGAACAGGACAGGGCAGCCGGAGTAGCGGTGACAGGCCCGGCGGATTTGGACGTCCATGGGGGGGACGACGGAGCAGACCACCCAGGCGGAAAAGGCTCCGGGGTCCAGCTCGAGACGGCGGCAGATCTCCAGCACCCTGAAGCCCCAGCTGTCTGCCGTGTCGCAGGGGTTGGTGGGGAAGACAAAGGCTTCCAGGAGCGAGCCGTCCCTGGACAGCCCGATCTTGGTGTTGGTGTTGCCGATGTCCAGGAGCAGGAGGTGTTCGTGGCGGGGCATTGGGTTCAGTCCTTCAGCTCGGGTTGTGCAGCTTGGCGGTGAGGCATGGCCGGTCACCGCAGGCGTTTTCCTTGTACAGAGTTCGCTCCAAATGACAAGCCGCAGCGGTTTGGGCTGGTTTTCAGTCCCGGGCCAGCAGGCTGCTCAGGATGGAGTTGCTGACCAGCATGCCTTCCCGGGTGAGCCGGAAGAAGCCCTCACGGATCTTGACCAGTCCCCGGCGGTGCAGCATCGGGATCAGCCCGGCATGCTCCTTGAGAAAGTCACGGCCGGTCAGCTCCCGGTAGCGGGCCAGCCGCAGTCCCCTGGTGGTGCGCAGCCGGAGCATGACCAGCTCCTGACGGAGCTCGGCGCTGGTGAGGGCTTCGGCCGCGGCGTCCAGGGTGCCGTTGTCCACGGCGCGGGCGTACTCGCCGAGGTCACGGGGATTTTCCCAGCGCCTGCCCTTAAGGGTGGAGACCGCGGCGGGGCCCAGGCCGAGGTACTCCCTGCCCTGCCAGTAGCCGAGGTTGTGCTGGCAGGAAAAGCCCATGCGGGCGAAGTTGGAGATCTCGTATTGCAAAAAACCCATTTCCTCCAGGTACTCGGCCCCGGTCAGGAACATGCGGGATTGTTCCGCGTCCTGGGGCAGGACCAGGTGACCCTGTCTGACAAGGCCCTCCAGAGGGGTGTTGTTCTCCACGGTCAGCCCGTAGCAGGAAAGATGGGACGGCTCGTGGCTGACCACCACGGCCAGCTGCTTGAGCCAGCCAGAAGCTTTCTGGCCGGGAAGTCCCCAGAGCAAATCCGCGTTCACGTTGACGAAACCGGCCTTGCGGGCCCTGTCCAGGACACCGAGGGCCTCCTTGGCGGAGTGGGGACGGCCCAGCAAACTGAGCAGGTTGTTGTCCAGGCTCTGGATGCCGAGACTGAGGCGGTTGATGCCCAGGCCGAGCCAGGAGCGGAAGGTGGCCGTGGTACCTGCCGACTCCGGGTTTGCCTCGATGCTGGCCTCGATGCCGTCCGGCCAGGTAAAGGCCGACCTGATCCCGGCGATCACCTTCTCCAGGGCGGGGAGGGGCAGAAGGCTGGGGGTCCCTCCTCCAAGGTAGACCGAGCTGAGGGCCGGTCGTTGAAGACGCCGGCCCCAGAGGTCGATCTCCTGGAGCAGGGCCGTGAGGTAGGCCGCGACCTGTCCGCGGTCCACGGGGCCGGAATGGAAGGCGCAGTAGGTGCACTTGCTGCGGCAGAAGGGGAAATGGACGTAGAGAAGCACTGCAGCAACCGCTTCGGGATCAGCCGGACTGTCCGCCCTGCAGGGCCCTGAGCCGGCCCTGGTAGCGCTCGGACTCGCTGAACACGCAGCCGCAGTAGGGTTGGCGGTAGATGCCCCAGGACTTGCTCTGCTCTATGCCCTGTTGCCATCCGGTGCGAAAGTCGCGGTACAGGAAGTCCACCTGTCCGTGGGCGGCCAGGTCGCGTCCCAGTCCGGCAATGGTGTCGTGCTTCTGGTGCCGGCTGTAGAGCAGCGTGGAGGTGAAGGCCTGGAACCCGCCGTGACGGGCAATGGCCAGACTGCGCTCCAGGCGCAGGTGGTAGCAGTGGAAGCAGCGGTTGTCCTCACGAAAGGCCACCCGCCGCAGATAGGTGGCGGGATCGTATTCCCGGTCCAGCCATATGACCGGCAAACCGAGCCGTTCGGCAACCTCGTGCAGCCCGTCCCGCCGCCGCAGGTACTCGGTCAGGGGGTGGATGTTGGGGTTGTAGAAACACCCCACGACCTCGTGCCCCTCGTCACGCAGGGACTGGACCGGGGTGATGGCGCAGGGGCCGCAGCAGATGTGCAGGAGGATCTTCACGGGGTGTATTTACTCCGGAGGTGTGCGGTGACCTGCTAGCCGAGACGGGCCTCGGGCAGGATGGGCAGGATGAGGATGTCCCTGCCGAACTCCTCTTCCAGCTTCTTGAGCCTGCCCCGCTTTCGGTTCAGGATGTACATGGCCAGGTCCTGCTCCAGCCGCATCTCGACCTGGCCGTTGCCTGGCTTCTGCTTGAGTTCGCGGTAGAGGCTCTTCAGGGACTGCATGGCCTGCCACTCCAGATTGCGCCTGGTGCCCGAGCCGTTGCAGCAGGGGCAGGTCTCCATGGTCACCGACAGGGCGGACGAGCCCATGCGCTGCCGCACCATCTCCAAAAGGCCGAACCTGGAGATGCGCCCCACAGTGGTCCGGGCCTTGTCCTGCTTCAGGGCGGTCTTGAGCGTCTTCTCCACCTCCCGGAGGTGGCTGGCGTCCCGCATCTCGATGAAATCGATGACCACCTGCCCGCCCAGGTCGCGCAGCCGCAGCTGCTGGGCGATCTCCTGTGCGGCCTCCACGTTGGTCTTCAGGGCCATGCCCTTGAAGTCCTTCTCACCGCCGATCTTGCCGGAGTTGATGTCCACGGCTGTCAGGGCCTCGGTGGGGTCGAAGACGATCTGGCCGCCGCTGGGCAGGGTGACCTCCCGGCTGTAGACCTTTTCCAGCTGGGCCACGAGGTTGAAGCGTTCGAACAGGGTCCGGTCCGCATCGGTGTGCTGCTTGACCAGGTTCTTGCTGCGGGGGAAGGCCAGGGAGGCGAACTCCCTGATCTGCGTGGCGGTCTCCGGGTGGTCGACCCAGACCTCTGCCACGTCCTGGGTCAGGTAGTCCCGAACGGCCCGGAAGGCCAGATCCTTTTCCTCGTAAATCAGGGCGGGGGCCTTTTCAGACACGCCCCGCTTGCGCACCTCGTTCCAGAGCCGCTTCAGAAACTGCATGTCCCGGAACAGGTTGGCCTTGCTTTCCTTGAGGCTCACCGTGCGCAAGATGGCCCCGATGCCCGGATCGAGGTTGAGCTCCTCTATGACGTCCTTGAGCCGTTTGCGCTCCTTTTCGTCGTCGATCTTGCGGGAGATGCCCAACTGCTCGCGGCCGGGGGTGAGCACGAAGTAGCGGCCGGGCAGGGTCAGGTAGGTGGTCAGAAAGGCCCCTTTGGTGCCCGTGGGCTCCTTGACCACCTGGACCAGGACCTCCTGCTTGGGCTTGAGCACCTTGTGCAGGGGGGGGAATCTGTGGCCCTTGCCAGGCTTGATGTCGGACAGAAAGTACTCGGGGTGCACCTCGTCGACCTGGAGAAAGCCGTTGCGCTCGGCACCGTAATTGATGAAGGCGGCCTGCAGGGCCGGATCGATGTTGTGGATGACGCCTTTGTAGATGTTGCCCTTGGTCTTGGTCTGATGCAGCATCTCGACGTAATACTCCTGAACCTTGCCGTCCTCGGTGAGGATCACCTCGATCTGCTCTCCGGGCAGCACGCTGATGAACATCTTCTGTCGTTTTCGTGGAGCCATGCTCTTCTCGCCTCGTGTGAAAAATTTATGTTGTATCGGCCGGAGGCCGAAGCTGGTCACTGATCAGGTAAAAGGTCTGCCCGTCCCGGATGCTCTCCCGGACGGCGCCCTGGCGCACCAAATGTGAAAGGGCCGTTTCGATGGCGCCTTGCTCGGTGTTAAGCCCTCTGGCGAGCTGGTCCATTCGTTGAGGACGGCGCCTGAGGGAGGAAAGGACCAGGGAGGGGAGGTCTTCACCGACTGCTTCGTGTTGGTGCCCGGCATCAGTGCGCACGGCGCAGGGCGTGGGGGAATGGGCGCCAAGGGTCTTTTGCCAGTCACGGAGAGTTTCTCTGGAAACGGCCCCGGCCGCGGGGGAGGCCCCGGGACGGCTCATGGTGACCACGTCGATGCGCTCCGGTTCGAGCCGGCGGCAGAAGTCCCGCAGCAGGGCCAGGTTCTGCACGGTGTCGTTGATACCCCGGACGAGCAGGATTTCCAGAAAGATTTTGCCTGTGTACCTGGTGCTGAAGTTCAGCAGGTCAGCGGCTATGGCGGATGCCAACAGGGGCGCGCAGGGCCGGTTGAGCCGCTCGAACTCCTCCTGGACCAGGGTGTCCATGGAGGGCAGCACCACGTCGCAGACCTGCAGGGCGTGTGCCACGGACGGGTCGTGCAGCAGACTGGAGTTGGTCAGGACCGCGACGGGTACACCGGGGGCCAGCTCGCGGATCCCTGTTATGACCGCATCGATCTCGCTGTTCAGGCAGGGTTCGCCCATGCCGCCCAGGGTGATGTGGTCCGGGGTGAGGTGCCCCTGGCCAAGCCAGTGCCTGAGCTCGGCCAGCACTGTGGCGGCAGGCACGTAGGGGCGCCGCTGGGTGGTGTGCACCCGCGTAGGTCCCACCTCGCAGTAGAGGCAGTCGAAATCGCAGATCTTCGACCCGAGCAGGTCGAGGCCCAGTGACCGCCCGAGGCGGGAGGAGGAGACAGGACCGAAAAGGTATGTGTAGCTCATGGCACGATGACTTGACTCTCCCGTAGTCCGGTTTTAGGAGATGGTTCCAATTTCGGAGGTCCCCCCATGATCCAGGCCGGTCAATTGGTACTGCTCATCAGCCCCAAGGGCAAGCGCTTCGTTCGGATGCTCGATCCGGACGAGGTCATGAACACCCACGAAGGGCAGCTCCCCATGGCCCAGGTCGCGGAGCAGGGCTTCGGAACCATCGTCTGTACCCATCTGGGTCGTCCTTTCAGGATAGTCAAGCCCACCCTCTACGACCTGGTCAAGAGCATACGCCGCAGCACCCAGATCATTTACCCCAAGGAGATCGGGTACATCCTGCTCAAGCTGGGGGTGGGACCCGGGGCCAGGGTGGTGGAGGCCGGTAGCGGCTCGGGCGGTTTGACCACGGCCCTGGCCTGGACAGTGGGTGACACGGGAACGGTGTACACCTATGAGCGGCGTCCCGAGTTTGCCAAACTGTGCGCGGAGAATTTGGGTGCGGCCGGTCTGCTGCACCGGGTGGAGCAGTACGATCGGGACATTGCCGGGGGGTTCGAGCAGACCGATGCCGACGCCCTCTTCCTGGACGTGCGCACGCCCTGGGACTACCTGGACCAGGCAGCCGCCGCGGTCAGCTCCGGCGCTCCAGTGGGTTTTCTGCTGCCCACCACCAACCAGGTGGCCTGCCTGCTCCAGTCCCTGGAGAACAGCTCCTTCCAGGACCATGAGGTCCTGGAGATCCTGCTGCGGCGCTGGAAGCCCCAAGCCGAGCGGCTGCGGCCCGACGACCGCATGGTGGGCCACACGGGGTTTCTGGTCTTTGCCAGGCATCAGGCCGCACCGCTCGACATGCCGGACCTCCCGCCCCTGCCGGGCGCCGGGGACAATGACCCGGGCGAGGAGTGAGCCAGGGGGGGCGAAGCCCAACAGGGCCGTTCCGGTTTTGCCCTTGCATTTTTTGCAAAATCTGTCTAAGTAAACCTATTTTACGCTATGATGGCATGACTCTGCCGCCCGGCGTGCGATCCAGCTGCTGATCCAGGCCAGGCGCTTTTTATTTTCACCGCACGCAATGGCGGACAAAGCATTCAGATCACTCAGGAGAATCACGCATGACACGTAAAGACCGTACCGAAGGGATCTTTAACCGGCGGGAAGTGCTGGATGCCAGCGAGCGCAAACAGTACTCCCTCATCCAGCTCAAAGATCTGCTCAAGTACGCCTACCGCTACTCAGAAGACGTCAAGAAGCGCTTTGACCGCGCCCAGTTCGACGTGAGCAGGTTCAGGGATCTCGCCGACATCAAGCACATCCCCATCCTGAAGAAGAAGGAGCTCATCTTCCTCCAGTCCATGGGCCCGCGCCTCGGGGGGCTGCTGACAAAGGACCTGGGCGAGCTGCGCAGGATCTTCCTCTCCCCCGGCCCGATCTTCGACCCGGAGGACCGCAGCGACGACTACTGGGGCTGGACAGAGAGCTTCTATGCCGCGGGGTTCCGCACAGGGGACATCGCCCAGATCACCTTCAACTACCATCTCAACCCGGCCGGCCTGATGTTCGAGGAACCGCTCAAGAACCTGGCCTGCTCGGTCATTCCCGCCGGTCCCGGCAACACCAACACCCAGCTGGAGATCATGAAGAAGCTCCGGGTCACGGGGTACGTGGGCACCCCCAGCTACCTGATGCATTTGGCCCAGAAGGCCGAGGAGATTGGTCTCAACCTGCGCAAGGAGCTCTACCTGGAGGTGGCCTTTGTGACCGGGGAGAAGCTTTCGGAGAAGATGCGCACCTCCCTGGAGAAGAAGTTCGACCTGATCATGCGCCAGGGGTACGGCACGGCGGACGTCGGGTGCATCGGCTACGAGTGCTTTCACAAGAACGGGCTGCACATCGCCAACCGTGCCTATGTCGAGATCTGTCACCCCGACACCGGCATCCCCCTCAAGGATGGTGAGGTCGGCGAGATCGTGGTCACGGCCTTCAACAAGACCTACCCCCTCATCCGGCTGGCCACGGGCGACCTGGCCTACATCGACAGGGCCTCCTGCGCCTGCGGCAGGACCTCGCCGCGGCTGGGCGGCATTGTGGGGCGGGTGGACACCACGGCCCGCATCAAGGGCATGTTTGTCTACCCCCACCAGGTGGAGCAGGTCATGGCCCGTTTCGAGGAGGTCAAGCGCTGGCAGATCGAGGTCACCAACCCCGGGGGAATCGACGAGATGGTGCTGTACATCGAGGCCTCCAACTTCAAGCGCGAGGACGAGCTGCTGCATTCTTTCCGGGAGAAGATCAAGCTGCGCCCGGTGCTCAAGGTGCTGACCCCGGGAACCCTGCCGCCACAGGTCCGCCCCATCGAAGACAAGCGCAAGTGGGATTAGCAGGCCGTTGAAAAATCGGACTTCGAACTTGAATCGGCTTTTGGAGTCGATTCTGATTCTGGCCGTCTTTCTTCTCCTGCCGGCCTGCGCCATGCACCAACCAGACAGACCAGACCACGACCCGGCCGCCGGTAGAGCGGCCGGGTCGCTTTTTCACCGGGACGGGTATGCGGTGTCCCGGCCGGAGTTCGCCGTCCAGACCTGGGATGCGGACTACCTCCTGCTGGGGGAGGGGCATGCCAGTGCCTGCGACCACCGGGTCCAGGCCGACCTGATTGAGGCCCTGGTACGTTTCGGGACCAAACCGGTGGTGGGGCTGGAGATGGTGGACGTGACCCGTCAAGGGGTGCTGGACCGTTTCAACCACGGCGAGCTTTCCCTTGGCGCGCTGCCGGAGGCGCTGGCATGGAATGCCACCTGGGGCTTTGACTTCGAGCTCTACGCCCCCATTTTCGAGACCGCCCAGAGGCTCGACCTGCCCCTCAGGGCCCTCAACCTGCCCAGGCGGGTGATCGACGCGGTCAAGACCGGATCCGTTGCCGACCTCAACGCCACGGACGCCTCCCTGGTCCCGGGTGACATTATCCCGCCCTCGGGGGAGCAGCAGGAGTCCCTCAAGGAGCAGTTCAGGCAGCACAGGTCCCTGCTTTCCAGCGCGGGCAGCACGCTGGAGCGATTTTTTCTGGTCCAGTCCCTGTGGGACACGCAGATGGCCCTGCAGTCCGTTGCCGCCCGGAAGGAGCTTGCCCGCCCGGTGGTGGTCATTGCCGGGTCGGGACACGTGGGGAGAGGGTGGGGTATCGCCCGCAGGCTGGACCGGCTCGACCCGGGGGCCAGGGTGGTCACGGTGGTCCCGTGGCGCGGGATGACCGACCCCGACCCACGGGAGGGGGAGTACCGCTTCTACTGTCCCCTGACCCACACCAGCCGGCTCGGGTACACCCTGAGCGTGAGCTTTGAGGGCATCGAGGTCACGGCGGTGCAGCCGGAATCCCGGGCGGCGGAGGCAGGCCTGATGGCCGGGGACGTGATCGGGTCGGTGGCAGGTGAGAAGGTCACGGCCCTGTGGCAGCTGCACCAGGCAGCCGCCCAGGCCCGGCGTCAGGGCAAGCTTCTGGAGATGACCGTGGTGCGGGACGGCACGGCCGTGCCCGTCAGCTTCGACCTCCAGGCCATGGAGCCCGAACCCCCAGGGGGTGAGTGAGTGCCGGAGCTGCCCGAGGTGGAGACCATTGCCCGGGGGCTGGCCCCTCAGGTGACGGGCCGGACGATCCTGGGGGTGGAGGTTGTCAGGCCCTCGGTGCTGAACGTGTCCGGCCCTGGTCTGGCCGATGCCGTTGTAGGGCGGACCATCAAGGGTGTCCGCAGGCGGGCCAAGCTCCTGATCCTGGACCTGGACCGGCAGCGGCACATTGTCTTCCACCTCAAGATGACCGGGAGGGTCTGGGCCGGTTCCAGGCGGGAGGTGCCCCAGACCCACACCCACGTCCTCTTCGACCTGGGCAAGGACACAACCCTCTATTTCCGTGACGTGCGGCGATTCGGCTACTGCCGAGTGCTTTCCAACAAAGACCTGCACAGCTGGGACTTCTTCGCGGGGCTGGGGCCGGAGCCCCTGGAGTGCGGGTGCGAGGATTTTCTGAAGCGCATCAGGGGGCGCAGGGCCCGCATCAAGGGCCTGCTCCTGGACCAGAGGGTGGTGGCGGGCCTTGGCAACATCTATGTTGACGAGGCCCTGCACCTGGCGGGCATCCACCCGGCCAGGAAAGCCGCCGACCTGAGTGAACGCCGTCTCGCCGAGCTGCACAGAGCTGTCACCACGGTGCTCTCCAAAGCCATAGACCTTGGCGGCAGCACATTCCGCGATTTCCTCAATGCCAGCGGGCAGCCGGGAAACTACCAGGACGAGTTCATGGCCTACGGGCGGTCCGGCCGGGCCTGCAAGAAATGCAGGGCCACACTCGAGGCCGTCAGGGTGGCGGGGAGGAGCTCAACCTTCTGCCCGTGCTGCCAGCCCGCGGGGGCAGAGGGAAACCCTGACCGGACCTGACGGTTTTTTCCAGAGGGCCCGGCCCGGAGGGCTTGGATGCGCAGCGTTCTTTGCGGGGTTTCTGAAGGTACGCACGAACAAGTCTCCCACCGAAAAGGGGCGGGTGATGGACAACCATCCCCGCCCCTTGGTGCATGAAGCGCTCGTCAGTCAGTCCTCTCATCACGGAGCGGCCACGCGGCCGTCGCAGACCTCGACGACCCTGTGGGCGAACGCGGCGTTCTCCCGGCTGTGGGTGACCATGACGATGGTCTGGCCCTCGGCGTTGAGGTCCTTGAGCAGGGACATGATGCGGTTCGAGTTGACCGAGTCCAGGTTGCCGGTGGGTTCGTCGGCAAAGAGAATGGGGGGGTTGTTGACCAGGGCCCGGGCAATGGCCACGCGCTCCTGCTCACCGCCGGAGAGCTGGTCCGGGAGGCGCCGGTCCTTCCCGGTCAAGCCGACGCGGTCCAGTGCCTGGGCCGCGAGATCTCTCTTCTCCTTCTCGGAGTGGCCGGTCACGGCCAGGGGCAGGCCCACGTTCTCGCTCACCGTGAGGTAGGGCACGAGTTGGAAGGATTGAAAGATGAAGCCCATGAACTCGCGCCTGAAGTCTGCGAGCCGCTTCAGGGAGAGATCGTAGATGTCCACCTCGCCGATACGCACCGAGCCCCGGGAGGGGCTCAGCAGTCCGCCCATGATCGAGAGCAGGGTGCTCTTGCCGGCGCCTGATTCGCCCATCAGGGCCAGAAACTCGGCTTCGGCCATCTCCAGGTCGATGCGGTCGACTGCGGTGACCCTGGTGCCGTTGGTCCCGTAGAACTTGCTGACTTGGTGCAGTGTGATGGTGCTCATGGCGTTCTCCTCAGAGTGTTCGCAGGGCGTTGCAGGGATCCATGCGGGCCGCCTTGGCCGCGGGCATGATCGAGGCGAGCATGCCCACGGTCACGGACAACCCCAGGGCCAGGCCGAGCATGGTGAAATCAAGGCCCATGCCGTGGCCGTGCTGCCCGTGGGCCCCTTCGGCCATAAGGTGGCGCAGCCCGCTGGAACCGGCCACACCCAGGCCATACCCGATGATTCCCCCCGCCACCGAGACCAGGGCCGCCTCGAGCAGGATGATGCGCATGATGTGGCTGCGGCGAAAGCCGATGGCGCTGAAGATCCCGATCTCCCGGGTGCGCTCGCTCACGCTGGCCATCATGGTCACGAAGACCACCAGCGCACCGACCAGCAGGACGATGCCGGCGATGGCCAGGGAGATGCGTTTCAAGCCTTCCAGGGCCTGCATCCGCCCCTGGACCACCTGCTGCACGGCCACGACCTTGGCTGCGGGCAGGGCCGTGGTGAGCTGGGCCACGATCTCCTCGATGGGGCAGTTGGCGCAGTGGGCCGCGACCTCGGCCATGTCGATCCTGCCCTCCCTTCCCAGAAGCCTCTGGGCAGAGGCCATGGGCAGGAAGAGCAGCCCGTCGTCCTGCGAGCCGGTGACACCTAGGACCCCGGCCACGACAAAGCGCTCGTTGCCCAGGAGCAGGTCTTCACCCGCAGCAAGACCAAGGGCCGCGGCTGCGTCGGAACCGGCCAGGATTTCGTTGGTCGCGGAGGGCCGATCACCAGTCACCTCCCACCAGGGCTTGAGGTGAAACTCCGCCGCGTGGTCCACCCCGGCGATCACGGCGTGACCCCCTTCACGTTCCACGACCCCGAAGAGCTTGGGCCCCACGGCGCGGATATTGGCTGCGTTCTCGATGGTTTTGATTTTTGACAGGTCGACCTGGAGCAGCTCCTGGTGGTCGAACTCCACCCCGCCCAGGCTCAGTCCGGCGTAGGTCAGGGAAATTCCCTCGCTGCGCGGGGTGATCAGGATGTTGGCCCCATACTCCTCCATGGTGTGGGTGATGTTTTCCTCCAGTGTCTTCAGCACCGTGATCAGGGCCACGATGGAGCCCACGCCCAGGACCAGCCCGGCAAGGAGGAACAGGGCCTTGGACTTGCGTCGCCGCAGGTTGTTGATTGCGATGTGGTGCAGCTTCATGTCCTGACTCCCCCTACCAGGCCAGGACCTGGCGCAGCTCGGTGTTCCTGGAGAGCATCAGGGGCCAGATGTGGTCCCAGTCCGCCGTTCCGAGGTCCGATGAAAGCCTGCGCTCCAGGTCGGGGTTGCCGATCTCGACCCGGGCGGACCTGAGCTGCTCGGCGACCCAGGCTTCGGTCTCGCCATCGCCGATCAGGCTGCCGGTCTTGTACTTCTGCAGGGCCAGACGCTGGAGCAGGACCTGCTGGTACTTGGCCGAGGATCCCAGGCGGCTGGCCCCGGTGGTCAGCAGCTCCTGCATGGGCTTGCCGGTGTCGCTCACCACGCTGCCCAGGCCCTGCGAGAGTTCCCGCTGGTTGACGATAAGGTCCTGGCTTCCCGCCGACTGGAGCAGGATTTCCCTGGCCACCGAGTCGAAAAAGAGCTCCGAGGCAGTGATTTGGTCATCCCCATCAAACTCAGGAAGCAGGGAGACCATTTCCCCCTCAAACAGGGGCTTGCCGTTGACCTTCACTGCCAGGACATGCCCGTCGACACCTCTGGTGTCGCCGGCGGTTCCCTCGTGGATGACCCCGAACCGGGCCGACTCGATGACCTGCTTCAGGGTTGCGGGATCGACCTTCTTGCTGTGGTGGTCAACGATAACGGACTGGGCCGCATAGTTGACCTCGACGCTGACCACGCCGCCGGTCTCCATCAGGAGCTTCTCGATCTGCGACCCGCACGCCGGGCAGTCCATGCGGACCACGGTGAAGCGCGAGGTGAGCACTTCCCCGGACAACACCCTGTATGCTGCGTAACTTCCGCTGCCCAGCAGCACGATGATGCCCAGGGCGATGAGGAGGCTGCGCATGGAGCGGCCTGTTTTTTTCCGGTTGGAAGAATCAAGTGTCTCCAGTGTGACTTTTTTTCTGGGCTGGGCTGATTTTTGAGCCATGGGGTTCTCCATTTGGCGAAGTGATATTCTCGAGCGGGGCCGTTGCCGTTCAATGGCAACGCCCCTGTGCAGGCGTCTGGCGCCCTGCAACGGCAACGGGAGCTGTCATCGTGGGTCTGAAGACCTCGCAGAAGGGGTATGGCTTAGATTCGAAAGACCGAGTTGTGCAGGAAGATGGGTCTGGACGGGGCTGGTGGATGGAAAACCTGGCTTGAAGAGGGGATCCGGTCTTCCGGGAATGCAGGGGGTGTGGTCACTGCCGGGAGCAGGGTGATGCAATCCTGGCTCCGGTTGGGCCGGGGGCTGGGCTGCGCGGTCAGGCTGTCGCCTTGCAGGGGTGTGCAGCCCGAGATCTCGCAGGCGCACCCCGGTCCGTTCCCGCAGCAAGAGCTTTCCGGGTCGTGGGTCTCCATGCCGGAGGCATGGTTCGCCGGGGTGTCCCCTGCCTGGCTCGAGCAGCAGGAAATGGGCGTTTCGTGAGGGTGCGGGGCAGCCGATTCCAGGGGCGGGGCGCACCCGCAGACCAGCGGCACAAGATTGGCCGAAACCATGGACGCGGTGACCGCGATCACAATGGCACAAGTGAGCAGGCAACGCAGGGTTTTCATGGTCCGGGCGTCAGTCTCCAGAGGGTTGCAACCACATCATGTAAGGCCATGTGTATACTCGACCATTTTGGTAGTCAATAGTAAAATCCTGGCGCGGTAGTATGGTTCATCCGGTTCAAGAGCAGGTGGTCAGCGGACACATCGGAGCCCGTGGGCATTCATGCCCAGCTGAATCCGTGTTTTTTTACCAGGAGTGACAGGTGGTCGGTCTCTTGAACGCAGCAGGTGCAGGAGCCGACAGCAGGTCCGTGGGCTATGTCCCGGCCCCCAGGAGATCCCGGGTGGTCTGGTGTCGCTGGGAAAGGGCTGCGAAGGCCTGCCTGGCGCTGCTCACGAAGCTTCGGACTTTTTTCGGGTCCTTCCACCCTTGAGCGTCCTCCACACCGGTGTGCACGTCCACCCCGGCCGGGCGCACGGTTTGGATGGCCCGGGTCACGTTGCCCGGGGTCAGGCCGCCGGCCAGGACGACCGGCCTCGGCGAAGACACAACCAGGCTGCGGTCCACCAACCAGTCGTGGGTGCTGCCGGTGGCGCCGCTGGCACCGGTGTCGGGGTCGAAGGTGTCGGTGATGAAGGCGTGGACACAGGGAGTGTAGTCCCGGATATGCCGGAGGAGCTGATCCGTATCAAAGCGGCCGACCACCAGGCTCTTGACCATGAACAGCTCTGGCGAGAGCTCGGCCAGGCGGGCTGTGGCGGCGGGGGGGATGTCCCCGTGCAGCTGCACGCCGCCCACCCCGAGCCTGCGGCACAGGTCCGCCACCTCTTCAGGGTCCTCCTCATAGGTGATGATCAGGCATTTTTCCGGGACGCACAGGGCCTGGACGACCCCGGCGGTTTCCCCTTCGCTCATGTCCTGGGCGTGCACGTCCAGCCGCAACGGAAACCCCAGGACGTCCACTCCGGCAGCCAGGAGCATGCGCGCCTCGTCCAGGCTGCGGATGCCGGCCACCTGGATGGTCTGGTGGTAGGTGATCATTTCATCCAATCAACCAATCAACGCATCAACCATCCTTAAACCCCACCAGCGTGGCCAGGCAAAGCCGCCCGAATGTGCTGTGGGTGCGCAGCCCCTCGCGGTAGTAGACTGTGCGCAGCCCGGAAAAGGCCCGGAGCAGCTCGTTGGGCTGCAGCCGGTAGTCCGGGTCCTTGGGCCCGGCCACCTCCTGGTCGGTGATCAGGTGGGTCTCGTAGAGGAGAAGGCCTCCCGGGGCAAGAGCGGCCTGGATGGGCCCGAACAGGGAGCGGTCCAGGAAGTGGATGGTGCAGACCAGCTGGTAGCGTTCCCGGGGCAGGGGGAAGTCGTCCAGGTCCGCCTGGATGGGCTGCACTGCGGGGTGGTCCAGGGCACCGAGCCTGGTGACCGCGGCGTCGGAGATGTCCAGTGCGTCCACGGTAAAGCCCAGCCCGGCCAGAAACCGGGCGTTCCCGCCCAGGCCGGCGGCCAGGTCGAGTGCCCTCCCCCCACCTGCCAGGCGTGCAAAGCGGCGGACAGTGGGGGCCGGCTCGGGCACTGTGTTGCTTTCCCGGTACTTCTCGTTCCAGCGCTTGCGGTCCTGCTGCACGGTCAGCCCGCTTCCTCGCGCAGGAGCCGTTTGGCGATCTCGATGTCGTAGAGCTCCAGGGGCCTGACCTGGCCGGAGTACTGTTCCGCGGCCCGGCGCACCGCCTCCAGGGTGACCCATCCGTGCCGTTCCCAGACAGAAGGCTCCTGTTCGTTGTGCAGCCGGAACTCGATGATATCGTTATTGCTGCGCACGTACATCTTGACCTGCTTGTTGGCAGGGACGGGGTAGTAGTAAGGTCCTGTGGCGTCTTTCATCATCCTCTCAATTGCGGTGTGCGGGTTGTTCGGTATCGATGAAGTCAAGAAGCTCCACGGGGTGGTCGAGCAGGGTGCGGGCTCCGTACTCCCGGAGCTCCCCGGCGCTGCGGAAGCCCCAGAGCACGCCTACAGGGTGCATGCCGGCGGCAACGGCCGTGAGCATGTCCGTGTTGGTGTCCCCAAGGTACAAAAAACTTTCCGGGGGGACGCTGAAACGCTCGGCCACCTCGTGTGCCCCGGCGGGATCGGGTTTTTTGGGGATCTCCTCCCGGGCGCCGAGCACCAGCTCAAAGCAATCCCCGGGCAGGAGCCTGTCCACCAGGTACTGGGTCGCCTTGTGTGGTTTGTTGGACAGGATGGCCAGCCGCAGGCCCCGGTCGGACAGCTCACGCAGCAGCTCCGTGACCCCCGGGTAGGGGGCGGTGTGGTCCATCCAGCGTTTTTTGTACTCCCGGCGCATCAAGTCCGTGAGCCGGGAAATCCTGTCCGGCTCCCGAGCCTGGTCGGGCAAGCTGCGCGCCACCAGCTTGTCCACGCCGTCGCCAACAAAGTAGCGGTAGGCGTCCAGGGGGTGGGTGGGAAACCCCTCCTGCTCCAGGACCTGGTTCATGGAGTCCCCGAGATCCCGGAGTGTGTTCAGGAGGGTGCCGTCGAGGTCAAAGAGCACGGCCTGCCACGAGGGTGTGTTCATCGCGCTTCCGGTGGTGGTTCGGGCATGGGGCCCCGGGGCTTGCGGGGCCAGGCATTGAGGACCGACTGGACCAGGGTTGCCAGGGGGATGGCGAAGAAGACGCCCCAGAACCCCCACAGCCCGCCGAAGACCAGGATGGCCACGATAATGGCCACAGGGTGGATGTTGACCACCTCGGAGAGCAGCAGCGGTGCGAGCACGTTGCCGTCAAGGATCTGGAGGATGGTGTAGGCGAGGCACATGTACACGAACTTGGGGCTGACCCCCCACTGGAAAAAAGCCACGAAGGCCACGGGCAGGATCATGACCGTGGCCCCCACGTAAGGGACGATGACGGACAACCCCACCAGGACGCTGAGCAGCAGGGCGTAGTCGAGCTTGAACAGGAGAAATACGGCGTAGGCCGCGCTCCAGACGATGAGGATCTCCCAGGCCTTGCCGCGGATGAAGTTGCCGATCTGGCGGTCCACATCGTGCCAGACCTTCGAGGCCAGGCTGTAGTCGGCGGGGAGGAATCCCCTGAGCCAGCAATTGATCTTGGACTTGTCCTTGAGGAAGAAGAAGACCATGAGCGGCATGAGCACGATGTAGATCAGGATCATGAACAGGCTGCGCATGGAGGAGATGGAGATGGACAGGACGTGCTGCCCGAGCAAGCCCAGCTGGGACCTGATGGTGGCCACGAGCTCCCTGACCTGCTCCTCCGAGATGAACTGCGGGTAGCGGTCGGGCAGCCGGAGCAGCTCCAGCTGCCCCTTGTTGATCATGTTGGGTATTTCCTGAAAGAGCTGCACCACCTGTTGTGAGATCAGCGGCAGGGCCCAGAGAAGTAAAAAGAGCAGAAAGACCATGAAAGGGAAGAAGACCAGGATCACGGCCAAAAGACGCGGGACCCTCCGGTTCTCCAGGGGGCGGACTATGCCTTCCAGGAGATAGGCGATGACCAGGCTGGCGATGACCGGCGCGATCATGTTGCCCAGGAAAAGGACCACGGCCGCACCCGTGAGCAGGAGCACGGCCAGGACTACCACCTGGGGGTCGGCGAGGTAGCTGGCGAACCACTCCCTGATGGTGCGCATGCCGCTTGGTCCCTCGGGGCAGGTTTCGTGGGGCGTTTTCATGCGTTCCTTGTATCCAATGGTCCGGCCGGGGACAACCCGGGGGCCGCTCAGATGATCCCGTGCAGGGGCTGTCCCGGGGCGCCCAGGGCATCGACCCGTTTCTCCACATCGGGATCGGGCTCGAGCGTGGGGGCGTGATAGGTCTTGAGCCGGGCGTCGATGATGACCGGACCGCTGGAACCCCAGTGCTTGCAGTGGGTGAAGGCGCCTGCGCCGTAGATGTCCGTTGCGGGGTCAGAGCGGGTGAAGGTCACCCACAGGAAGTTGTCCCAGGAGGCCGCGGTGAAGGCACTGTCGTCCGCGGCCACGATCAGGGGCAGGCCGTCCAACCCCCTGGTCCCGGCCAGGTGCTCCCCGAGACTTTCCAGAAACGGGTCGC
This sequence comes from uncultured Desulfohalobiaceae bacterium, assembly GCA_964594925.1. Classification (GTDB taxonomy): domain Bacteria; phylum Desulfobacterota; class Desulfovibrionia; order Desulfovibrionales; family CAZUBS01; genus CAZUBS01. The sequence continues at coordinate 17,504 of CAZQOG010000026.1, forward strand.
TGGTGTCCCTGGGCCTGTTGTGGGGCCTGGCCGTGACGACCATGATCCCGGGCGCGAACACCCGGGGGTGGTTGAACCCGGGGGGCAGGGTCAGCCCGCTGGGAAGATCTCCGGCCAGGGTGGTGCGCGCACGGCCGGTGGCGGCCATGATCAGCTTCGAGCCCTGGTTGAGGCTGATCCCGGAGTAGTCCAGGGTGTCCATGGTGGTGCGGGTGATGAAATGCAGATCCCGCCTCCAGTCCACCCGGCTGAGGATGTGGCGGAAGAAGGCGGGGATGTCGTGGGCGGAGAGGCCGGGGTCGTCCTCCCTGGCGCCGATGATGACATACTTGGAAAGCGAGGTCTGGGTGGTGCCAAGCAACGACAGGGCGCAGGTCAGCAGCTCCTGGGGCGGCCGTTCCTCCTCGTAGGGCACGTAGCGCTCGCTGCCAACGGCCAGGAGCAGGGGGTGCACGCCTGCGGCGTCCACCGCGTTCACTTCGCGCACGCCGCTGAACACCGTGGGCACCAGGGGCCTGGTCAGCTCGTGGATGAAATCCCCGAAGACCGTGTCCTCCTGGGGAGGACGGCCCACAGTGGTGAAAGGCCACACCGCCTGGTCGCGGTGAAAGACCTCCTCCACCCGGAGCACCGGGAAGTCGTGGGCCAGGCTGTAGTAGCCCAGGTGGTCCCCAAAGGGCCCTTCGGGCAGCTGCCTGTCCGGGTCCACGGTGCCGGTGATGCAGAAGTCCGCCTCGGCCGGGATGGGCAGCCTGTTGTCCCGCATGACCATGGGGATGCGGTGACCGGCCAGCACCCCGGCGAACAGGATCTCAGCCACGCCTTCGGGCAGGGGCATGACCGCGGCCAGGGTCATGGCCGGAGGGCCGCCCACGAAAACGTTGACCCGGAAGGGCTCCCCCCGGGCAATGGCCTCGGCATGGTGGTACCCGATGCCGCGGTGGATCTGGTAGTGCAGCCCGGCTTCCCTGTCGGGCTGGAAGTCGTTGCCCGAGAGCTGGATGCGGTACATGCCCAGGTTGGAGTGCTGCAAACCCGGGCGGGACAAGCTTTCCGAGTAGACCTGGGGCAGGGTGACGTAGGCCCCGCCGTCCAGGGGCCAGGAGGTGAGCTGGGGAAGCCGGGTGATGGATGTCCGGTTCTTGAGGACGGGACCGGAGCGCACCTTTCTGGGCAGGGTGTGCCACAATCCACGGGGCAGGCCGGTGAGTCCCCAGGGGCGCTTGAGCGCCTGGGCGGGATCGGCCTTGAGCGCCAGCAGCTTCTCTACCCGCTTCAGGGTGTCCCGGAAAATGAAGCGCATGCGCTCCATGGTCCCGAAGACGTTCCCGGCCATGGGGAAGCTGGTTCCGCGCACGGTGGTGAACAGCAGGGCCGGACCGCCTGCCTGGAAGACCCGGCGCTGGATGGCCCCCACCTCCAGGAAAGGGTCCACCTCGGCCCTGATGCGTACCAGGAGGCCGTGGGATTCCAGATCCTCGAGGCAGGCTTTGAAGGTGCGGTATCCCATGGAGTTGCAAGCGCTCGGAGTGTTTTCAGAAGCGGGAGATGTGGATGGTGCCGCGCTGGGTCCAGTCGTCGAACCTGCGCCTGAGCCAGCGCTTGAAGACCTTGCGCGTTGGGGGGAACAGGATGCACAGGCCGGCCAGGTCGGTGAGCAGCCCCGGGGTGATCAGAACCGCGCCGGCGGCAAGGATGAGCAGTGCGTCCAGCATCTCCTCGGCCGGCATGAGGCCCTGGTTGAGGTGCTCCCGGACCCTGGCCATGGTGGCCATGCCCGCCAGCCGGGCCAGCCAGGCCCCGGCAAACCCGGTCAGGATGACCAGCAGCACGGTGTTCAACCCCCCGATGACCCGGCCCACCTCGATGAGCAGGTAGAGCTCGATCACGGGGATGACGGTGAAGGTGAGGAAGAGCTTTAAGAGCATGTCAGTTCGAAGTTGGAAGTTCGAAGTTCGAAGGGAGAAAAAGGAAAGCCCTTTGGAGACCCTTTCTCTGAAAACCTGGCTTTTATCATCATAGCATTTCCATTTTTCTCTTTGAGAAACATCACGGACAAAACCCTGGACTCTTGTCTATTCACGTATCAGGAATCCTGCCCTGGAGGAAGGGAAGGATCGATTGAGAAAGTAGCTGCGGCAGCCCTTTTCTTGACCTTCGAGCTTCCGACTTCGAACTTCGAGCTTTACAAGGAAATGATCCCTTCTATCTCAGTTGCGGCCTCGTAGACCGCGATCACGCTCTCGCTTCCGGGCATGAGCACTGTTGCCGTGAGGCTCAGGTACTTCCCACCCCGAGACTTGCGCACGCTCACGCCCGTGTCCGACTCGAACAGAGACAGGAGCTCCTTGGAGCTGGCCCTGGGCACGATGAACTTGAAAGTGTACACCGCGGGCCAGTCATAGTGTTCGTCCAGGCGTTGTCTGAGCGATTCAAAGTCCTGCATGGTACCCTAGTATGCCACATGCGAGCGCGAAGCGCAGCCCTAGGTGGTCTCTTCGAAGCAGTCGGTCACCGGTGCGCATTCCAGGGTTTCGCGGTCGCGCAGGCCCAGGAAGTAGAGGATGGCGTCCAGGCCCATGGAGGAGATGGACTGCTCAGCCCCTTCCGTGACCACGGGCTTGGCGTGGAAGGCGATGCCCAGGCCGGCAATGTCCAGCATGGGCAGGTCGTTGGCCCCGTCGCCCACGGCAATGACCTGCTCGAGGCTGATGTGCTCGCGGCCGGCGATCTCTTTCAGCAGGGCGGCTTTTCTGGGGCCGTCCACGATCTCGCCCTTGATGCGTCCGGTCAGCCGTCCGTCCTCGATCTCCAGCTCGTTGGCATAGACGTAGTCGATTCCCAGGCGCTCCTGCAGCACGCGTCCGAAGTAGGTGAAGCCTCCCGACAGGATGGCCACCTTGTAGCCGAGCTGCTTCAGGTTGGCGATGAGGCGCTGCGCCCCTTCGGTCAAGGGGATGGAGCCTGCCAGGTCCTTGAGCACGGACTCCTCCAGCCCTTCCAGCTGGGCCACCCGCAGGGTCAGGCTCTGCTTGAAATCGATCTCGCCGCGCATGGCCGACTCGGTGATGGCGGCCACCTCCTGACCTGCCCCTGCCCGCTTGGCCAGCTCGTCGATGACCTCCCACTGAATCAGGGTCGAGTCCATGTCAAAGGCCACCAGCTTGCGGTTGCGGCGGTAGACGTTGTCCTCCTGCAGGGCGATGTCCACCCCGTGCTCCCGGGAGATGGCCATGAACCTGGCCCGCATGTCGTGGGTGCTCTGTGGCGTGCCCCGGACCGAGAGCTCGATGCAGGCCCTGGGGATGTTGGGGTTCCTGAAGGAGATGCGGCCGGACAAGCGGTTGATGCCGTCGATGTTCAGTCCGTTGTCCGCGATGACCCGGGCGATGGCCGCGATGTCCCCGGCCTGGATGCGCCGGCCGAGCAGGGTGATGATGTGCCGCTGCCTGCCCTGCACCGCCACCCACTCCTCGTAGTCCTCCTCGCTCACCGGGGTGAACTTGAGGTCCACACCCAGATTGTGGGCCTTGAACAGAAGGTCCTTGAGAATAGGGGAGGACTCGGCCTCGCGCGGCACCTCCACCAGGATGCCCAGGGACAGGGTGTCGTGGATCACGGCCTGGCTCATGTCCAGCACGGTGATCTTGTACTGGGACAGCACCTCGGTCAGGGAGGCGGTCAGCCCGGGGCGGTCTTCGCCGGAGACATTGATGAGGATTATCTCGCGCATGTGTTTCGGTCCGGGTACAATCGTGTCGCCGACCAGCAGGCCCGCGCAGGAGGGGACGTTATAGGGGAAGGCGGCGGGCTTTGGCAATGGCGGAAAGCAACCGCTGCGCGTTGACTGGTGTTACAGGGCGGGGCAACATGTTCTTCACGATGCAGGCCATCGGGCCTGGCCCTGTGCTTGACTCCTGATGCCTGCGGGGTAGCCTGGAGCGACAGGTTTGTTCAACCAGGTATCGCCGGAGGCATTCCGTGTTTCTGCCGGCAGGGAGGGGAGAAGTGAAGGCCATGTTTTTTCCTGAGTCCGAGAGGGTTTTCAAGGACCACCCCAAATTTGAAGGTGTCAGGATCGCCGTGCTGGTTTCCAGCAGCAACACGGACAGGGTTGGCGTGTCCGTGCTGGAGATCGCACCGGGGGTTGCGGTTCCAGGTCACGTCCACGAGTCCCAGGTAGACTCCATCTACGTGCTTGATGGGCAGGGCCAAGCACTGCTTGGCGGCGACTGGCAGCCTCTGTCCGCAGGCGACTACCTCTTCGTTCCCCCCGGGGTGGAGCACGGTGTGCGCAACACCGGGAGCGGTCCACTGCTGCTCTTTGTCCACCACAGCCCCCCGCTGTTCTGAGCACGGGGAAAGCCGGGAGCGCAGTCCCTCATGGAGCATCCCTACGACACCGCCCTCAAGCTCCTCGTGGCGCTGGCGATCGGGCTTCTGATCGGTATAGAACGCGGCTGGAGCGGCCGCGGGGAAACCGAGGGGAGCCGGATTGCCGGGATCCGCACCTTCAGCCTGATCGGGTTGCTGGGAAGTGTCCTGGCGCTGCTCTCCGGGGAGGTCGAATGGATCCTCCCGATCGGCTTTGTTTCGGTTTCGGCATTGATCATCGCCGCCCACATGCTGGATGTCCGGAAAAGCAAGGACGTGGGGGCCACCACCGCCTTTGCCATGATGCTGACCTTTGCCCTGGCCGCATGGGCTACCCTTGACCACCCCATTCCCGCGGTGGTTGTCACGGTCATCGTCATGTCCCTGCTCGGCTACAAGCCGCTTCTGCACACCTGGCTGGCCCGGATAAAGCCGCAGGACTTTTATTCCGGGGTCAAGCTGCTGATCATCTCCCTGGTCCTGCTCCCTTTGCTGCCGAACCAGGGGTACGGGCCATGGGACGCCCTCAACCCTTACTGGATCTGGTGGATGGTGGTCCTTATCTCGGGGCTTTCCTTCCTGGGGTACCTGGCCATGGAGTTGATCGGGGAGCGCAGGGGAACCCTGGTGACCGCCATTGCCGGTGGGCTGGTCTCCTCCACCGCGGTCACCGTCAGCCTGGGGCGCTTCGCCAAGCAACACGCCCGGGCGACCATGTTCGCGGGTGGGGTCGTCCTGGCCTCGTCCATCATGTTCGTCCGGGTGGTGGTCGAGGTCCTGGTCGTTAACCCCGGCCTGCTGCACCCGCTCTGGATGCCACTGGCAGTGATGCTGGCGGGGCTGCTCTGCGGTGTTGCCTGGCTGTGGCGGAAAAACGGAAGGGGCGAGGAGGGCTCAAGCCAGGGCATCGAAGTGAAAAACCCCCTGCAGCTCGTCATGGCCCTGCAGTTCAGCTTCCTGCTGGCAGTGGTGCTCCTTTTGTCCGAGGCCATGCAGGAATGGTTCGGCCCTCAGGGGGTGTACGCGCTCGCGGTGGCCTCCGGCCTGATGGATGTGGATGCCATCACCCTCTCGCTGGCGCGGTCTGCCACCCGGGACCTGCCCGGTGAGGTCGCGGCCACGGGCATTGTCCTGGCCTGTGCGACCAATACCCTGGTCAAGGGGATGCTCTTCGCCTTCATCGCTGGAATCAGGAAAAATGGACGCATTCCCCTGTTCCTTGGCGCTGCCATGCTTCCGGGACTGCTCCTGGCCTTTCTGGTGCTGTAAACGCCCTGGTGTGCTCCACTGTGGTGAAAGGGGTTCAAAAGAGGGGGATCCAATCCGCTTGCCGGGGAGGCGAGCCCCTGTCGGACCGGGGGAAGAGGAATTGGAGCCAGTGACGTGACCATTGAACAGCTGAGCTTGTTCGCAATCCTGGCGGCAATGCTGGTCCTGTTTGCCTGGAACCGCTGGCGCTACGATGTCGTGGCGCTGCTGGCACTTATGGCCGCCACCCTTGCCGGCCTCGTCCCCCCCGGGGAGACCTTTGCCGGGCTGGGACATCCCGCAGTCGTCACAGTGGCCGCCGTGCTCGTACTCAGCCGGGGGTTGCTCAATGCCGGGGTCGTTGACCTCATCGCGCGTCAGTTGACCCGTGTGAGCGGCGAACCCGCGATCCAGGTTGCTTTGCTGACCGCTATCGTTGCCCTGTGCTCGGGCTTCATGAACAATGTGGGGGCACTTGCACTGTTCATGCCGGTGGCGGTCTGGATGTCGCGCAAGGCAGGACGGTCAGCATCCTTTCTGCTCATGCCGCTGGCATTCGGCTCTCTGCTGGGCGGGACCCTTACCCTGATCGGGACCCCGCCGAACATCATCATCGCGGCATACAGGAGCCAGACGCAGTCACCACCCTTTGGCATGTTCGACTTTCTGCCGGTAGGCCTCGGACTGACCCTGGGCGGGGTTCTGTTCATTGTGCTTCTGGGCTGGCGTCTGACGCCGCAACGCAGGGAAGTGGACGATTCCGGAGACCTGTTCGAGATAAAGGACTACCTGACAGAGGTTCGGGTTTCAAAGGACTGCAAGTTCGCAGGACGCACCCTGTACGAGCTGCTGGCCGCTGTGGAAGAGGACGCCGAAGTGCAGGTCATCGGGCTGGTGCGCGAGGGCAGGCGGCAACAGCAGCCCTCCCGATACGAGATCCTCCAGGAGGGGGACATCCTTTTGGTCGAGGCAGACTCGGACAGTCTTACAACGCTGCTCGATGTCGCGGGGCTTGAGCTGGCCGCTGAAGCCCCCACACCAGAGGGGGGGCAGGAGTCCAGGCTCGACGACCTGGATCTGGTCGAGGCCATTGTCGCTTCGGGATCGATTCTCAAGGGCAGAACGGCATTCAGCATGGGCCTGCGCGAACTCTACGGGGTGAACGTGCTGGCGGTTGCCCGGCAGGGCAAGCGGCTCAAGGAGCGGCTGGGGAAGATTCGTTTTGTGCCGGGGGATATCTTGCTTGTGCAGGGGAGCGAAGAGTCCCTTCAGTCGTCACTGAAAGAGCTGGGATGCCTGCCCCTGGCGTCGCGTGGGCTGCGCATACCCAGGCCGGGCAAGATCCTTCTCGCAGTGTGTATTTTCGTATCCGCCCTGGGTTTGGTTACTTCCGGCCTGGTGCCGGTGGCCACGGCTCTGACCGGCGGCGCCGTGGTCATGGTCCTGACAGGTCTGCTTTCCCCCGGTGAAGCCTATGAAAGCGTCGACATGTCCATCATCATCCTGTTGGCCGCAATGCTGCCCATTGGGCAGGCACTGGAAAGCACCGGGGGATCCGGGTTGATCGCCGAGTGGTTGCTGGTGGCAGCCAAATCCATGCCTCCTGCAGGGACGATCGCCCTGCTGATGGGTGCGGTCATGCTGCTGTCGAACGTGATCAACAATGCTGCCGCAGCGGTTCTCGCGGCACCGGTGGCCGTCAGCCTGGCGCGGGGCATGGATGCTTCGGCGGATCCCTTTCTCATGGCCGTGGCCCTGGGGGCATCGTGCGCCTTCCTCACTCCGATTGGACACCAGTCGAACGCGCTGGTCATGGCGCCGGGGGGGTACAAGTTCAGTGACTACTGGCGGATGGGGTTTCCCCTGTCAGTGCTGGTTGTGGCGATCGCTGTTCCGCTTATCCTCTGGGTCTGGCCCCTGTAGGCGGGGGCCGGGCATTGCGCGGTGTGGGGGAAGGCTATAGGGTGGGCGGCCATGGACGGACGCTCCCAGACCATCGCCCGCAATGCCTCCGTGGTGGCGGGGGCCACGCTGGCCAGCAGGGTGCTGGGCTTTGTGCGGGACGTGATCATTGCAGGGGTGCTCGGGGCCGGCCCCATGGCCGACGCCTTTTTCGTGGCCTTCAGGATCCCCAACCTGCTGCGCAGGCTGTTCGCCGAGGGCTCCCTGACCATGGCCTTTGTCCCTGTCTTCACCAGGACACTCCGGGACAAGGGCAGGGAGGCGGCCTTCGCCCTGGGGCGCTCCACCCTGGCCTGGCTGCTGCTCATCCTGGGCCTGCTCACCCTGGCCGTGCTCTGGCTGGCAGGGCCCATGACCTCGTTCATCGCCCCGGGGTTCACGACCGACAGCGAGATCTTTGCCCACACGGTCCGGCTGGTCAGAATCTGCTTCCCCTACATCATCTTCATCTCGGCCATGGCCCTGAGCATGGGCATCCTCAACTCCATGGGCCACTTCCTGATGCCGGCCCTGGCCCCCTGCCTGCTGAACCTGAGCCTGATCGGGTTTGGAATCGGGGCGTACCTGCTGGGCTTTTCCGTGTCCACGGCCCTGGCCTGGGGGGTGCTTGCGGCAGGACTTGGCCAATGGATGCTCCTGCAACCCGCCCTGTCCCGCAGAGGCTATTCCTGGCGGGGGAGCTGGTCCCTGACCGACCCGGGAGTCAAGCGGGTGGGGGTGCTCATGCTGCCCACGGTGCTGGGGGCGGCCGTCTATCAGGTCAACGTGGTCCTGGGCACGGTGCTGGCCTCCTTCCTGGCCCAGGGCAGCATCTCCTACCTCTACTATGCGGACCGGCTGGTCCAGTTCCCCCTGGGGGTTTTCGGGGTGGCCGTGAGCACCGCCGCCCTGCCCAGCCTTTCTTCCCTGGCAGGCCCGGAGCAAAGGGAGGAGTTCCTGGAGACCGTCAGGCTGAGCATCAAGCTGACCCTGTTCATCAGCCTCCCGGCCACGGCCGGGCTGATCGCCCTGAACACGCCCATCGTGCAGGTGCTCTTCGGGAGGGGCGAGTTCGGTCCGGCTGCTGTGTCCAGCACTGCCTGGGCCCTTACCGGGTACGGGGTGGGGCTGCCTGCCTTCTGCTGCATCAGGTCCCTGGTCTCGGCCTTCTATGCATTGGAGGACACCCGGGCACCTGTGCTGGTGGCCATTGTCTGCCTGGGGCTCTACCTGGTCACGGGGCTGTGGCTGATGGGCCCCCTGGACCACGTGGGCCTGGCCCTGGCCACCTCGGTCTCGTCCTGGGCCAACGTGCTGCTGCTGGGCTGGCTGCTGCGGCGCAGGTTCGGCTCCTGGTATGCGTGGGGCAGTGGCGAGTGGAAGATGCTTGGGCTCAGTCTGGCCCTGTTCGGTCTCTGCCTGGTTACTGCCGACCTGGGCTGGGTGGCCCTGGTCCTGATCCCGGTTTGGGCCGGGCTCTACGCATGGCTGGGGCAGGCCCTGGGCATCAAGGAGGCCGGGCTGTTCGTGGACGGGTTCAGGCAGATGCTGCGGAGAAAGGGACGAGGGATGAAGGATGAAGGAGGAAGGATGAAGGAGGAAGGATGAGTGAAAATCAAGAAGGAAAGGCAGAGATCATGGCCTGCCCGCGATCATTGGGGAGAAGCGGGTTTTCCTGGGATGGGTGAGTGCGGGCGTGGGCTTTGACAATGTGTCTGTACAGGAGTTGAAGAACCGGTTCCCCAAGGGGCTCAGCCAGCCGCCAGGGGGCTTCCGGTTTGGGATGGACTCCCTGCTGCTGTCCTGTTTTCCCCGTATCAACCGGGTGCGCCGTTTTCTGGACCTGGGGACCGGTTGCGGCGTGGTGGGGCTGGGGATGCTGCTCCGGCCGGACGGTGAAGCGCTGAACGGGGTGGGTGTGGACGTGGTCCCGGACATGGCGGCCGCGGCCAGGGAGAACGCTGTGCGCCTGGGATTGGAAACCCGGTTCTCGGTCTGCGAATGTGACGTTGGGGCTGTCCGGGCCTGCCGGGATATCGGGCCGGAGTCCTTCGACCTGGTGGCGGCCAACCCCC
>CAZQOG010000027.1:0-26344 GCA_964594925.1 uncultured Desulfohalobiaceae bacterium
CCCGAGGGTCTGGTGCGCCCCCCCGGATCCGTGCCGGAGATCGACTTCCTGAACAGTTGCGTGCGCTGCGGTCTGTGCATGAAGGTCTGCCCCACCAACATGCTGCAGCCGGCCTGGCTGGAGAACGGCTTGTCCGGCATGTTCTCCCCCCTGGCCGTGGCCCGGCGCGGGCCCTGCGAACCAGAGTGCAACGCCTGCGGACAGGTCTGCCCCACCAGGGCCATCCTACCCCTTTCCCCCGGGGAAAAGGCCTGGGCCAAGATGGGTACGGCCGTTATCGACCGCAGCACCTGCCTGGCCTGGGAGTATGGCCGGGCCTGCCTGATCTGCGACGAGTCCTGCCCCTACGACGCCATCCGGCTGGTCAGGGCGGAAGGTGTGGAGCCGGCAGTGCCCGTGGTGGACGAGTTCAAGTGCGCCGGCTGCGGCTACTGCGAGAACCACTGTCCCGTTCAGGCCCGGGCATCCATACGGGTCACGCCCATGGCCGCGCTGCGCCTGAATCCGGGCGAAGGTCCGTTTCAGGCCCGCGGCCGGGAGATGGGGCTCAGCATCAGCAGGAACAAGTCAGCCGACCCTTCCAGCTCGCCTGCGTCGGATCTGAAAGACGATCCACAAGGGCTCCCCCCTGGATTTTCTCCGTAACTGCCGCGGGTGACTTTTCCGTTGGCACCCGCAGGGCTGGGATGAATCAAGCAGCAACCAGAGCCGAAATGATTGGATCCCGCCACCCTTGTCGCAGCTGTCAAAGCTGAAGGAACCCCACACCCATTGCCTCAGAGCGGGGAGAGGTGATATGAAGCAGGGTCATCGCAGTTTTGACGTACAACAAGGAAGCCTTTCGGGGGCATCGGGGTTTCCGGAAGGCCTCTTCAACACAACTTCACCACGGAGGACTTATGATCCGCAAACGTCTGTGCATCGTGCTCCTGTCGGCCCTGCTGCTGGTCCTGCCATGCACGGTCATGGCCAAGACCCTGCGCCTGGCCATGGATGCCGACCCCGTGTCCCTGGACCCCCACGTGCAGCTTTCAGGCGGCATGCTCCAGTACTCGCACATGGTCTTCGACCCCCTGGTGCGCTGGACCCAGGAAGGCGACTTCGAGCCCAGGCTGGCAGAGCGCTGGGAATGGCTCGACGACACCACCCTGCGCGTCTATCTGCGCAAGGGGGTCACGTTTCACAGCGGGAACACCTTCACTGCGGACGACGTGGTCTGGACGGTGAACCGGCTGAAGATGAGCCAGGACTACAAGGCCCTGTTCGAGCCCTTCTATTCCCCGCTGGCCGTGGACGACTACACCGTGGACTTCAAGACCAAGAAGCCCTACGGCCTGACCGTGAACATGCTGACCTACATCTTCCCCATGGACGCCGACTTCTACACCGGCCTGGACGACAGGGGGCACCCCAAGTACGCCATCGTCAAGACCGAGCACTCCTTTGCCAACGAGAACGAGTCGGGCACGGGCAAGTTCATGGTCGCCTCCCGCGAGCCCGGCCAGAAGTGGGTGCTCAAGGCCTTTCCCGATTACTGGGACAAGGACAGCGGCAACCTGGACGAGATCATCCTGACCCCCATCAGTGAGGACGCCACCCGTGTGGCCGCCCTGTTGGCCGGTGACGTGGACTTCATCATGCCCGTGCCGCCCCAGGACTTCGACCGTGTCGACAGGGCCGAGGGCATCGACCTGATCGTCATGGCAGGGACCAGGGTCATCACCTTCCAGCTCAACCAGGACCGGGTCGAGGCCTTCAAGGACCCCAAGGTCCGCCAGGCCATCGTCTTTGCGGTGAACAACGAGGGCATTGCCGAGAAGATCATGAAGGGCGGGGGTACGGTCGCGGCCCAGAACTCGCCCGAAGGGTATCTGGGACACAACCCCGCCCTCACGCCCCGCTTTGATCTGGACAAGGCCAGGAGCCTGATGAAGGAGGCCGGGTACGCGGACGGGTTCACCGTGTCCATGATAGCTCCCAACAACCGTTACGTGAACGACGAGAAGATCGCCGAGGCCGTGGCCGGCATGCTCTCCAAGATAGGCATCAAGGTGGAGCTGAAGACCATGCCCAAGGCCCAGTACTGGGACGAGTTCGACGCCCAGGTGGCCGACATCCAGATGATCGGCTGGCACTCGGACACCGAGGACTCGGGCAACTTCTACGAGTTCCTGTACATGTGCCCGGACAAGGAGGCCGGCTGGGGCCAGTACAACAGCGGCAATTACTGCAACCCCAAGGTCGACGAGATGACCCTGGCCGCCCAGACCGAGACCAACCTGGAAAAGCGCATCGCCATGCTGCAGGAGGTCGAAAAGATCCTGTACGACGACGCGGCCTTCGTGCCCCTGCACTGGCAGGCCCTGTCCTGGGCCACCACAGACAAGGCGGTCAATGCCGAGGAGATCGTGAACATCATGAACTTCCCCTACTTCGGCGACCTGGTCATGGAGTAGCAAACCGATGCCTTCACCCCCAGAGAGCAGCTCTTGAATCTCAAATCTCAAATTTGAAATTTGAAATTTTGAGATCGATATGACTTGAAAGAGGGGTGGGCAAGGCACTTGACGCGACCGGGGAGGTGTGGTTGACCTCCCCGGTCCTTTGCTTTTCACAAGAGAGACCCAATGTTCGCATTCCTGATCCGTCGCATCGTCCAGGCCGTGATGGTCATGCTGGTCATCTCGGTGCTGGGGTTTGCCATCAAGCAGTCCGTGGGCGATCCCATCCGGGAGATCACCGGGATCTCGGTCTCGGCCGCGGAGCGTGATCGGCTGCGCGAGGAGCTGGGGCTGAACGACCCCGTCCTGGTGCAGTGGGGCAGGTTCGTGGCCAGGGCCGTGCAGGGCGACCTGGGCAACTCCTTCTACTTCAAGCGGCCGGCCATGGAGGTGATCATCTCCAAGGCCCCGGCCACCATCGAGCTGGTCGTTGCCGCCTCGATCCTCGTCATCGTCCTGTCCATCCCCATCGGGATCTACGCCGCGGTCAGGCCCCGGTCGCTGCTGTCCCGGTTCTTCATGGGCGCGAGCATTGTGGGGGTGTCCATCCCGGTCTTTCTCACGGCCATCCTGCTCATCTACATCTTTTCGGTCCAGCTGGGCTGGCTGCCCTCCTTCGGGCGGGGGGAGACAGTGGAGATCTTTCCCGGCTGGCAGTCCGGCTTCGTGACCAGGGACGGGCTGCTGCACCTCATCCTGCCGGCCGTGGCCCTGTCCTCGATCATGCTGCCTCTGTTCATCAGGCTCATCCGGGCCGAGATGAAGGAGGTGCTGGAGACGGAGTACATCAAGTTTGCCAGGGCCAAGGGGCTGCACCCCTGGCGGGTGCTCATCCTGCACGGCTTCAAGAACACCCTGCTGCCGGTCATCACCGTGGGCGGGGTGCAGCTGGGCATCATGATAGCCTTCACCATCCTCACGGAGATGGTCTTCAACTGGAAGGGCATGGGCTCGATGTTCATCGAGTCGGTCGACCGGGGCGACACCTCGCTGACCGTGGCCTACATGGTCTTTGTGGGCGCGGTCTTCGTGGTGGTCAACACCGTGGTCGACCTGATCTACGGCCTGGTCAACCCCATGGTCCGCGTCACAGGGCGGAAGTAGCCATGGCCGGCCGCTGGCAGACCTTCAGAAGATCCTGGTTCCTGCACTCCTTTCTGCGGGACCCCGTGGCCCTGTGCAGCTTTACCGTGCTGACCGTTCTGGTGCTGGCCTCCTTCGGGGCACCGCTGGTGGCGCCCCACGACCCTTACGACCCGACCACCATCGACATCATGGACTCGGAGATCCCCCCGGTGTGGATGGATGAGGGGGAGACGCGCTTTCTGCTGGGCACGGACTCCCAGGGCAGGGACATGTTTTCCACCATGCTCTACGGCATGCGGGTCTCCATCCTGATCGGCTTTGGCGCGGTGGCCCTGCAGGCCATGATCGGCATCCTCATCGGCCTGACCGCCGGCTACCGCGGCGGTCGCCTGGACGCGTTGCTGATGCGGGTGGCCGATGTGCAGCTCTCCTTTTCCACCTACATGGTGGCCATCTTTTTCGGGGCCATCTTCCAGGCGGCCTTTGGCATGGGGACCTACGAGGACCTGGCCATCCCCCTGCTGATCGTGATCATCGGGTTTGCCGAGTGGCCCCAGTATGCCCGCACCGTGCGGGCCTCGGTCATGGCCGAGAAGAAGAAGGAGTACGTGGAGGCGGCCAGGGTCATCGGTTTCCGCTCCTGGAGGATCATGTGGCAGCAGATCCTGCCCAACGCCATGACGCCGGTGCTGGTCATCTCCACGGTGCAGGTGGCCAACGCCATCATGTCCGAGGCGGCCCTGTCCTTCATCGGGCTGGGCATGCCCGTGACCCGGCCCAGCCTGGGGTCGCTGATCAAGGCCGGGTTCGACTTCATCTTCAGCGGCTCCTGGTGGATCACCTTGTTCCCCGGCATTGCCCTGGTGGTGCTCATCCTGTCCATCAACCTCCTGGGCGACTGGCTGCGGGACTTCCTCAACCCCAAGCTCTACAAGGGCTGAGCCCATGAGCACGAAGAGCAGAACAACCACGTCCCACAGCGGCGCCCTGCTTGAGGTCCAGGACCTGACGGTCAGGTTCCGCCTGCGCCGCGGCGACCTGACCGCGGTGAACAATGTCAGCTTCACCCTGGAGCCGGGCGAGCGCATGGGCGTGGTGGGCGAGTCAGGGGCGGGCAAGTCGGTCATGGGCTTCTCCCTGATCAACCTCATCTCCAAGCCGGGCTACATCCACTCCGGTTCGATCCGCTTCGAGGGCAGGGAGCTGGTCGGGCTGGACGACGACGCCATGCGGGCCATCCGCGGCAACCGCATCACCATGATCTTCCAGGATCCCATGATGACCCTGAACCCGGTCCTGACCATCGGCACCCAGATGACCGAGGTGCTCAAGGCGCACAAGGGCATGAGCCGCAGCCAGGCCGAGGAGGTAGCCGTGGACAAGCTGCGCCAGGTCTACATCCCCTCCCCTGGGAAGCGGCTCAGGCAGTACCCCCACGAGTTCTCCGGGGGCATGCGCCAGCGCATCGTCATTGCCATTGCCCTGCTGACCAACCCGGGGGTCATCATTGCCGACGAACCAACCACCGCCCTGGACGTGACCATCCAGGCCGAGATCATGGACCTGCTCCTGGAGCTGACCAGGTCGGAGAAGATGGCCCTGGTCCTGATCACCCACGACCTGGCCGTGGTCTCCCAGGTCACGGAGAAGATCGCGGTCATGTATGCCGGGTCCATCGTTGAGATGGGCAGCACCGACAAAATCATCTCCCAGCCCAGCCACCCCTACACCCAGGGGTTGCTTGCGGCCCTGCCGCAGATGGCGGGCACGCGCCGGTTGAACCAGATTCCAGGGACCATGCCCAGCCTGACAGCCATCCCCGCCGGGTGCGCCTTCCAGGCCCGCTGCTCCAGGTGTGAGGAGGTCTGCCGCAGCCGGGTGCCCCTGTTGACCCCCAAGGACAACGAGTGTCTGGCGGCCTGCCATTTTCTGGAGTGATATCCGCATGCCCGAACCACTCATCTCCATTCAGAACATTTCCAAGCGCTTCGACATCTCCGGGGCGCTGCTGGACCAGCTGCGTTTCGAGAAAGGTCGCCTGGTCAGGGAGAAGACCATTGTCCAGGCCGTGAACGACGTTTCCCTGGACATCCTAAGGGGCGAGACCCTGAGCGTGGTGGGGGAGTCGGGCTGCGGCAAGTCCACCCTGGCCCGGTGCGTGATCCGTCTCTATCCCCCTGATTCCGGGCAGGTGCTCTTTGGCGGCCAGCGCATCGACAACCTGAGCCGCGGGGACATGAAGAAGTACCGGACCCGGATGCAGATGGTCTTCCAGGACCCCTATGCCTCTCTCAACCCGCGCATGAGCGTGGGCCGGGCCCTGCAGGAACCCATCCGTTTCCACCAGCCCGACCTTCCCGCCCACGCATTGCGCACCCGGGTGGAGGAGGTCATGCTCCAGGTGGGGGTTGAGCCCGAATGGCAGGACCGCTACCCGCACGAGTTCTCCGGGGGGCAGCGGCAGCGGATCTCCATTGCCCGGGCCCTGGTTGTTGGGCCGGAGTTCATCGTGGCCGACGAGCCCATCGCCGCCCTGGACGTGTCCATCCAGGCCCAGATCCTGAACCTGCTCATGGACCTGCAGGAAAGCCAGGGGCTGACCTACCTGTTCATCAGCCACGACCTGTCCGTGGTGCGGCACATCTCCACCAGGGTGGCGGTCATGTACCTGGGCACGCTGTGCGAGGTCTCCGACACCAAGACCCTGTTCGACAGCCCGCGGCACCCCTACACCCAGGCCCTTCTCTCGGCCATCCCCCGCATCGGGCGCAAGGGGTTTCATCACCTCAGGCTGTCGGGGGATGTGCCCACGCCCATCAACCTCCCCCCCGGCTGCGTCTTCCACGGCCGCTGCCCGCATGTCCAGGAACGCTGCCGCGTCGAACCACCGGTGTTGCTGCGCCTGGAGCACGGCGTCAGGGTGGCCTGCCACGGGGTGGAAGAGGGCAGGGTCTAATAATTGGTTTTGAGCCTTACGCGCTACGATAAAGGAGCGGTTATGCAGATATCTTTTCGTGTGGAGCCATGGGACGAGTGGCGGTGTGATGGCCTTGTTTTCTTCGGCTATGAGAAGGAGCAGCCCGGGGCGGGGCTGCAATCCTGGATGGAGGGGCCCGGTCAGTGGCTCAAGGACTCCGTTGCCCTGGCGGACTTCAAGGGCAAGGCCAAGGATGTTGCCGTGGCCTGCGGGCCGTCCGGCTCTCTGGCCAGGCGGGTGGTGCTGGTGGGGCTTGGGGAGCGCAAGAAGCTGACGCTTCAGGGCTTTCGCGAGTCAGTGGCCGCGGCCTTCAAGCGCTGCAAGGACCTGGAGCTTGGCTCTGTCGGGCTGCCCGTGCACGCCTTCCAGGACATCGATTGGACCCAGAGCCTGCTGCTTGAAGAGCTCCTGGTCAGCGCCGTGCTCGGCCTGTACAGCTACGACGAGCTCAAGACCAAAGACACGGACCAGCCCAAGCAGCCGGGCGAGCTGCTGCTGTACACCGAGGAACCACCCCCCGCCAACCTGGAGGAGGCCCTGGCCGCGGGCAGGAGTCTGGGGCAGGGGGTGATCCTGGCCCGGGACCTGACCAATGCCCCGTCCAACCGGGCCACGCCGACCTTTCTGGCGGACACGGCCCGCACAATGGGGGAGGAGCACGGATTTTCGGTCACCGTCTATGAGCCGGACCAGATCGAAACCATGGGTATGGGCGCATTCGCTGCAGTGTTTCGCGGCAGCTGCGAGCCGGCCCGGTTGATCGTCATCGACTCCGCCCCTGCCGGCCACGAGCAGGACCAGCCCATCGTCCTGGTGGGCAAGGGCGTGACCTTCGATTCCGGGGGGTTGTCCCTCAAGCCCTCCGCCAGGATGGACGAGATGAAGACGGACATGGCCGGGGCGGCTGCGGTGCTGGGGTTTTTCCAGGCCCTGGGCGGGCTGGACCGGCGCTGCCGGGTGGTGGGGATCCTGCCCTGCACCGACAACATGCCCGACTGCCGGGCCACCAAGCCCGGGGACGTGGTCACCACCATGTCCGGCCAGACCGTGGAGATCGTGAACACCGACGCCGAGGGCAGGCTCCTGCTCTGCGACGCCCTGCATTTTGCCCGCTCCTTCGACCCGGCCTTGGTCGTGGACATCGCCACCCTGACCGGGGCCTGCGTGGTGGCCCTGGGCAAGCACGTTGCCGCGGTCATGGGCAACGACCAAAAGCTGGTTTCGCAACTGCAGGAGATAGGCGACGCCGTTGGGGAGCGCATCTGGCCCATGCCCTTGTGGGATTTTTTCTTTGACGAGCTCAAGAGCGAGGTGGCGGACATGAAGAACGTGGGCCGCAGAGAGGGCGGGGCCCTGCACGCGGCCATGTTCCTCAAGCAGTTCGTGGACGACGACCTGCCCTGGGCCCACCTGGACATTGCCGGCCCCTCCCGGGCTGACGCATCCACCCCCCTGTGCCCGGTGGGGGCCACGGGCTTTGGCGTGCGCACCCTGACGGAGCTGGTGCGGCGCAAGGTCTGCGGAGAAAAGGGGAGTGCTTCGCAGGAATAGAAGCTCAAAGCTCGAAGCCGGAAGTTCGAAGGAAGAGGAAAAAATTCATTATCCACGAAGGCCACGAAGGATAGGAAGTTGAAAACCTCAAAGGCCGGCAATGTTTTGCCGGCCTTTGAGGTTTATTCATTCGTGAGATTCGTGAAGATTCGTGGACCAAGCTCTTCAGCCTTTTCTTCTTACTTCGAGCTTCCAGCTTCCAGCTTCCAGCTTTTTTATTTCTCTACCCGGTAATGGCAGCCATGGGAGGTGCGGTTGCGCAGGGCGGCGGTGGTGATGAGATAGGCTGCCTGGGCACCGTGGAAGAGGTCCACCAGGGGGCGGCTGATGGGGGTTTCGCGGTAGAAGTCGTGCAGCCGCTTGTGCAGGCCGCGCAGGTCCTCGAAGGCGCGGCCCAGCCGGGAGCCGGTGCGGGCGATGCCCACGTAGTTCCACATGGTGTGGCGGATGGTGGCCCAGTCCTGGGCGATCAGTGCGGGGTCCTCGTTCTCGCGGCTGCCCGGGCTGACCCAGTCGGGAATGGCCTGCCTGAGCTTTTTGGACAGGGTGGGCCTGCGTTCCAGGTGTTTGACGATGTCACGGCCGGCGCTCCATCCCCAGAGCAGACCCTCCAGCAGTGAGGTGCTGGCCAGGCGGTTGGCCCCGTGCACCCCTGTGCAGGAGCATTCCCCGACAGCGTACAGCCGATCCAGGGTGGTGCGGCCGTGCACGTCCACCAGCACCCCGCCGCAAAAGTAGTGGGCCGCAGGCACAACCGGGATGGGCTCCCGGGTCACGTTGATGCCGATCTCGCGGCATTTCGCGGCAATGGTGGGGAAACGTTCGGTCAGGTCCTGGTCGGTGGTGGAGGCTGCGTCCAGGTAGACGCAGTCGTCCCCGGTCCTGAGCATCTCCTCGACAATGGCCCGGGTGACGATATCCCGCGGGGCCAGCTCCTTGCGCGGGTCGTATCCGGCCATGAAGGCCTCACCCCGGCTGTTGAGCAGCCTGGCCCCTTCGCCCCGCACCGCCTCGGAGATCAGAAAGCGTCGCTCGGCCCTGTGGAAGAGGGCCGTGGGGTGGAACTGCACGAACTCGGTGTTCATGATCCTGGCCCCGGCCCGAGAGGCCATGGTCAGACCGGAACCGATGGACGAGGCCTGGTTGGTGGTGTGCAGGTAGACCTGGCCCATGCCCCCGGTGGCCAGCACGGTGCAGTCGGCCATCACGGTCCTGGTCTGGCCGGTGTTCTGGTCGAAGACGTAGGCGCCCACACACTGGTTGGCCAGCTGGTACTTGTACTCCAGGCTTGAGGCGTGGTGGTGGGTGGTCAGGAGGTCCACGGCGGTGCAGCGGGTCAGGACCCGGATGTTGGGGGACTGCCTGATTGCAGGCATCAGCATGTCCATGATGGCACGTCCGGTGAAGTCGGCGCAGTAGAGGATGCGCGGGATGCTGTGGCCGCCTTCCCGGGTCAGCTTCCACCTCCCGGCCTGATCCCGCTCAAAGGGGACATGCAGGCTGTCGATGAGCAGATCCTGCACAATGCCGGGGCCAAGCCGGCTCATGTAACGCACGGCTTGCCGATGGTTGCACTCCCAGCCCGCAGTCATGATGTCCTGCTCGAGCGCCCTGGCATCGTCAGCGCCGCCGTGGAAGACGATACCGCCCTGGGCCAGGGCGGTGTTGCCGTCGTCCAGGTCGGGGCCGGCGGTGAGCAGGGTGACCTCCAGGCCGGCACCGGCCAGGTGGAGCGCGGCCGCGCACCCGGCAATGCCGGATCCGATGACCAGGACCGGTGTGGTGAGGCGCTGCTCGTCCATGGGCCGGGTCACCCCGTGGCCGGCACCGGCCTGCCGCAGGCCTGGAGCATGCGGTTCAGGGACAGGGCGGCGGACTCTTTGACAGGGCCGGGGACCCGGATCTCCTCCCGGGTGTCCAGGCTGGAAAGCAGGGCGGCCAGCCCGTCCTCGGTGGTCTTGCCCATGCCGGTGCAGAGGCTCCGGGAAAGCGGCAGGATGGTCTTTTGACCGGCATACAGCCTCTGGAGCCGCTCGACCAGGTTGCACTCCGTGGCCACGAAGATGGTCGATCCTGAAGGGGCCCGGGCAGCGTACTCGATGATGAACGAGGTGGACCCCACGGCATCCGCCCCCCGGACCAGCTCGGGGGGACACTCTGGGTGGGCCGCGACCAGGGCCTGGGGATGTTCGGCGCGGACCTGCGCCAGGCGGGAGGTCTTGAACCTTACGTGCACGGCGCACTGGCCGGGCCAGATGAGCAGGCGCGGGGTCCTGTTTCCGGCCGGCTCGATGTTCGCCCCCCGGCCCCGGATGTCCAGGACCGTGCGGTCCGTTGGCGGGATCCCCAGCTGGTCGGCTGTGTTCACGGCCAGGTGCTTGTCCGGAAGAAAGAGCACGTGCTCCCCGCGGTCCAGAGCCCACTCGAGCATGACCCGGGCATTGGCCGAGGTGCAGACCGCACCCTGGTGATCGCCGCAGATCGCTTTCAGCCCGGCCGAGGAGTTGACGTAGGCCAGGGGGACGACCCTGCGCCCGTTGCGCAAGAGTTTTTCAAGGATCCGTTCAACCAGGCCGGCCGGGGCCATGTTGGCCATGAAGCAGTTCGCGGATGTCTCCGGCAGGTAGACCCGCTGTCCGGGCTGGGCCAGGACCGCAGCGGTCTCGGCCATGAAGTGCACGCCGCAGAACACGATGCGCCTGGCCTGCACGCCGGGGACCCGGGCGGCCAGCTCAAGGGAGTCGCCCACATGGTCGACATGCCTGACCACCTGGTCGCTCTGGTAGTGGTGCCCCAGGATGACCAGGTCACTGCCCTGGTCATGCCGCACGGTTTGGATGGTCTTGTATGAAAGGCTGCTCACGGGTGCTCGCTCATGGGTGTTGGCCGGTGTCGTGTGCCCGTCCCTGGCTCTGGATAAGACCGCAGTGGAGTTTTTCAAGGGGCGCTGCCTTTTCGATCAGGGCCCAGGCGCATGCTCAGATCCACGGCCGGGGCCGAGTTGGTGATGCACCCGACCGAGATGTAGTCCGCCCCGAGCCGGCCCAGTGCGGCCACGTTGTCCAGGGTCACGCCGCCGCTTATCTCCGATTCGATGGTGCCCGGAATCAGGGAAAGTGCCTCTGCCATGGACGAGGGATCCATGTTGTCCAGCATGATCCTGTCAACAGCGCAGCGCACGGCCTCCGCAACCTCCTGCCGCGTCCTGCACTCGACCTCTATGGGGGGGCAATCCGGATATTTTCGGCGCAGTCGCTCCACGGCCAGGGATATGCTCCCGGCCCGGTCGATGTGGTTGTCCTTGAGCATGAGCATCCCGGCCAGGTCCAGCCGGTGGTTCACGCCCCCTCCGACAAGGACGGCGTATTTTTCAGGGTAGCGGAGCCCGGGCAGGGTCTTGCGGGTGTCCAGGAGCCTGGTGCGCGAGCCCTGCAGCCGCTTTACAAAGGAGGAGGTCAGGGTGGCCACCCCGGACAGGTGGGACACGAAGTTGAGAAGCACGCGTTCAGCCTTGAGCAGAACCCTGGCCGGGCCCTGGATGTCTGCAACCACCCGGCCTCTGGTCACCAAAGCCCCTTCCTGCACCTGGAAATCCAGGCTGTAGGGCCTGTTTTCTGCACATGCCCCTTCGAGCACCAGGGGGATGATGGGAAGCCCGGCCAGCACGGCCTGCTCCTTGGACACGATACGGGCCAGGAGCGGTTCTTCCGGATCGAAGAGACCCTCCGAGGTCAGGTCGGGGCCGTCCTCGTCCAGGGCCTGACGGATGGTGCGCAGGAGAAATGATCTGGCCGTGCCCTGGAAGAAATCGTTGAAGATCGGGTGGTGGGTCATGGTATTTGCGGCTCTCTGCAGGCTTTTCTGCAGGGAGCACGGGTTGTCATGGATGATCTGATCGTGCATGACTAAGGGACCGGCCTGCTTTCGTCAAGCCGCTGAATTTGCACATTTTTTCACAAACACCTTGCCCCAGGGCAGAACCGGCAGCAGGCTACCTGGAAAGTCATGAAAAACGAGCGGAACAATCCACACCGTGCGAACGGCCTAGAACAAGAAGCGCAACACGCAGCCGCGGATGGCCCACACGCCACCAGCGACTCCGTGCACCCGGCGGACATGGCCGATTTCCTGGAGGGTATGGGCCTCGAGGAAAGGGTGCGCTGGGTCTCGCAACAGCCTCCACGGGCCGCGATCGCCGATGCCATTGCCGAGATGGAGAAGCACGACCGGATCGATCTGATGACCAGTCTTTCCGCCGCATTGGCCGCGGATCTGCTGGAAGCCATGTCACCCGACGACGCCACGGACGCGCTTTCCGAGCTCGACCCCGGCACGCGCACCCTGATCTTCAGGAAGATGGAGAGGGACGAGGCAAGGACCATTGCCGAGCTGCTGCGGTTCGACCCGGAGACCGCCGGCGGGGTCATGACCACGGAGATCATTCCCCTGGATCAGGAGCTGACCGTGGACCAGGCCGTGGGGCTGGTGCGCAGCGAGATGCAGGACGCCGAGTTCTCCTACTATGCCTACCTGGTGGACCGGGAGCGCAGGTTGCAGGGGGTGATCTCCCTGCGGGAGCTGCTCATCAACCCCCCTGGCAGCAGGCTCGTGGAGCTGCTGGCCGATCAGAACCTCATCTATGTGAACTACGGCCTGGACAAGGAGGAGGTGGCCCGGCTCATCTCCCGGTACAATCTGCTGGCCATTCCGGTCGTGGACCAGGAGCTGCACCTGCTGGGCGCGGTCACCGTGGACGACGTGATCGACATCATCCAGGAGGAGGCCAGCGAGGACATGCAGAGCATGGTTGGGGCGGGCTCGGACGAGAAGGTCGACTCTCCCTGGACCTACTCCATGCGCAAGCGCTTGCCCTGGCTGGTGCTCAATCTTCTCAACTCGGCCATCGCGGCCTGGGTGGTCCATCTTTTCGAGGGCACCATCGCCCAGATGGCGGTGCTGGCGGTGTTCATGCCCATAGTGGCCAATCAGGCAGGCAACACCGGTCAGCAGGCCCTGGTCGTGATGATCCGGCAGCTGGCCCTGGAGGAGTTCCACAAAAGCCTGGTCTGGTCCGCCCTGTGGCGGGAGCTCAAGATCGTCATGGTCAACGGCACGGTCACCTCGTTGATCGTGTTCGGCGCGGTTACGGCACTGACCAGGCACGTCTCCCTGGCCGGGGTCATGGCCGTGGCCCTGGGTGCGAATATGATCATAGGCGCTCTGGGAGGGGCGGCAATACCGCTTATGCTCAGAGCTCTGGGCCGGGACCCGGCCCAGGCCTCGAGCATCTTTCTGAGCACCCTGACCGACGGGGCCGGTTTTTTTATTTTCTTGGGAATGGCCGCGCTCTTTTTGATGTGACGTGAAGGGGCCGGATGTCGGTGCGGTCAGGGCTTGTGCTCCAGGCATCCTCCATAGTAGACGTGTGTCCGGGGATTTTGTTACGCAGCAGCTCCGGGGTGATTGTACCCGGGCGCCTTCAAACACGAAGCAAGGACGTATGACATGAGCAGCGATAAAAAAATGCGCATCCTGGTGGTGGACGATTTTTCCACCATGCGTCGGATCGTCAAGAATATCCTCAAGCAGCTCGGCTACACCAACGTGGTGGACGCAGACGACGGGACCACGGCCTGGGAGGTCCTGAACAAGGACAACATCGATTTCGTCATCACCGACTGGAACATGCCCAACATGAGCGGGCTGGAGCTGCTCAAGAAGATCCGCAACAGCGAGGAGTTCGCTGACATGCCCGTTCTCATGGTCACGGCCGAGGCCCAGCAGGAAAATATCATCGAGGCGGTTCAGGCCGGCGTGTCCAACTACATAGTCAAACCGTTCACTGCAGACGCCATCGAGCAGAAGATCGACAAGATATTTTCCAAGCGGTAGAAAAGGAGATTCTTCCACGAATTTTCACGAATCTCAGAAAATGAAATACAAGAAGGGCTGGCCGATAAACGGTCAGCCCTTTTTGTATGGTTCATCCGGTTTAGGAGTCCATGGTCAGCGACCACGGAGGATTTGGTTCCGGCACGAGGTTTGGCCCAGGTGAAGCAACGCAGTCCAGCGGGGATTTTTCAACATTCTTTCCTCTTCGCAGGCCGCTCAAAAACCACGCTGGCAACCCAGGCTTCGCATATGCTTCCGTCTTCGCTCTGGCTTCGCCGGGACAAGTCGCCGTGGCATTGGGCGCAAGAAAAGTGTGAGGCCAAAGCGTATTGATTCTTCGCCGTTGGCGCATTTCATCTCTTGCTTCCAACTTCCAGCTTCGAGCTTCCAGCTTCAATTTACGTGAGGGTTTGGCCCAGGTGAAGCAACGCAGTCCAGCGGGGATTTTTCAACGGCCTGCTAGTCCATCCCGAGCTGGGTGAGCAGGTCGTCGACCTCGGACTGGGAGGCGGCGTTCGAGCTGGGCCCCTTGAGCTCGGAAACACGTTTTTTGCTCTCCTGCTTGATCTGTTCGATATCCTTGCCGGGCTCGGCCGCGTATGCCTTGAGGGCCAGGCCGGTGCTCAGGTACAGATCGAAGACCGTGGACTCTATGGTGCGCAGGGCCTGGATGATGCGCTTGATGCGCTGTCCGGTGATGTCCTGGAAGGAGAGGGAGGTCATGATCTGCATCAGGTCGGTGTTCAGCTCCTGGTGCATGGTCCTGAGCTGCTCCAGGGAGGCCGGGTCGCCACCTTCCTCGATGCGGGACAGCAGGAGCTCTGCCTTGTGCTGACGGTCGAGGTGGTGCTCCACGATATCCATGATCTGCACGGTGGCCTGCTCGGTGGTCTTGAGGATGTGGTCCAGCTGGTCCGAGGCCTCGTTGAAAAGCTCGGCCGCCCGGTTCTGGTCCATGTCCGGGGATTCGGAGCGTTTGGCCATGGAGATCTCTTTGTAGATGACGCTCAGGCCGTCCCTGAGCTCCTCGACCAGGATGCTGGAAAAGCTCTGGTCCTGCAGGGATTCGCCCAGTGCCTTGCTGAGCTCCCGCTCCAGGATGTCGGACAGCACCTCACGCATGCCGGTCATGGCCCGGCTGCTGACCCTTTCCATGAGCCTGTCGAGGATTTCTTCCCGGGAATACATTGCTTCTCCAGCTGGGGATGCCTCTAGCAGGGCAGGGCTGTGCCTGCCCGCGGTGCGGCAGGGAAGTGCAAGGCCCCGCCCGTCACAGGACGTCCTGATCCGGGGGGAGGGTGCGCACGTGCGGCACGGACAAGGTGTAGCGCACGGTGGCGTCGTCCTGCTCCAGGGAAACGCTCCAGCCCAGCAGCCGCGCGTAATGCTCCACCAGGAACAGCCCGATGCCGAGATGGCCGGGCTTGGTCGTCGAGCCCATCTCCCAGGGGGTGATGTCCCGGGGCAGCCTGGTCGGCGAGATCAATTGGAAGGCCACCCCCTGCTCGTGTCGAAAAAGGCGCAGGGGCATGGATATGGTCTGATCGCCCTCGCTGTTCTGCGCCTGACAGGACTCCAGGGCGTTTTTGAGGGGTTCCTCCAGGCAGAAGGTCAAAAAAAGCGGTGGCACTTCCAGACTGGGAATGTCCGGTTCGAGATCGAGAGAGAGCTGGACGTGGTGCTTGAAGTAGAGGTTGTTGTCCCAGAAATCCTTGAGCCAGGCCAGGTACCCGGGCAGGTTGATCTGTGTCTGCTCCTCACCGCTGTAGAAGTGGCGCTTGTCCGCGCACTTGAGCTGCACGGTCAGCCCTTCCACGGATTTCAAGAGACGCTCCAGCCTGCCCTGGTCCTCCGCCCCACCGGAAAGCCCGGAGGGGCCCTTGCGGGAGATGAGCTCCAGCTGCATGTCCAGGACCTGGAGGTAGTTGTTCATGTTGTGCACGAACCCGGGAAGGAGATTCCCGGCGTTGGCCTGCAGATACTGGCGCACCAGGGGCAGCAGCCGATGCTCAGGAATCTTCATATCTGTTTTCCCTGATCTGTTCGCGCTGTTCCTGAAAGACGAACTGCACGATGGCTTCGCGGTCGGATTCCCGGATCCGCGTGAACTCCATGACCAAGACGTTCTGCCCGTTGAGATCCTCGGTCCTGCGCAACACCCCGATGGCCCCGGCCAGGTTCAAGGGGTATTGTCCAAGCAGGAGCACCACCTCCACGGTGTCACCCAGGGAGAGCCCCTGCTCGGGTGTGACCAGCTTCAACCCGGCACCGCTCAGCTCGACCACATCGGTCTTGACGGGGAACTCCTCCTTGAGCAGGTCCCGGCTGATAAAGCTGATCAACATGTCGACCTTCTTGTCGATGGCCTGCAGAAAGTCCTTCACGCCCTCGGGAACGTTGGCTTCCTTGAGCTTTTGGGGGGAAGGCCTGGGGGTCGAGCCTTTCCCGTGAAAAAGCGGGCTGGCTTTTTCCGACTCCACCCTGCGCACGTAGGTCGTAATCCTGGTGGGGATACGCGAGAAGGTTCGGCTTTCCTGCTGGTTGCTCACATCTTTCCCCTACCACAAGCTTTCATCGATATCCACGTTCATGGCGTGGACAGGGCAGATGCGGGTACACATGCCGCAGGCGGAGCAGCTTTCCGGGTCAAAGGTCACCCTTCGGGTCTCGGGTTCCAGGCGCAGTGCCCTGGTGGCGCACATGGCCGTGCACAGTCCGCAGTGCAGGCAGGACTCCTCGTCACGCCAGATCTGCTGCGAGACCTTGGCAACCACGATTCCGTGCTCTTTGAGGAAGCTCACCCCGTCCTTGTAGTCCTGGACGGGGCCGCTTATCTCGACCACCATGTGCCCCTCCCGGCGGGGCGTGATGCGGGCCTTGAGGATGTTGAAGGCCAGATCGTACCGCTTGGCCAGGTCGCACATCACGGGCCGCCCCGAGACAAGGGGCGGGAAGGTCAGTGCGATGATGGCCCTGTTTTCTTTTTCCCTGGGTTCGGTCATGGCAATCCCGGGCTCCATGTTACCTGTTTTGCTGGAAGAGCCGGGCCCGTCGTGCTTCCGCAGACTGCGGGAACTTCTGGATCACCTCCTCCAGCAGGAGGCTGCCGGCCTTGTCTTTGTCCAGAGCGTAAAACGACAGCCCCTGCTTGAGCAGGGCGGAAGGGTACTTGTTACTGTCGGGGTAGCCCTCGATCACTTCCTGATAGGACAGGACAGCCCGGTTGTAATCCTTGAGCTGGTAAAAGGACTCCCCCTGCCAGAACAGGGCGTTCGGCACCAGCTCGTTGTCTGGGAAACTTGTGACGAACTCCTCCCACAGGGACTGGGCCTGTTCGTACTTGCGGTCGTTGAACGCGGACAGGGCCTGGTTGTAGAGGTCCTGGGCCGAAAGGGTCTCCGGGGCTTCGGCGGACGGACTGCCCGAACCGTCATCGCCGGCAGTGACGGGAGCCTCCTGCCCCAGCCCCAGCTGGCTGGAGACCATGCCCAGCTCCTGCTCCAGCCCGGTGACCGTGGCTGTAAGCTCGGACAGGGTCGCAGTGGCGTTCTGCAACTGGGTGCGCAAGCCGGGTACGACCTGGTCCTGCTCTCCGACCCGCCCCTCCAGGGTGGCTATCTTGACCTTGAGGTTCTCGATCTCGGCCCAGAGGTTGGCCTGGGTCGAGCGCACGGGCTGGCTTTCCTCGGCAATGCGTTCATCCAGGATCTCGCGCGTGTTCGCAATCTCCTGCTCGAGCTGCTGAATACGGCGGTCCAGGCGCATGTCCATCTGGTACTGCACAGTCTCCATGTCCCGGCTGGTGGCGACACAAGCGGGCAGGAACAGCACACAGCCCAGAAAAATCAGAAACAACTTATTCATGGTGCACGTTTTCCTCGTTTACGTCCGAAGATCCAGTAGGCCAGGCCGCCGAGCACGGGAACGAAGATCGAACCGGCCAGCCAGGCCATTTTTTCCTGCGGCGTTGGGAATTCCCGGTGAAAGATATGCCATATGGCCAGGAGGTTGGGCAAGACAGGGACGACCAGCAGGACGGCCAGCAGCGCTATCTGAGCTGGGGGAACGCCAAACATCACGATCTCCTATGGCCAAGCAGCAGCCAGAGCCCAAGGAGAGTGGAGCTCGCGGCCATGGTCTGGTTGAGGTGAAAGAGGGCCGGTCGCAGCGCTGCAATGGGATCCAGCAGGTTGCTGAAGAACCAGAACAGGGATGCGCAGGTCAGACAGACACCAAAGATGCGGCCCGGCCCGGGCAGCAGGGGCTTGAGCTCCTGAACCAGCACAAAGACTGCCAGGCCGGTCACTACCTGGGCGACGTGAACCGGGGAAAGACCTTTGAACGCCTGTTCCGAGGTTTGCAGCACGAGCCAGGGCAATGCCGCGTCAGGTGACCCGATGCAGGGGGCGGACAGGCAGGCAAGGCCGGCCAGGGACAGACCCAGGGCCAGACCCGGGGCGGCGGCGTCAGCCCAGGAGCGAAGCGGCTGGTCGTGGCCACGGAGGCAGGCGGCCGCGGCAAGGGCCGCGGCAACCGCCCCTCCCTGGAACATCAGGCCCCCCTTCCAGACCATGAGCGCCTCCAGAGGCTGGTTCGCGAACAGCCAGGGATGGGCCAGGACATACAAAAGCCTGGACCCGGCCAGGTGGCAGAGCAGCACCTGGAACCCGAGCTCAGGAAGCAGTGCGGTGTCAAGCCCTTGCAGCCCGGCTTCGCGCCGCGTGTACAGGGTTGCGACGAAAAATGCAGCGGCAATGAAAAACCCATAGACATAAATGGTGACAGGACCAAGCTCAATCAGGACGGGATGCATGCTGCATCTTTTTTTTCTTGTACAGGGAGATCAGGAGCAGGACCCCCCCAGTGGAGATGGCGATGTCCGCGACATTGAAGGCCGGCCAGTGGTGTGTTCCCACATAGAAGTCCAGGAAGTCGATGACCTGGCCGACCCTGATCCTGTCGATCATGTTCCCCAGGGCGCCCCCCAGGATGAGCCCCAACCCGGAAAAAAGCACCTTGTCCTCCCTGTCCACGGTGCGCAGCAGGTGGGCGATGAGCACCACGGCCAGGGCCGCGGCACCGATAAAGAAGTAGGTCTGCCAGCGGGTGTCCGCACGGTTGAGGAAACCAAAGGCCGCGCCCTTGTTCAGGATGTGCACGATGTCGAACAGCCCCGGTATGACCGTGAAGCCGGACCAGAGAGGAATGGTCTGCTCCACCCAGAACTTGGTCAGCTGGTCCAGGACAACAACCAGGAGGCTCAGGCCCCCGGCGATCTTGTAGCGCTGCGTCATGATTTCTCCCCTTCCTCCGGCAGTGTCGCGAGCACGTCGCTGCAGCGGGGGCAGACCGAAGGGTGGGCGGGGTTGGTGCCCAACTCCTGGCTGAATACCCAGCACCGTTCGCACTTGGCCCCCTGGGCCGGCACCACGGAGATGCGCAGTCCTGGAAGCTCCTCGCTCTGAAAGCTATCCTTTGGGGCGGTTTCCCGGGGTTCCAGGCTTACCCTGGAGACGATGAACACGTCCCGAAGGGCCCCGGCAACGCCGGCCAGCGCCTCCCGCAGCTCTTCCCCGGCGTGGAGCAGGACGTGGGCGTTCAGGGAGTGGCCGATGCTCCCGTCCCTGCGCAGGGGTTCGATGGCCTTGGTGACCTCGCCGCGCACCACCCAGACCAGGTCCCAGAGCTCCTGCTCCTCCTGCGTGATCAGGTCGGGAGGCAGTTTGTCGGGCTTGAAGGCGAAAACAGTGGGCACCGCGCCGCGCAAGGTTTGCGGAATGTGCTGGAAGACCTCTTCCGCAGTGAAGCTCAGCACCGGGGCCATGTCGTGGATCAGTGTGGCCAGGGTCCGCCACAGGGCGGTCTGGGCCGAGCGCCGTTCAGGGCTCTTTGGTCCGGAAACATAGAGCCGGTCCTTGACGATATCCAGGTAGAAGGCGGAAAGATCGGTCACGCACAGTTCGTGCAGAGTGTGGAAGACCTTGTGGAACTGGTACTCCCGGTAGGCCCCGGCCATGCGCTCGTGGGCCCGGCTCACCCTGTGCAGCAGGTAACGGTCCAGGGGCTGCATGTCCGCAAAAGGCGTCACGTCGGACGGGCCGAACCCGTCGATGTTGCCGAGCAGGAAACGACAGGTGTTGCGGATGCGGCGGTAGGCGTCCACCAGGCGCCCCAGGATTTCGTCGGAGATGCGCACGTCCTCCTGGTAGTTCACCGCCGAGACCCACAGGCGCAGGATCTCGGCGCCGTGGGTGTCGATGATCTGCTGCGGGGCGATGACGTTGCCCAGCGACTTGGACATCTTGCGCCCCTCGCCGTCCACCACGTAGCCGTGGGTCAGCACCGAGCGGTAGGGCGCACGGTCCCGGGTGCCCACGGAGGCCAAGAGGGAGCTGTGAAACCAGCCCCGGTGCTGGTCGGTGCCCTCCAAGTAGAGGTCGGCCGGGAAGGAGCATTCCGGCCGCTGCTCCACCACGGCGGCAAAGCTGGTGCCGGAGTCGAACCAGACGTCGAGGATGTCGTCCTCCTTTTTCCAGCTGGCCCCCCCGCACTCGGGACAGGCCAGCCCAGGGGGGGCCAGCTCCGAGACCTCCGTTTCGAACCAGTAGTCGCATCCCCGGGGATGGTCCTTGAAGCGTTCCACGATCTCAAAGACCCACTTCGAGTCGGTATAGGCGTGGTCGCACCCCTGACAGAGCAGGGCTATGATGGGCACCCCCCAGGTGCGCTGCCGGGAGATGCACCAGTCGGGCCGGTTCTCGATCATGGAGTGGATGCGCTCCCGGCCCCAGGCAGGGATCCACTCGACCTGGTCCCTGATCGCGGCCAGCGCCTTGGTGCGCAGCCCGTTCTTCTCCATGGATATGAACCACTGGGTGGTGGCCCGGAAGATGACCGGCTGCTTGCAGCGCCAGCAGTGGGGATAGGAGTGGGTGAGCCTCTGGCCGGCCATGAGGTGGCCTTCGTCCTCAAGCACCTGGATGACCCGTGCGTTGGCCTCGAAGACGTTCAGCCCGGCGAACCGTGCAACACTCTTAAGGAAACGCCCCTGGTCGTCCAGGGGGGAGAGGATGTCCAGCCCGTACTTGAGCCCGGTCTCGTAGTCCTCACGTCCGTGCCCCGGGGCCGTGTGCACGCAACCCGTTCCCGTCTCCAAAGTGACATAGGGGGCCAGGACGATGGGGGAGGCGCGGTCGATGAACGGGTGGCGGGCGGTGAGCCCTTCCAGCTCCTGGCCGGAGGCCTCGCCAAGCACTTCGTAGTCTTCCCAGTCAAAAACCGCGGCACACTGGGCAACCAGGTCCCTGGCCAGGACATAGTGCTCCCCACGCGCCTGGACGAGCTGGTAGGTGAACTCGGGATGAACCGCCACGGCCAGGTTTCCCGGAAGGGTCCAGGGGGTGGTCGTCCAGATGACCACCCAGGCCTTCCCGGGATCGGCGCGGGCAAAGACCTCCGTCAGGCGGGGGTCGTTCAGGGGAAAGCGGACGTAAATGGAGGGGGAGGTGTGATCGCCGTACTCCACCTCGGCTTCGGCCAGGGCTGTTTCACAGGAGCAGCACCAGTGGATTGGCTTCTTGCCGCGCACCACAGAGCCCTGGGCCATGAACCTGCCCAGCTCCCGGGCCGTGGCAGCCTCATAGGAAGGGTCCATGGTGCGGTAGGGGGTGTCCCAGGTCCCAAAGACGCCAAGCCTCTTGAACTCCCTGCGCTGGATGTCCAGGAACTTGGCGGCGTAGTCACGGCAGATCCTGCGCACCGTGACCAGGGGCAGGTCGGTCTTGCCCTTGTCCTTGAGCTCCTGGGAGACCTTGTGCTCGATGGGCAGGCCGTGGCAGTCCCAGCCGGGGACGTACTCGGCCCGACGGCCGGACAGGTTGCGCGACTTGATGATGAAGTCCTTGAGGACCTTGTTCATGGCCGTACCCAGATGGATGTGCCCGTTGGCGTAAGGCGGGCCATCGTGCAGCACGAAGCGTTCCTCTTCCCGGTTGGCGGCCACCATTGTCTGGTAGGCGTTGTTCTTCTCCCAGAAGGCGAGCATTGTGGGCTCGTTCTGGGTCAGGTTGGCCCGCATGGGGAAGCTGGTGCGGGGAAGATTGAGGGTTTTTTTGTAATCTGCCATGTGCTGCGTGTTCCTCCGGATTTCAGCTGGAAAGGCCTGCCGCTTCTTCAGTGTGCTTCTGAAAACGCGTCAGAAAGTCTCGTGTCGGGGCGGTCTTCAGTGACCCGGCAGGCTGCGCGGAAACCGGATCGAAAGGTCGGCCCAAGTATCGAAAACAAAAGGATAAACTGGATCATGAGTTCGCGGAAGTCAAGCCCGGCTCACCTTGCGGCCCCCTTCAGGGGCACCGCGCGGTCGAGGAGCCTGCCCAGGTCCCGTCCGGCGTGTTCGGCCTGCGCGATGACATCCTCGAGACTGGTTGGCTCCAGGCAGTCGGGAAGATTCTTGTTGGTCAGGCAGGAGATGCCGGCCACTTCCATGCCCATGTGGTGCGCTGCAACAGCCTCCAGGACCGTGGACATGCCCACGGCGTCACCGCCGAGTCGCTTGAGGGCCCGGGTTTCGGCGGGCGTTTCCATGCTGGGCCCGGAAACCCCGACATAGACACCGCGCTCGAGCCGCAGCCCCAGGGTGGAACCCTCACGCAGGAGCGTCTGCTGCAGTGCCGGTGCATAGACACTGCTCATGTCCGGGAAGCGGGGTCCCCAGTCATCCACGTTCGGGCCGGTCAAGGGGTTGTGGCCGGTCATGTTGAGGTGGTCACTGATGACCATGAGGCTGCCAGTGGAGAACAACGGGTTGAGGGCGCCGGCGGCGTTGGTCAGCAGCAGCCGGCCGATGCCCAGCTCTCCCAGGGTGCGGATGCCGAAGCAGACCTGGCGGGGGGCGTACCCTTCGTAGAGGTGGAAGCGTCCCTGGAGCACCAGCACGGGGGTGCCGGACACCCTTCCCAGGTGCAGGGCGCCGGCATGGCTTTGCACCGTGGACCTGGGGAACCCCGGGATGAGCGCATAGGGTATGGACACGGTGTCGCCGAGCCTGCTCACCCAGCTGCCGAGGCCGGTGCCGAGCACTACCCCCACTGAGGCCGGTTGGTCCTGCTCGAGCCGGGAACGGATGAAATCTGCTGCTTTTGTGACCTGCTCTCGGTAGTCCATGGGCCGGTCTCGCTCATCATTTTCTTGCCACGGGTCGCTTGGTGATGTAACCGGAAACCCGTCTTCAGGCAATGCCCGGCGGCGCACCACATTCCGTTCCAATCATCACACTGGTCCGTCTGGACACATAACGGCACGTGACAGGCCGGGGCGACGCAGGCTTTTGTTTCCGTCGAAGGATTTCGGACCGACCTGCCGCCGCTGTTGCGCCGTATCAGTCCCTGCTCCGGAAGAGTTGATTTTTCTCCGTTATTATGCGGGAATTACCTGCTCGCAACCAAACAGAAAGACAAGTGATCCAAGGAATATCCGTGTCCAGCCAACACAAGATTCTCATAGCCAACCGGGGCGAGATCGCCATCCGGATCCTTGAGGCCTGCCGGTCACTCGGGCACGATTTCGTCTGCATCTACACAGAAGAAGACGCCCAGTCGGGGCACTGCGACCTGGCCCGAAGGCTTGGCGGGGACAAGGCGCTCTACAGGATCAGAACCTATGCAGACGCCAACGAGATATTCGCGGTTGCCGACGACAGCGGGGCTACGGCCATCCATCCCGGGTACGGCTTTTTCGCGGAAGACTTCCGTTTTGCGCGGCGTGCCGTGGAGCGCAGGCGTCCGCTGCGGTTCATCGGCCCGTCCTGGCGGGTTATCAAGGAGCTGGGGGACAAGATCAACACCAAGCGGCTGGCCCGCAGCCTTGACGTTCCCACCGTGCCGGGCTCGGACCGGCCGGCCTTTGACGAGCTGGAGGCCGAGGAGATCGCTGAAAGCCTGTTCACCTTTCAGGCCGAGCTGGGGATCGAAACCCCCCTGGTCCTGGTCAAGGCCTCGGCCGGTGGCGGCGGCATGGGCATTGAGGAAGTGGACAACATGGACACCTTCCGGACGGTCTTTCGCAGAATCCGCAACTATGCAAAGCGGCAGTTCCGGGACGACGGGGTGCTCATCGAGCAAAGAATCTTCGATTTCAACCACCTCGAGGTGCAGGTCCTTGGTGATCGGGACGGCAGATCCATTGTCCATTTCGGGACTCGCAACTGCACCGTGCAGAGCACCGGCCACCAGAAACGCATCGAGGTGGCCCCCGGGTTTGCCCCGCAGGAGCAGCACTACGGCTTTGACGCACAGAAGGTCCTGGATGACGTCACGGAGTACTCCCTGCGCATGGCCAGGGAGGTCTCCATGGACAGCGCGGGCACCTGGGAGTGGATCGTGAGCAGGGACGGGCAGCCGTTCCTGATGGAGGTCAACGCGCGTATCCAGGTCGAGAACGGGGTCTCGGCAATCATCTCCCGTATCGGCTCCAACGCCGATGTCGACCTGATCCGGGAGCAGATCCGCCTGGGTCTGGGTCAGAGCATGGGGTACGGCCAAGAAGACATCCGTTTCGAGGGGGTGGGCATTGAGTACCGCATCATTGCCGAGGACCCGGCCAACAAGTTCGCCCCCTGGGTCGGCCGCATCGAACGCTTTGAATGGCCCCGGCACGACTGGCTGAAGATGCACACCCATATCCCGGGCGACCGGCACTACGACATTCCGACGGATTTCGACCCCAACCTGGCACTGGCCATCGTCTGGGGCGAGAGCCTGGAGCAGGCCAAGCAGCGGGGGCTCTCAATCCTGGACGAGCTGAGACTCGAAGGGAGGACCCCAAGCGGGCAGCCCCTCAAATCCAACCTCTCCTTTTTGCGGGAACGCACCGGGGAGCTGCTCGGTTTCTGAGGCGCACAGCCTTGAGCCGGACGGAAAACCGCAAAGCACTATGGACGTCGACAGAAGATTATTGGAGCTGCAGTCACGGCTCCGCTACATACAGGACATCTTCGGGGACAAGGAGAACACGAACGTGCTCCTGCTCGAGTCGAAGCTGCAGGACTTCAAGGCCAGGCAGGACGGGCTTGGCGTGCACGAGCAGGTCAAGCAGCTGACCTCGCTGGAAGACCTGTTCGGCTTTCTGGAGAAGAAGCTCGAACGGGAGCTCACCCCCATGGACAAGGTCCGCATCGTGCGGCACCCCCAGCGTGTCTGCCTCAAGGATATCCTGGAGAACGTCTACGACAACTACACCGAGATCGGCGGCCAGGACGAGTGGTCCATCGATCCGAGCATGCTCATCGCCCGGGCCTACATCACCCGCAGGGTGGGCAACAAGGTCCACAACCAGCCGGTCATGGTCATCGGCCAGGAAAAGGGACACGGCGAGGAGTTCCGCAACGGCGGCTCGGTCAAGCCGTGGGGCAACTCCAAGGCGCTGCACTACATGAAGGTGGCCGAGATCGAGAACATCCCGGTGCACTCGTACGTGTTCACCCCGGGCTCCTACCCCATCGAGGACTTTCCCGGCGCGGCGCAGCAGATCGCCCGCAACCTCTACGAGATGGCCGGGCTCAAGGTGCCGGTCATTTCCGTCATCTCCGAGGGCGGGTCGGGAGGTGCAGAGGCGATCAGCATGGCGGACACCCGGCTGATGCTTTCCCACGGCTACTACTCGGTCATTTCCCCGGAAGGGGCCGCCGCCATCGAGGGGCGGATCCGCCAGGGACAGAGGGCCTCCACGGAGCTCATTGAAAAGTGCGCCCGCCAGCTCGGCATCACCGCCCAGGACAACCTGACCATGGGGCTGGTGGACCGGATCATCCAGGAACCGCCCCTGGGGGCCAGGCCCGACCACTACGACTTTTTCAGGGAGCTGCGCCGGGAGGTGATCCAGGCTACTGACAAGGTGGTGCTCGGTGTGCGCGGCATGCGGCTGCTGCGCATGAGTGCCCTGCGCAGGCGCAGGGGCGGCGACGAGGTGTACGTGCGCTGGAACCTGTCCTCCAAGGCCAGGGAAAACCTGCTCTGGAAGCGCCATTCAAAGTTCAGGAAGCTGAGTGCGGATGCCTACCTGGATCGCCGCAGTCCCTGGAAGAAGGTCTATGATTGGTGCTTCGAGATGGCCTGGTCCGTCCATGCCTTTTTTCTGTACGAGCTGCTCAAGAAGCATCGCCGCAGATTGACCCACGCTGTGGAGGACCTGGAGGCCGAGGTCCAGGTGGTGGTGGGCAGGTTTTCCTCGTTCTGGAAGCGGCACCTGTCACGCTTGCTGCAGAAGGTGCCGGGCCTGGAACAGGGCCCCTCCAGCAGCGAGCAGCAGCTCACCGAGCTGTCGACCTGGGAAGGGGGGGGCA
>CAZQOG010000028.1:0-24883 GCA_964594925.1 uncultured Desulfohalobiaceae bacterium
GCACTTCCATTCTGGCTGGTCATGAATACCCACGGCCTCTTTCCGAAACCGGGCAATCCTTGAAAAAGTGCGTTCGAACCGGATGAACCTTTTTTTGACTTCCAGGGGTGGAAGTGCCAGAAAACCCGAAGCCTTTGTGTACATCTTGCCGGCTTACACGGAGAAGGTGCTCGATGCGCATTGCAGTGATCATCCTCTTGTCCTGTGCAGCGTTCCTGGTTCATTGCACGCAGCGCTCCCCGCGCGATGCATCCACAGCCCCCCACCCTGTCCTCGTGGAGTGCCGGGAGTGGAGGGGGGACGCCGCTTCGGTCCTGCAGGGGCTGGACGAGCACGAAGCACCGCTGCCCCCGCTTTCGCTCCTCAGTCCGGCCGACGGAGCCGTGCTGCCGCCGGACATGGCCCCGCTGTTGTTCGAGTGGCGGGACGGCCCCGAAGCCTCCCTGTGGGTGGTGTCCATCGCTGCCCGGGGCAGGGACTGCATCCGGGTGATCACGGACCGATCCCGCTGGGTTCCCGGTGCCGGGGTGTGGTCGGAGGTAAAACGATCGGCCGGGGAAGTTCTGTTTACCGTGACCATCCACGGCCTGGACAACGGGCACCGGCCGGTCTCATCCGCCAGTCTTGAACTGCGGCTCTCCACTGACCCGCTGGATGCGGCACTCTTCTATCTGGAGATGCCGCTGCCGTTTGCATACGGGGAAAAACACCCGGAGACCTTTCGCTGGAGGATAGCCGACCCTGCATCGGAAGGCGCTCCCAGAATCGTGAGCCGAAATCTGCCGCACTGCAGCAACTGCCACTGCGTGTCCAGGGGCGGTGGCCTGCTGGGCATGGACATGGACATAGCCGGGGACAAGGGGGGCTATGTCCTGACAAAAATCAGCCCGGACATTGAGGTTTCCCGCCGTTCCCTGATCAGCTGGAACGACCTCCAGGGCCCTTCGGGCAGGAAAAGCATGGGGCTGTTCTCCAGGATATCGCCCACTGGACGGTACGTGGCCGGCACGGTGTGGGAGCGCTCCTTCTTCGCCTACCTGGACGATGTCTGGTACTCCCAGTTCTTCTTCCCCATCAAGGGCGCCCTGGCCATCTACGACCGGGACAAGCGTTCCTTCACCCCGCTGCCCGGGGCCGATGCCGAGGACGTGGTGCAGACCTGCCCGGACTGGCACCCGGACGGGCGCAGCCTTGTCTTTGCCCGGGCCAGGCCTTCCCAGGCCCTGTTCGAGGTCCTGGGAGACCGCAAGGTTCTGCCCACCCTTCCCACCGACAGAATCAAGGACCTGAACCAACAGTTTCAGCTCCATTTCGACCTCTACCGGATCCCCTTCAACAATGGTCGAGGCGGGGTTCCCGAGCCCCTGCCAGGTGCCAGCGACAACGGCAGCAGCAATTACTTCCCAAGGCACTCCCCGGACGGGAAATGGATTGTCTTCACCCGCAGCCCCAACGGGCTGGCCATTCAGCCGGAGAGCGAGCTGTGGATCGTGCCCTCCAAAGGGGGGCGGGCGCGGCGCATGGGCTGCAACCTGAGCCCCATGAACTCCTGGCACAGCTGGTCCCCCAACGGGCGCTGGCTGGCCTTCAGCTCCAAGGCCAGGGGTCCCTACACCCGCATCTACCTGACCCACGTGGACGAAAACGGACTGGGCAGCCCGCCCGTGCTGCTGTGGCGGTTGCACAGCCCGGGGTATGCCTGCGTGGTGCCGGAGCTGGTTCCCCGCTCACTGCTCCGGGTGCGCTCCATTGCTTTGGATCAGGGCCTCAGGGGAGAAGGTGCTCCCGGGCAGTGAGCCATGAAGGTGGCGGCTCCGGCGGACCGGCTGCGGGTTGACCTTGACAAGAGTGAAACGTAAGTCCCAATTCGAATTTTTCCAAGACCCCTCATCAACCGCATGGAGCAGGACCGATGAACTTCAAGGTCAAGAACTACGAGTTTTCCGATGATCGGGGCTGGGCCTGGGTGGACATCGATGTTGAGGACGATCCGAACCATCCGGCGGCACTGGCCCGTTTCTCATTTGCAGTGAGCGTTGACCCGGGACAATCGGTCCGGGAGATCGACAAGACCGCCTTTGAGGAGCTGCGGCGCTTTGCATCGGAGATTGCCAGGGAGCTCGGCTACCTGCGCTCGCTCCACTGACCGAGGCAGGTTCCAGGGGAGGTTTTTAATTCGCGGCCATCCAGGCCGCTGCAAAAAGCGGGTATGGACAGCGGCAAACAAAAAAACCCCGTCCCGAAACAGGACGGGGCCTTTTTGTTTGCAGGCTCAGTACGGTAAATTATCACTCCTGAGGAGTGATGCACTCCTCGGGACAGGTGTCAGCGGCCTCCTGGATGAGGTCGGCATCCCCCTTCTCCTTGATCAGGAAAGCCTTTTCCTCGTCATCGTTGAACCCGAAGATGTCAGGGGCGATCTCGTTGCAGGCCATGCAGCCGATGCAGCAATCCACATCCAAGGTGACTCCGATTTCACTCATAGCAATCCTCCTGTAAGTTGTATGCTTTCACCCTTACCAATTTTCCGGAGAATGAAAAGGGCTGACAGTCCTGATGCAAACATATCTCCTGTCAGGCCATGGCGACGTTCGAAAGTCAAGGCCTCACCGACAAGAAGTTTTCGATGGCGGCCTGCAGAGTCTGCACGGCAAGAGAGGCGCAGTGCCGGTCCTCACCGGGCAGCCCGCCGAGCAGCTCCAGCACGTCCTCGGGTGAGATCGAGGCTGCGTCTTCAAGGCAGGCTCCCCTGGCCAGCTCGCAGCATGCCGAGCAGCTGACCAGGCTCGAAGCGCACCCATTGGTCAGGAAACCGGCCTCTTCGACCAGCTCGTCTTTGATGCGCAGGAATATTTCCATGGTATCGCCGCATGAGCCGGTGCATCGTGCGGATGCGTTGCCTGCGGCGACAGCCCCAAAATGCGGGCGGGAGTGCCAGCGTTCCACAACCAGCGGACCATACTTTTCAAGAGCTGCCTGGTCCGCTTCCTGTTGCAGGTCCTGAAGCATGCGGTCGATTTCGGGCGTGTCCGGCATGATTGAGGCCTTTGGGGGTTCAGGTGTGCGGGGGCACGACAAGTGGGTGGTGTCCCCGGGGCAGGTGCGCGGTCCCCAGAATGCAGGGTATTCCGCTTGCAACGGCAGACCTGACCGCGACCTGCTCGGGGTTTGCACAGAACCCTTTGTCTTCCAGCCAGGCACCGTCCTGTTTTCCGGCAAAGATGCAGGTGCAGAGGTGGATGACATCAGCCCCCTTGGCTTTCAGGATGCGGGCCTGGTCAACGATCCTGTTGCCGGGGCATCTGCAGGTGAACACCCCGACCAGTTCGCACTCCCTGGAGTGGAGCGCAAAGGCCTGCGTGCCTGCCTGCAGGCTCTTGAGACAGCTGGTCAGAGGGCAGGACATCTCATTTTTTTCACAACGGATCAAG
Organism: uncultured Desulfohalobiaceae bacterium; assembly: GCA_964594925.1. Classification (GTDB taxonomy): domain Bacteria; phylum Desulfobacterota; class Desulfovibrionia; order Desulfovibrionales; family CAZUBS01; genus CAZUBS01. The sequence continues at coordinate 3,432 of CAZQOG010000028.1, forward strand.
CCGATTCGAATGGGCATGTGTTTCCCCCTCACCTCTGTCCGCTGCCGGAGTTGCGGCCTCCCCCGCCCATGCCGCGCCCTTTGCCGCCACTGCCGCGACCATACCCCCGACCCTGGCCTGCTCCCCGGCCAGGAGCCCTGCCGGGGCAGGGTTGCGGGCTGCTGTCATCCGGTATCGAGGCGTGTGTCAGCCGGGGGAGGCGTCTGTTCAAAAAGGCCTGCACGGCCTGGCTCACAGTGGTCTTCTCCAGAAGGGAATAGGTTTGGATCCCTTCTTTTTCCAAAGCCTGGGCTGCCTTGGGGCCGAGATGGCCGGTCAACAGCGATTGGACGCCTGCCTGGGCAAGGGTGCGCACGGTTTGGATCCCCACCCCCGCATTCTTTTGAGAGCTGGCGCTGTTGTCGATGTACTCGTACTGCCTGGAGGAGTCGTCGTAGACCATGAATCCCGCACTCCTTCCGAAGCCGAAATCGACCTGGCTGTCCGGTGTGCTGCCTGTCGAGCTGATGGCGATGCGCATGCTTTCTCCTGGCTCTTGCGTTGTGCCTGTATAAAAAGTTTCATAAAATCAAGGAGTTACTCTTGCTCAAGTCCTCTGGAGCCCAAAAAAATCGACGCTATCCACCCTGAGCACCCGGAGCAGGGAAGGGGGCTGTCACCTGCCTGAGGCGCACGAGAAGCTCGCGGCCGTCCTGCGCAGTGGGCATGGATTGCAGCTTTGCCAGCACTCCGAGTCCTTCGCTGGCCTCGTGAAAGGCTTCTTCGGACAGTGGGCTGACCACCGCGGTGTTGACCATGGGGTTTAAGGCCACGATCCGTGAGGTCAGATCCAGTGCAACCATGTCAGGCAGACCCTGGTCTATCACGGCCAAGTCGGGTGGGCTGCGACGGATCCTGTCCAGGGCGGCCTGTGCTGTGGGCAGCACTTCCAGCCGCACCCCGGGGTCGTCGGTCAAGGTGTTCACGAACAGGGACAGGGCTTCGGCACGAACCGTTACCAGCAGAACATCGAGCATGTCTTCTCCAGGTCCTTGATGTCTATGTGCGGTTGCCGCAGCAGGAACCGGGACCGGCACAGCCCGCCTGGGAGGGGGTATTGCCGCAGCAGGCCCGGTCGTTGGGACCGGGATGTGTGCTGGCCGGGCGCCCGGTCCGGGAGCTCGGCAAAGAGAGCTGTTTCTCGGTCCCGGTTCCGCTGCAAGTTGGACAGACCAGGGGGGAGTCCACGCCCCTGGTCATGATTTCTCCATGATACCCGCAGTCGCGACAGATGATCTCGTAGATGGGCATGGAACTGCTTCCTCTCTGGGTTCGGTGCAAGGGTGGCAGGGTACCTGTCGCACACCTCAGTGATCAGCTGATCGGCCGCTACAGGGCACCGCCACCACCACCACATGTCTGGGCCGGGGTGAATTGCTGCAGCTTTCCCTGGAGCAATGCATCAACAGCCTGACCCACGGTCCGGGCCTCTCCTCCGTAATAGACATTGATGCCCACCTGGTTGAAGCCCATGAGCGGACGCATGCCCATGCCGCCCGCGATCAGGGCCGTAACCCCGTTCTGGGCCAGGTGGTTGACCGGGGCCATGCACCCTCCCTGCTGATGGGGCATATTGGGCAGGGTGCGCACGTTCGTGACTTCCCCGCCGGCAATGTCCACCACAGTGTAGCAGTCGCAATGACCGAAGTGGGCCCCAAGCGAGGTTTCCAGACCTCCGGGGTGTGCCGATGGGACGGCGACGACAAGTGTATCCATGATGCTTCTCCTCAGGATTGTTTTGGTTGGGGTGTGGTTTCGCCTGCAACGGGAGCAGGGACTCCATCCATGGACAGGATGTTGTCCCAGGCCCGGGCAAGTGCTTTCGAGATGGTGTTGTTCCCGGTTTCCGTGACCACCTTGCCGTCCACCATGGCCAGGGTCATGGCCGGGTCGTGGGGCAGGCGGGCCAGGATGGGGATGTTCCGGGCCCGGCAAAATGTTTCGATGTGCGCGGATTGTTCCGGGTTGAGGTCGTCCTTGTTCACGATGACCCCGGTCGTGACCCGGAAATGGTCGCAAAGCGCGATCACGCGTTCCAGGTCATGGCGTCCCGAAGGCGTGGGCTCGGTCACCACCACTGCCAGGTCGGTTCCAGCCAGGGAGCTGATGACCGGGCAGCCGATGCCGGGGGCCCCGTCGCAAAGCATGAGCTCCGCCCCCTGCTCCTCGGCCAGGGCCCTGGCCTTTTTCTTGAGCAGGGTGACCAGAAGCCCCGAGTTCTCCTCTCCAGGATACAGCTGGGCGTGGACCATGGGGCCGAACCGGGTGCCGGAGACATACCAGCGGCCGCAGGTCCTGGGAGGAAAATCAATGGCATTTGCAGGACACATGGCCACGCAGACCTTGCACCCTTCGCAGCGCAGGGGGTCGACCGAGAAGATCCCGTTGCTTTCCCGGATGGCCTCGAACCGGCACAGCTCGGCGCACAGCCCGCACCCGTCACATTTTTCAGGATTTATGACAGCCTCGTGCCCGGACTGGAAGGTGTGGTCCTGTTGCACGTCGGGCTGCAGCAGCAGGTGCAGGTCAGGAGCGTCCACGTCCAGGTCGCAGATGACCTTGTTTTCCGCCAGATGGGCAAAGGCCCCGGTCAATGAGGTCTTGCCCGTGCCTCCCTTGCCGCTGATGACCACGATCTCACGCATGGGCTGCCTCCTTTGCCCCGGCAGGGCTGCCTGCGGCCAGCTCCCTGATGGACTGCCTGAGATCCGTGAAGATGGCGGCTATGTCCAGACTGTGTCCGGCAATGATCTCCCCGCGTGAGTAGGCCTCGGCAATGCCTCGCCGGTAGGGTATCTCGGCCAGGATCGGGATGCCGGCCTCCCTGCAGAAGACACGCACTGCATCGTTGCCGATGCCGGACCGGTTGATCACCGCCCCCATGGGCAGGCCCAGGGGGGAAAACGCCTCCCAGGCCAGCTTGAAATCGTAGAGTCCAAACGGGGTGGGCTCGGTCACCAGGACAATGGCGTCGCTGTCCATGACCGCGGCAATAGCCGGGCAGCTCACCCCGGGAGGGGCGTCCACGATGACATCCGCGGTCGTTTTCCCGTGCTGCTCATGCAGCTTGTGCTTGACAATGCGCATCAGGGGGGGGCTCATGGCCTCGCCGATCCTGAGCCGTCCCATGAGGAACCCGGCCTTTCCCGCGGTTCCCCAGCTGACCTCTCCGAGCTCGCGCTGTCCCGCGGTTACGGCCTTTTCAGGGCAGACGGCCATGCACCCGCCGCAGCCGTGGCACATCTCGGGAAAGGTCATGATCAGATCCCCCATGACCGAGATGGCCTTGAACTGACAGAGCTCGGAACAGGCCCCACAGTAGGTGCACAAATCCTCGTCCACCACGGGGATCTCCAGGAAGGCTTTTTCAGTGGCCTCGATGTCGGGGTTGAGGAACAGGTGCAGATTTGGTTCCTCAACATCCAGGTCCACCGCGGTCACAGGACCATCCCAGGTGGAGACCAGTGAGGCGGCCACGGTCGTCTTGCCGGTGCCCCCCTTGCCGCTGGCAATGGCGATGTGCATCACCAGTGCCCCTGCCGGTTGGGTCCCTCTGCCACGGAGACATCTCCCTTCTTGTAGCGTTCAATGGCCTCACGCACGGTCAGCCCTTCGAGGTCCTGGCCCACCTTGATTCCGGCAGCGGACAGTGCCGCAAAGGCCTTGGGGCCGACATAGCCGGTCAGCAGTGCGCCGGCCCCGGCCCGGACAACGTTCTCGGCGGCTTGTATGCCTGCGCCCTGGGCCATGGATTGGGAGGAGCCGTTGTCGATGTACTCGGTCTCCATGGTGTCAAGGTCAACGACGACAAAGCCAGCGGCCCTGCCGAATCGGGGGTCCACCCGGTCGTCCAGGGTCGGTCCTTCACTGGTCACGGCAATCTTGGTCATGTCCAACTCCTGCTTGATGGTCTCAGCGTGCGGGAACGAATCCCGGATCTGGTGTTTGTCGGAGATCACGTAATCGCCACCCTCGATGCGCAGGGCCATTCCCTGCACCACGGTCTCGGCCAGGACCTGCCTGGCCTCGGCCAGGATGCGGCCCAGGGTGTGACGGGAGACATCCATGCGCTTGGAGGCCTCCTCCTGGGTCAGGCCTTCCAGGTCGCACAGCCGTATGGCCTCCAGCCCTTCCAGGGGCAGGTAGATCTCAGTCAGCTCCCTGAGGGGGATCCCCTGGGGTTTGAAAAAGGCCGCTGTGGGATGGTTTTGAACGCGCCTGCACTTCCTGGGACGTGGCACCGGAATCTCCTTTTTGCTCTTTTGAGCATAATTGTAAGCGGGAAAATTTATCTGTCAAGGAGTTTTGTTGTCAAATGAGCGAAATAATCAGGGTCTGGTCCAAGAGCACGTGTTCAGCGCACATGCAGGAGGCCGCGTGTGTTCACGGCCGGCCGAATCCGTGTCTTTTACGAGGAATGACAGGGAATGGTCTCTTAAACGCAGCAGGTGCAGGGTCAGACATCTCATCACTTTCCACACCCTCCTTCCGAAATCGGGTACCCATTGAAACAGTACGCTCGAACCGGATGAATCACAATGAAAAGGGGGGCCGAAGCCCCCCGGCGGGAGGTAGGGTGGTTGGATCACTCGGATGTGTCTTCGGGATTGTTTCCACCTCGAGGCTGGGCCGGGCCCTGAACGTCTTGTCCGGTCCCGGGCCTCCGGCCCCAGCCAAGGAACCGTCGGAACCCTCCCCCTCTTCCGAACCCGCGGCCGCCGCCGCGGCCGAAGCCGAACCCGCGTCCGGCTCCGCTGCCGCAGGGCCCGAAACCGCCGCCTGACATGGGTCCTCTGCCCAAGGGTCCTGTACCGTCAAATCCAGGCATGATGCACCTCCGTATGTTCTGGGCTCCCATGCTGGAGCCCGGTTTCAGAAAGGTTCGCGCCCGCCTTGTCTGCGGCCGCCCCTTCCCCGCCTGCGGCCACGGCCCGGGCCAGGGAACTGGGTTTGTTCCTCTGCCAGGGCATAGCTCCCCCCCTCGATCCGGATGGCCCACCCATTGGCCAGGGCCTGGGCGACCACCTGCCTGGCCTCGGCCAGGATCCTGCAGAAGGTGGGGCGGGAGACCTCCATGAGTGCCGCCCCCTCCTCCTGGCTGAGGCCCTCGGCATCCGAGAGGCGCAAGGCCTCGAAACCCTCCAGGGGCAGGATCACCCCTTTGAGCTCCCGCAAGGGAACACCCTGAGGCTTGTAAAAGGCTGCCCGGGGCTCGGCAAGGATGGTTCGCAGCTTCTTGGGTCGGGGCATCGCATTCCTTCCATTTATTGATCATTTGTTCATAATCTAAATTCAAATTTTTCTCTGGTCAATACTAATTATGAAATTAGTTTCGTTATTTTGAGAAATTTCAGGCCCAAGGGAAGCGGATAATGGGTGAGGCTCTTTCTGCCGGAACAGGTTGATCCATCAGGCAGAATGAGTGCCTTCACACGTGGGGCAGCTCAAGAAAAGATGATTATCAGCACGAGCAGGGTCAGCAAAGTGCTCCAGACGGCGATGGCGATAAAGGTGGTCCGCCTGGCCGCAGCAGTTTCGAACCAGTTCAGGGGGTGGATTCCCTGCAGCAGGAAGATCACCACCCCTGCCAGGTTGATGCAAATAAGGTTGCTCAGAAAGATCAGCCCCATCCGTCCGGCTTCAGGGAGGTCGCCGCTGCCCAGGAGCATGCCGGTGGCAACCAGCGAGGGAAGGAGGGCCACAGCGACCATCACTCCCACCATTGCCGGGACAGTGGCCGAGGTGAAGGCCAGGGTCCCGGCCATGCCCGCACACAGTGCCAGTGCCAGATCCTTGTAGCCCATGGGAACTAACTGTTCCACATAGGCCAGATTTTCGGGCATGGGGACAAGCAAGCCGAACAAAAATGACACTGACAGGGCGCAGAGGATGCCTGCCCCAAGGTTGACTGCGGACTGCAGGCCCAACAGGAGGTCGCCGAGTGTCGTGGCCAGGGAAAGGGCCACATTGGGGGCCAGCAGGGGGGCGATGACCATGGCCCCGATGACAACCGGGACATTGTCGTAGGTGATCCCGATGGAGGCGACCATGGCCGAGAGCCCGGTCATGATCACAGAGATCCAGCTCAGGCGGGACCCCCCCTTGAGATCCTCGTAAAGCTCCTCGCTGCTGACCCGCCGGATGCGCAGGGGGGCCAGCTCCCGCTCTTCCTGCGGCTCCTCTTCCTCTGTCGCAGGCCGCGGCAGGGTCGCTTCAACCGCGTGCAGAACAATCCGGATGTCGTCCCCTCCGTCCACCTGGTTGGAGATGGAGCTCAGAAGGTTTTCGGTTTCCTCGACCTGGAGAAGACCCTTGACCAGGATGCCCTTGTCCTCGTGCAGCTTTTCGTACCACACGTCGATAAAGGGGTGCTGCTCAAGAAGATCGCGCAGCTTGTAGTTGAGCCGCTCGGGAAGGATGATCTCGATCATGCGCAGGGGCATGGCAACTCCAGGGTCACAATGTGGTCGCGATCGGGTTGGCACCTGCAGGACACCCTGAACGATAGACGCATCACAGGCCTGAAATCAAGCCGGAACCGGAGAAAGGACAAAGTGCCAGGTGAAAGGCTTTGCAGTCCCAATGCCGGGCGTGCAATTTCTTGCATCGAAAAGTCATGGGTGTGGAGAGGAAAAAATGAATAATACGCAGAAATCGTTTGGGAAACGTGGTTTGGCACATGAGGTGCTATGCTCAGAGTGTCCAAGGCCGGCCCTTCTCCCCACTCCCCCCCCCGGGGGCGGGTCGGCTGCGGACCGCGGCAAAGGCCGCGAAAGACCCTTCCTCATGAAGTGGCCCCCCTCCACCCGACAGCGGGCCCTGGATTCTCCAGGGCCCGCTGTCCTTTTTCAGCCAGGCCGGCGATTACAAGGGGTTGATCCGGTTCAAGGGTACCGGGTCAGCTACGGGCCTGAGGTTCCTCGCCAGGGGGTGGGCCCCGTAGCCACTTGCCACCACCCTTGCCCGGGGTCAAACAGAGGAATCTTCTGGCCAAGCAGTGGATTTGCCGTCCAGTGGCCCCTTGTCCGCCAGGATCGATCCCAGGAGATTGCCAGAAGAAAGGTTGTCAAATATTCAGGAATAATTATTAAAAAAAAGACACGAAACAAGCCTTCCAAAACGATTACAATCTACGGAGTGAGAGTATGCCAACCTACGTAAACCCGGAAAAGTGTGACGGATGCAAGGGCGGCGAGAAGACGGCCTGCATGTACATCTGTCCCAATGACCTGATGATCCTCGACCCTGAGGAGATGAAGGCCTTCAACCAGGAACCCGAAGCATGCTGGGAGTGCTACTCCTGCATCAAGATCTGCCCCCAGGGCGCCATTACGGCCCGGCCTTACGCCGACTTCGCCCCCATGGGCGGCACCTCCATCCCGCTGCGTTCCGCAGAGGACATCATGTGGACCATCCAGTTCCGCAACGGTGAGGTGAAGCGTTTCAAGTTCCCCATCCGGACCACCCCCGAAGGCTCCATCAAGCCTTACGAGGGCAAGCCCGAGCCCGGCGACCTGGAAAACGAGCTCCTGTTCACCGAGACCGAGTTGCCCAAGCCCAAGGAAACCCTGATGAAGAAGTTCGAGGTTTCCGAGGTCGACACCGATCAGTGTTGGTTTGACATGCCTTGTGAGCCCGGTGCCAACCGGTAAACGTGAGGTACAAAAAAGCGGCTGCTGACAGGCCCAGCCGCTTTCTGGGCCCCGGGCGACCGGGGCCTTTTTTTATGTTCGCTTGGCCGGAGGGCAATCCGGGCAGGCTACGGTGTCGCACACTGGATGGCACCACCTGAAGGAGACTTTTTCGTTCAGAGCCGCGGGTATGCCCTGGTGGATGGTGGGGTAGTCCGGTGTGAGGCCCAGGTCGTCCCAGATCAGCCCCGGGGCGACAGGCAGGTTGAGGTTCCAGCCCAGGATGGCCCCTGGTGTGTGCAGTGTCTGTCTTCGGCGCAAACGGGCGTAGGCTTCAGAGAGCAGGGCCAGGGCCCTGGCCAGGTGCATGGGCAGATGGACTCTGTCAAATCGCGGGTAATGGTCGTGGACCACCTGGAGGAAGGTGTTCCAGTCTGCTGGGAGCTCATCAGCGGTGGGGGCTGCGCCGGTCCAGCCGGAATCGGCAACGGCCGTCATCAGCCTGGCCGCATCCCGGACATGGAGGTGGGCGTACCGGTTGCGGCCGTTGCCGGGGACGATCACCCGCCCCTTGCGGATCTCGTTGAAGAGCAGGTCCCTGGCGCCGTAGACATGGGGCAGCCTGACCATGGCCAGCGTGAGGTGGGTTCCCCGGGCCAGGCCGGACAGCGACTCTTCGGCCTCCAGCTTGGCCCGACCATAGTCAAGCCGGGGCCGGGGCACGGTTTCCCGGGTGATCGGCTCTTCCTGGCCTGCATAGACCAGCAGGCTGCTGGCATGCACAAAGGTGGTGGCACCAGCCTTCAGTGCCGCCTGCATGAGGGCGCGCGATCCCTCCACGATGGTGGGGCGCAGGGTGGCGTAGCTTTCAAAGGTGGCCCGCGCCCCCAGATGGAAGACGGTGTCCACCCCGGCTGTGGCCGCGGCCAGGGTCTCGGGGCGGGTCAAATCTCCAAAAACAGTCCGCACCGATCGGTCTGGAAACAGGTCCCTGCGCAAGGGCCGGCGCACCAGCACGGCAGGGGTGTGGCCCAGATCGATGAGCTGCTGGACCAGTGCGGAGCCGATGAAGCCCGTAGCGCCGGTGACCAGGATGTTCTTCAAGCCGCTCCCGTGTGTTTCAGTAGTCCCGCAGGTCGTAGAGGGTCTCGTCCTGGAGGGGGGGCCGGTCCTTCTGTCCAGCCCGCCTGACAGCGGACCGGAACTGGAAAGGGTCTTCATTCTCCAGCACGTCGCCGAGCTCGGCCTCGATCTGGTCGGGGTCCTCACCAGCCTCCATGCGCCGCATGGCCTCCTCCATGCCCGGACCCACCTCGAGGCCGGTGGCGTGGTAGAGCCTGCGCATCATTTTCGCGGCCTGGCGCGGGTCCTCCTCGTCCATGGAGCCGGCTTCGCTTTCAAGCATCTGCATGGCCTGCATCATCTTTGACTCGTCGAACCCGGGGGGCAGCTCCTCATCGCCGCCAGGCTCGGCCCGTCCGCGGGACACGGCAAAGATGGAGACCTGCCGCTCCAGCCCGGGCCGGCCGCAACCAGGGCAGCGGGGGCGTTTTTCAGTCTCCACCGTGGGCGAGAAGAAGCTGAACACGGTGTGGCAGCGTGGGCAGTAGAACTCGTATACGGGCATGGGTCCTGCCTCAGCGGATGGAGGTGAAGGGTGGTCCGGGCGTGAAACATATCGGGTGGGCACAAAAAGCTCAAGTGACCGGCAAGGGTCCAAACCTGCAACAGGGTAAAACGGCTGGACAACGAAATTGCTTCAGGCCACTGTCCTGCCCACGATGGCGAACGTGCACCCTGTTTCCCTGTTCATCCCCTGCCTGGTGGAGAACTTTCACCCCGAGATCGGCGAAGCCACTGCTCGGATTCTGGCGGGTGCGGGCGTGCGGCCCGTTCTGCCCGCCGGGCAGACCTGCTGCGGGCAGCCCCTGTACAAGGCCGGTCAGGTTGGGCAGGCCAGGGTTCTGGCCAGGCGTTACCTCGATGTATTTGCCGATCCCCACCCGGTGGTTGCTCCCTCGGGATCCTGCGTGGCCATGGTCCGCACGTACCCGGAGCTGTTCGCGGACGAGCCCGTGCTGCAGCAGAGGGCCGAGGAGCTGGCGGCCCGGACCTTCGAGCTGACCGAGTTCCTGGTGGACCGGTTGGGCAGGCAGGACCTCGGGGTCTCCTTCCAGGCCAGAGCGGTGTACCACGACTCCTGCCAGGTGGGACGCGCCCTGGGCATACGCCGGCAGCCCGCGGCCCTGCTGTCTCGCGTCAGAGGGCTCGAGCTGCTCGATCTGGAGCGGCCGGAGACGTGCTGCGGCTTCGGGGGGACTTTCAGCCTGCAGTTTCCCGAGTTGTCCGGGGCCATGACCCAGGACAAGACAGCGGCCATCCTGGCCAGTGGTGCGGACACGCTCATCAGTCCCGAGGTCAGCTGCCTGATGAATATCCAGGGCGCCTTGGACAAGCAGGAACGGTCGGTTCGCTGCCTGCACATCGCCCAGGTACTGGACCCGGGAGGGGCTTGGCGATGAAGCACCCACACAACCGCTTTGCCGATCGTGCGGCCGCATCCTGTTCCGACCCGCAGCTGCGTGCCAACCTCAAGGCCGCGGCCCTGCACTTCAAAGGCAAGCGGGACCGGGCCTTTGCCGACTTTGCCCAAGGGGAGCGCTACCGCGATCTGGCCCGGCGCATCAAGGAGGATGCCCTGGCCAGGGTGGCTGACCTGCTGGAAGAGCTGGAAGAGAACGTGGTCGCGGCCGGGGGAAGGGTGCACTGGGCCGCGGACGCAGCCGCGGCAGGACGTATCGTGGAGACCCTGGCCCGGGCCTACGGGGTCGGCCTGGCGGTCAAGGGCAAGTCCATGGTCACCGAGGAGGTCCAGCTCAACAAGGTTCTGGAAGCAGCCGGTGTGGAGGTTCTGGAGACCGACCTCGGCGAGTACATTGTGCAGCTGGCAGGGGAAGGGCCGTCCCACATCATCGCCCCGGCCGTGCACAAGAACCGGGAGGAGATCGCGGATCTCTTTTCCAAGCACCTCGGGCTGCAGGAGGACAGCGACCCGGGGCGGCTGACCCGGGTGGCCCGGGCCGTTTTGCGGGAGAGATTCCTGGAGGCGGGCATGGGCATCACGGGCGCCAACATGGCCCTGGCCGGAACCGGGTCCGTGGTCCTGGTGGAGAACGAAGGGAACATCCGGTTGAGCACCACCGCGCCCAGGGTGCACGTGGCTGTGATGGGCCTGGAAAAGGTGGTCCCGGGGCCACTGGAGATGGGGGTGCTGCTCTCCCTGCTGCCCCGCAGCGCCAGCGGTCAGAAGTTGTCCTCCTATGTGTCCCTGCTGACCGGCCCCCGTCGCGAGGGGGAGCAGGACGGGGCCAGGGCTTTTCACCTGGTGCTCCTGGACAACGGCCGCAGCCGGATACTGGCCGATCCGAAGCTGCGCGAGATCCTCTACTGCCTGCGCTGCGGGGCCTGCCTCAATGTCTGTCCGGTGTACGAAAAGGCGGGCGGCCACAGCTACGGCGGGATCTACTCAGGACCCATGGGCTCGGTGCTCACCCCCTTGTTGGGAGAGGGTGGGGCCGGGCGTGACCTGGCTTTTGCCTGCACCCAGTGCGGGGCCTGCGCCGAGGTCTGCCCGGTGCGTATCGATCTTCCAGGTCTGTTGCTGGAACTGCGGCGCCAGGCGGCCGAAGGGGGCACGGCCGGGGAAGGCCTGCCGCTTGGCAGGGGTGGGGCCAGAACCTACGCTGCGGTGTGCTCCCATCCCGGCCTGTACCGGACGGTCGCCTCCCTGGCCCGGACCGTGGACCCCGGGTCCGTCATCAGCCGCCGCCTGCCCGGGCTGGGTGGACGGCTCAGGGCCTGGGCCAGGTACAGGAGCATGCCCCGCTGGCAAGGTCCCTTTTCCCGGAGGTGGAAAAAACGACTCCGGTCCGACAGACTGGGCGATGGTCAGCGCGGGGAAGGGGACAGGGCATGAAAACAGCTGCCCGGGAAAAAATTCTTCAGGCCCTGCGGGAGCAGGTTTTCGATCTGAAAAGTCCTGGACCTGTTCGAAAAGAGGATCTGGGGCTCTCGGAACTGCCAGGCCCTTTCAAGGCCATGGAGCAGCTGGGCAGAGAGATCGAAAACGTGGGTGGCGTGTTCGTCAAGGTTTCGGGGGTGGAGCAGCTGCGCCGGGCCGTGCTGGACCTGGTGCGCGGGCAGGATATTGCCGCCGCGGTGTGCTGGGGCCATAGGAGCCTTGGAACATACGGACTCGAAGAGACCCTGGCACAGGCAGGGGTTCAGGTCCTTGAAAGCCCGGAGCCCGGTGAGGGGTATTGCGCCATGGCGGCCCGGGCGGACCTGGGCGTGACAGGATGCCTGGCCGCTGTGGTGGAGTCGGGCACCCTGGTGGTCGTCGCCGGACGCGGCATGGAGCGCTCCATCTCCCTGCTGCCCCCGGTGCACCTGGCCGTGCTGTCCCCGGAAACGACCCTGCTGCCCCGCATTGCCGACCTGGGTGTCTGGGTTGACGGGCTGGCCTCGCAGGGTCTTCCCAGCGCGGTGCACTGCATCAGCGGGCCCAGCTCCACTGCGGACATCGAGCTGGTCAAGGTGGTCGGCGTGCACGGGCCGGTCACGCTCTTCGTGCTGGCCGTCATGCCGGAAGCATGAGGCCCGGCTTCTCATCGTTTATCCCTGCCGTGTTCCTTCTCCAGCCACGTCTCCAGGCGATCGAAGGCTTCGGTCAGCTCCTCCCCGCTCCCTCCGAATGACAGGCGCAGGTGGCTTTCCCCTCCCGGCCCGAAGGAGCCGCCGGGAATGGTCACCACCCCGGCCTCCCCGAGCAGCCGCAGGGCCAGGGTCATGGAGTCTTCAAGGCTGAAGGCGTACCGGGTCATGACATAGAAGGCGCCCGAGGGACGGACGTAGTCAAGGTCCGGGGCCAGGCGGTCGAGGCGTTCGCAGGCCAGGTCGCGCCGCCGGCCGAGCGTGCGGCGCATGTCCTCCACCACCTGCTGCGGCCCCTGAAGGGCGGCAAGCGCGGCCAGCTGGGCCGGAGCCGGGGCGCAGATGGCCGTGCAGTCGTGCACCTTGAGCATCTGGTCCAGCAGCGGGGCGGGGGCATGCACGAAACCGACCCGCCATCCGGTCAGGGCGTACTTTTTGGAGAAGCTGCCCACTGTGATTACGCAGGCCTGTCGCAGGGAAGCGGGAGAGAGCGGGGGAGGGCCGTCGTAGACCAGGCTGTCGTAGGTCTCGTCCGCCAGGATCACCAGACCGTGCTCCGCTGCCAGGGAGACGATCTCCCGGACCCGGCTGTCGGCCAGCACCGCACCGGTGGGGTTGGAGGGGTTGCACAGGACCAGGGCCCGGGTGCGCGGGGTGATGCGCCGGCGCAGCTCCCCGGGGTCAAGGCTCCAGTCTTTCGGGTCACAGGGCACGAAGACCGGCTTTCCCTCGGCCAGGAGGACCTGCTCCACATGCGAGGGGTAGCACGGGCTGGGCAGCAGGACCTCGTCGCCGGCGTCCACCAGGGTCAGCATGGCCATGAGCAGGCCTTCCATGGCCCCCACGGTCACGGCCACCTCGGTTTCGGGGTCGGCAGAAACACCCTTGTCCCGGGAGAGCATGTCCGCCAGGGCCCGGCGCAGCTCGGTCATGCCCGGTTGTAAGGAGTAGCGGCCGCAGGCAGGGTCGTTTTGGAGTCGCTCAAAGACCGAGCGCAGGATGTGTTCCGGAGTGGGGAAGGAAGGCACGCCCTGGCCCAGGGAGACGCAGTCCCCGCGCGCGGCGGCCAGCATGGGCATGCGCTTGGTGGCCGAGATCTTGATGGACTGCACGCGGCGGCTGATGGGAACCTGTTCGTGCACGGGACCTCCGGGATTTTTCAACATTCATTTTTCTTTGCAGGCCGTTCAAAAACCACGCTGGCAACCCAGGCTTCGCTTTGGCTTCGCCGTGGCATAAGGGCGCGATTCACGGGCAAGACCGAAGCGCATTGTTCTTCGACGTTTCGTATGGATTTCGAAAAGTCATTCCCGCTCAGACCCGAGTTTTTGTAGGGGCACGTTGCACGTGCCCTTCTTCATTTGTCGATTGCGGTCATCTCTTGTGTCTTGCTTCCAGCTTTCAGCTTCGAGCTTCCAGCTTCAATTTACGTGAGGATTTGCCCGTGGTGGAGCAACGCAGTCCAGCGGGGATTTTTCAACGGCCTGCTAGAAAATTTTGCCGGGGTTGAGAATGTTTTTGGGATCGAAGAGCTGCTTCAACCCACGCTGCAGGGCCAGGCTTGCCGGACCGATCTCAAGGTCCAGAAAACGCTTCTTGGCCACCCCCACGCCGTGCTCCCCAGATATGGTCCCCTGAAGGGCCAGGACCCGTTCGAGGAGCCCGCGCACTGTTGCCTCCACCTTGCCCGGGTCGTGCTCCTGCGCGGCGGTGATGTTGACGTGGATATTGCCGTCGCCCGCGTGGCCAAAGGCGTAGATGGTGCACCCGAGCTCCTGTTCGAGCTCGGGCAGCTGCCGCACGAACGCGGCGATGCGTCCCAGGGGCAGGGCAACGTCCTCGGGCACATACACGGGCCAGCGCTCGTGAATGCGCAGGGAGACCTGGCGCCTGACCTCCCACATGCGCCGGCGGGAGGCCTCGTCCGGCGCGGGCAGGATGTGCAGGGCCCCCTGGCTGCGGCAGACCGAGATGATGCGTTCCATGTCTTCCCGGGTCTGGCCCGTGGAGGTGCCGTCGGTCTCCAGGAGCAACAGGCTCGATCCCGGGGGAGGGGCATCCACGGGAAGCAGGTCCTGGATCAGCTGCAGGCAGCGGCTGTCCAGAAACTCCACGGCCGAGGGGGTCACGCCCCCGGCCATGATCGCGCTGACCGCCTGCATGGCCTGGTCAAGGCTGGTGAAGACAGCGGATTGCGCCAGCACGGCCCGCGGCCTGGGGACGAGCTTGAGCACCAGCCCCGTGATCACGGCCAGGGTCCCTTCACTGCCCACCAGCAGCTGGGTCAGGTCGTAGCCCACCACCCCCTTGCGGGTCCGGGTGCCGGTCGTGAGCAGCTCTCCGGAAGGCAGCACCGCCTCGCATCCCAGCACGTAGTTCCTGGTGGTGCCGTACTTGACGCAGGCCGGTCCCCCGGCATTGGTGGCGGCATTGCCGCCCAGGGTGCTTTCCCCAAGCGATGCGGGGTCGGGAGGGTAGAACAGGTCCAGCTCTTCAGCGGCTTGGCGAAGCCTGGCCGTGACCACCCCGGGCTCCACCACGGCCACCATGTCGGCCGGGTCGAGCTCCAGGATGCGGTCCATGGCCGAGAGGTCCAGGACAACCCCTCCCTGCACGGCAAGGGCCCCCCCGGCCAGCCCTGTGCCGGCACCCCTGGGCGTGACGGGAAAGCCGTGGGCATTGGCCAGCCTGAGCAGGGTCTGGACCTGCCGGCTGTTTTTGGCACGGACCACGGCCTCGGGGAGACAGGACAGGGTGGTGGCGTCGCGCCCGGCGGTCTCCAGGCAGTCCCGGTCCAGGGTCAGTGCGCCCGGCCCGAGCTCCCGGTCGAGGAGCTCGAGCAAAGGCGCGGTGAGGGGGCGGTGCATCGCGGCCATGGGGTTCAGGATTTCTTGTACTCGAACCCGGGCAGGCTCAACCGGCTCTCGACCCGGTTGAGAATGAACGTGGCCAGGGTGACCAGGGCCAGGTAGTAGATGCCCACCACCAGGAAGACCTCGGTGTTCTTCCAGGTGGATTTGGCAATGCCCCTGCCCACGCCGGTCAGCTCGTTGACCGTGATGATGGAGGCCAGGGAGGAGTACTTGATGAGGTAGATGATCTCGTTCCCCGATCCGGGCAGGGCGCGGCGCACGGCCTGGGGCAGGACCACGTGGACCACTGTCTTGAAAGGGGACATGCCCAGGGCCTGGGCCGCCTTGATCTGCCCCTTGCGGATGGAAAGCAGGCCGCCCCGGATGTACTCGGAGTGATAGGCCGCACTGCACAGGGTGAAGCCGAGGATGGAGGCACCAACAGGCGAGAGCACGATGCGCAGGTCTCCAAGGGTGATGTAGGGCAGGGCGAAGTACCAGAAGAAGAGCTGGACCACCAGGGGGGTGCCCCGAAACAGGGCCACATACCAGTTGGCAGCCCGGATGACCCACTTCGGGCCGTAGACCCGCAGGGAGCCGACCACGATGCCCAGGGCCAGGCCGAGCAGGGCGGAGGGCACGATGAGCTGAATGCTGATCCACAGACCGTGGTTGAGCCCGGGAACGACCCGTTCGAAGATAAAGGTGAGCATCTGGTCCATCAGGGGGTATCCCCTGTCAGCTCACTGATCTTGGCGCAGAAGGCCTGGGTGCGGGAGCTGGGCTCGCGGGTCAGCAGTTCGGCCGGGGTGCCCCGCTCGATGATCACGCCCTGCTCCATGAACAGGAACTCGTCCGCCAGGGTGGAGGAGAAGCTTATCTGGTGGGTGGCCATGAGCATGGTCATGCCGGCGGTGACCAGGTCGCGGATCACGGTCAGGACCTCGCCGATGAGCTCCGGGTCCAGGGCGCTGGTGGGCTCGTCCAGAAGCAGCACCTTGGGGTCCATGGCCAGGGCCCTGGCAATGGAGACCCGTTGCTTCTGCCCCCCGGAGAGCTGGGCCGGATAGAGGTCGGCCTTGTCCGACAGGCCGACCCGGGCCAGCTCCTGCAGCGCCCGTTCCGTGCCCTTGCCCTTTGACATCCCTTTGACCTTGACCAGGGCGATGCGCACGTTCTCCAGCGCGTTCAAGTGGTCGAAGAGGTTGAAGTCCTGAAAGATCATGCCCACCTTCTGGCGGTAGACGGAGAGATCCCGGCGGTTGGCAGGGTGGACCTCCTCCCCGGCCAGCCAGATGCGGCCCGAGTCGGGGGGGATGAGGTAGTTGATGCACTGCAGCAGGGTGGACTTGCCGCCGCCCGAGGGGCCGATGAGCACCTTGACCTCGCCCTTGTTCAGGGACAGTGAGGCCCCGTTCAGGACCTGGTTGTCCTTGAAGCTTTTGGTGACCTTTTCCACCCGGAGCATGCATTCGTTTTCCGGCATGGGCCTTCCTTATTGCGTGTACCCGGAATACCCGGGGATGCGGACTTTTTTCTCCAGGGACAGCAGGGCCCTGACCCCGAACCAGGTCAGGATGAAGAACAGCAGCCCGGCAAAAAGAGACAGGGGCACGGGCTGGTGGGTGGTGGCGGCCACCGCCCGGGTTCGGGACATGAGCTCCATGACCCCGATGACAAAGGCCAGGGCCGAGTCCTTGAGGATGATGGAGTACTCGTTGGACCAGGCCGGGATGGAGAGCCTCAGTGCCTGGGGCAGGATGATGGAGCGGATGGCGGTTGCGTCGCGCATGCCCAGGGCCCGTGCCGCCTTGAGCTGCCCCTCGGGCAGGGACAGGATGGCCCCCCTGAAGATCTGGGACTGGTAGGCGGCACTGGTCAGCCCCAGCACCACCACAGCGGCCAGAAAAGCACTGTCCAGGGGCAGGGAGGAGAGAACGGGCAGGGTGTTCAGGTAGGCCAGCAATCCAAAGTAGAAGAGGTAGAGCTGGACCAGGATGGGCACCCCGCGAAAGAGCCAGACATAGGTCTTGACCAGCCGCCGGGTCAGAAAGCCACCGTAGACCTGCCCCACGGCCAGGGGGATGCCGAGCAACAGGCCCACGGCCATGGCCCCGAAGACCAGGGCCACGGTGTACCAGATGCCCGAGAGCATGTAGGGGAGAGCTTCCCAGATGGCAGTCAGGGCTTGCTGCATGATGCGTCTTGCTCCAGAAGACACGAAAAGGCCCGGAGGGCACGGATATCCGTAACCCTTCGGGCCCCGGCCGTCAAAACATGAGAGCGCTTACTTGATGTCCCACTTGGCCTTGAGCTCCTCCCAGTAGGGGTCCTTCATGAGCAGCAGCAGGCCTTCGTTGAGCGTGCGCAGCAGCTCGTCGTCGTCCTCGCGCACGGCATAGGCGTAGTTTTCCGGCAGGGCATCGAAGGTGCCCGCGACCTTGTACTTGTCGTTGCCCTTCATGAGCTCGGCGGCAATGGAGCTGTCCATGCCCGAACCGGCGATGCGCCCGATGGGCAGGTCCTGCATGGACAGGTCGGTGGAGTCGTACTCCACGATGACGAAGTCGTGACCGGGCTTGTCCTTGAGCTCCTTGAGCAGGGTGTTGGTCACTGTGCCCCTCTGGACGCCGATCTTCTCGCCCGAGCTGAGCAGCTGCTCCAGGGTCTTGGGCTGGTCAGCGGTGACAACCAGGACCTGGGAGACCACATAGTAGGGGATGGTGAAGTCCACCAGCAGGTTGCGCTCGGCCGTGGCGCTCATGCCCGAGGCGATGAAATCGATCTTCTTGGACAGCAGTGCGGGGATGATGCCGTCCCAGTCCATGGGCTGGTGCTTGACCTTGAAGCCCATCTTCTTGGCGATCCAGTTGACGGACTCCACGTCGAACCCGGCAGGGTCGCCCTGCTTGTCCACGAAACCGAAGGGCGGGAAGCCGAAGTCGATGCCGTTGATGTAGACCTTGTCCTTGTCCAGGGCCGCGGCGCTTCCGGCCATGAGCAAAACTGTGAAGACCAGGGACACGAGGATGGCAATGCCTTTCTTGCACGTCATGTCTGGGACACTCCTGTTGCGGGGTTATGCCGTGAAAAAGCTTCAAGAACAAAAACCGGCTCGAAAGCCTGTAGAGAGGCATCCGTCAATAGCAGAACAAGGCCCGGGGTAGCAACAGGCATTGCATTGGGCAAGGTTTGAGACCAGCCCGGGCCCCCCCCCGGCTTGGTCAGCTCCCAGTATGCCAAGTTGCAAGGGGGCGCTGTCTTTACAGCGCGCTGCCCGGTGAGTAAAAAACAGGACATGATCCGCTTCATTCAACAGCTGGCCGAGGAGCAGATCAAAAAGGCCCAGCAGGAGGGGCAGTTCGACAACCTGGAGGGAAAGGGGAAGCCCCTGCCCGAGGACGACGCACTGATGGTCCCGCCGGAGCTGCGCATGGCCTACCGCATCCTCAAGAACGCAGGCTGCCTCCCGCCCGAGCTGCAGGCCGAGAAGGACATCCAGACGGCCATGGACCTGCTCGAGACCATGCAGGACGAGCAGGAGCGCTACCGCCAGATCCAGAAGCTCAATCTGATGATCACCAAGCTGAACATGGGCCGGCGCCGCCCGGTCTGCTTCGAGAAGGACCAGGTCTACTACCGAAAGGTGGTGGAGCGCATTCCGGTGGTCACGAAGGACCCTGCCAACCACGCCTTTGGAGGCAACGCCAGGATCGACCTGACCACGAAGCAAAGAAAACGGTGGACCGGGTGGACCAAGTGGACAGAGGCAGGGGAAGTGGACTGAGTGGACGGCAAGAGAAGCCCAGGCTCTAGTCTTGGGGCGTCCACAACGTCCACTCCCGAGCCTTTGTCCACTTCGTCCACTCCGTCCACAAAGCCCCCGAAGCAAACGTGCGTTGGCTTCAGGGAGCAGGGTCAGGGTCTTGGCAGGCGACCCGACCCTGGCCTGAGTGACACTTGCGATCCCCAGGGGGTTCAGGGCTTGGAGTCCGAGCAACCGGCTAGGACGCGCCACAGTCCCAGGGAGCGTTCCAGCACGATCCTTCCCGCCCGCAAGGGGCGCTCCAGCGTGATCTCAAGACCGCGGTCATCGGCCCGTATCCATCCCCGGCAGCTGGAAAGCACGCTGCACAGGTCCCGCAACGGCTCGTGCAGGGCCTGTTCCAAAGACGCACGCACATCTTCCGGGTGCAGCCGGAACCTGAATGCCGCGCAGCTTGGTGAGACTTCGCTCAGGACCAAGTCCGGTCGACCCAGGCGGGCGGGCTCGTTGTCCAGCCTGAGACCAAGATTCAGGCGCCGGGGGAACCAGAGCTGAATATGCACGGCAGGACGAAAATCCAGGGCGTCCTCCATCCCTTTGCTGCTCAGGGTTGAAAGGCTGACAGTGACCTCCCCGACCTTCCAGGAGGGCCTCCAGCCGCCCCGTCGGCGGGTCCAGCCCAGTCCGAGCCGTTCCGCCGCGTGCCGGACCGCCCGGTAATGAATGGCCACAGCCAGGACAAAGAGCAGGGCCAACACTCCCCCAATTCCGAGGAAGATCAGGTATTGCCTTGGCAAGGGGCCTTCGGACAAGAGCAGGGGAACCAGGAGGAGGAGCAGGAACACCAGGGGGACGACCAGAAGCAGCAGGAGCTGTATCTGTCCCTGTTGCCGGAGTTGGACCGGAGATCGGTGCGTGTCCATGGCCCGGGCAATAAGCTTCATGGGTGTCAGGTCTTCACTCTTGACAAATTAAACAATGGCAAACTGTCAAGAATGAACGGGCTGTTGCCCAAATACCGTTTAAACTGTTGTGATTAATGGGACTATTGTTTATAATCTGGCCCATATAAAAACGGAGAATCTACCATGATGGGCCAAGAAAAAGACGTACAGAAAAAGCTTTTTTACTACTCAACATCCCTTGATAAGAGAATTAGAAAAGATCATCCACTTCGTAAAATATTAAATACAATCGATTTTGATTTCATTTATGATGAAGTAAAGGAAAAATATGGCACTCGAGGTAACGTTTCTGTGCCTCCGCCTGTTATTCTGAAGATGCTTCTTCTGCTCATCATGTACAACGTGAGGTCTGAGCGAGAACTTATGGCTACCATTCCTGAACGCTTGGACTGGATGTGGTTCCTCGGTTTTGACCTTGACGACGAAATCCCAAACCACAGTGTCCTCAGTAAAGCCAGAAAAAGATGGGGTATCCAAGCCTTCAAATCTTTTTTCGAACGGATCGTTTATCAATGCGTTACAGCTGGTTTAGTCGATGCCGAGAAGATCTTTCTTGATTCCAGTCTTGTCCAAGCCGATGCCTCTAACAACTCGGTCATCAGGACCGACTCGATCAAACGCTACCTGAACAAAGGCTATCAAGAGCTTGAAAAGCGGCTCGACGTCCAGGAAAGCAAGTCCGGAACCGTGAACAAAAAGTACATTTCAACGACTGACCCCGATGCTTCAGCAATCAGAAAGGGACCAGGAAAATCAAAGCTCAAATACCAGACACACCGGGCAGTAGAAGGCAAAAACGAAATCATCACCGCGACCATGGTCACGCCAGGCGAAGTCAATGAAGCTCACTGTCTCAAACCGCTTGTCAAAGACCATATCGCCAACACGCATCACCAGATCCAAACTGTGGTGGCCGACAGCAAATACGGAACAGTCGACAACTACCTCACTTGTCACGACCTCGGAATGAAGGCCCATATCCCTGACCTCATGGAAGGCCAGAAGAAACAAAAGCGACGTTCCGAGATCTTCTCGGAAGACAACTTCACGTATGATCCGTTGTCTGACGTCTACAAGTGTCCTGCCGGCCAAGTCCTTAAGCGGAGAAATTTCAGTGAAAAAAGGCAGGCCAGCGAATACAAGTGCTCGAAGAAAATCTGCAATGCCTGTGATCTCCGAGACCAATGCACAAAGTCGCTGCACGGTCGATCAATAAAACGCCACCTTCGTCACGAAGAACTCCAGGCCATGCGGGAAAATGCTCAAACCAAGTCAGCCAAGCGGGACATCAAGCTACGCCAGTCGCTCATGGAAAGATCATTCGCCCGGGCCACAAGATATGGTTACAAACGTGCCCGCTGGCGAAATACCTGGCGAGTTCAGATCCAGGAGTATCTCACCGCAGCGATACAAAACATAATGGTCCTGATCAGCAAAGCCGGGAATGGACCCAAAGTAATCGCCCAGGAGGTGAGCCTGGGGTACC
>CAZQOG010000029.1:0-17496 GCA_964594925.1 uncultured Desulfohalobiaceae bacterium
GCTGGCAGCCGCCCTGCCTTTGGTCGTAAACCCGTTCTGGAGCCAAGATTCGTCAAAAGAACCCTCGGAACCGGATGGTCCTCTCAAGAGGTTCCGGTCGGCTGAGTTATTCGGGGAGGAG
The DNA here is from genome assembly GCA_964594925.1 of uncultured Desulfohalobiaceae bacterium. Classification (GTDB taxonomy): domain Bacteria; phylum Desulfobacterota; class Desulfovibrionia; order Desulfovibrionales; family CAZUBS01; genus CAZUBS01. The sequence goes on from CAZQOG010000029.1 coordinate 122, forward strand.
TCTTTCGGTCACTGCCTGGCGCACGCGTTCAAAGACCGTCTCTGGATCGTCTGCTGCGTCGATCACGGCGAAGCGGTCCAGGTGCAGGGAGGCCCAGGTCAGGTAGCCCTCGCGAACCCTGGAGTGGAAACGCTCGCTTTCCGCCTCGAAGCGGCCCTCGGTGGTGTTTTTGCCTTCGTCCAGGTCGCGCTTGAGGGCCCGTTTCAGCCCGGTGGCGACCGGGAGGTCCAGGAGCAGGGTCAGGTCGGGCCATGTCCCGGACACGGCCACGGAGTTGAGCTGGTGCAGAAGCTTGGGGTCCAGTCCCCGGCCGTAGCCCTGGTAGACCACTGTGGAGTCGGCGTAGCGGTCGGAGATGACCACCTCACCCCTGGCCAGGCCCGGGCGGATGACCTGGCTGACGTGCTGGGAACGGTCGGCCAGGTAGAGGAAAAGCTCGCTCTCCCTGGTCAGGTCCTGGCTGGCCATGTCCAACAGGATGCTGCGCAGCTGTCGGCCCAGGCGGCTGCCCCCGGGTTCCAGCGTCACAAGGACGGAGCTGCCCCGCGATTCCAGCCACTGCTCGAGCATCCGGCATTGCGTGGACTTGCCGCAGCCCTCTATTCCTTCAAAGGTAATGAACATTGGTCCTGCTGTTTGCGCGCGGGCGCGGTTTTCGATTCTTTGTCCGGTGTCTTGCGGGGCTGGAAGACCTGCCGTTCCAGGATGGGGTTGTAGGGTGTCCAGGGGGTGCCCGCCTCGGTCAGGGGGGCGAGCAGGCCGGAAAAAGTCTCCAGCTTGGCGTCCAGGTTGTCGGCGAAGTGCAGGGCCATGGCCTCCCTGGTCATGGGCACACGGGGGGATCCAAAGGCCAGCTCGCCGTGGTGGCTGACGATGATGTGCTTGAGGTGCAGGACCAGCTCGGGGTCGAGGCTCTTGACCCGGTGCAGGAAGGGCTCCAAAACCTCCAGACCGAGCTGGATGTGGCCGAGGAGCTTCCCGGGGTCGGTGTACTCCCGGCTTGCCCCGGTGCCGATCTCCCAGGCCTTGCCCAGGTCGTGCAGCAGGCAGGCCGTGAGCAGGATCTCCCTGTCCAGGTCGGGGTAGCAGTCGCAGATTCCACGCAGCAGCCGGCACATGTCCAGGGTGTGCTTGAGCAGCCCCCCGCGGTAGGCGTGGTGGATGGACTTGGCCGCGGGTGCGGCCAGCAGCCGCGCCCTGACCTCCGGGTCGGTGAGCACCATGCGGCACAGCCGTCGCCAGGGCGCGTGAGACAGCTCGCTCTGCAGCAAGGCCTCCAGCTCGACGATCAGCTCCTCGGGCGGGGGGTCGCTGCAGGGGATGAGGCTGGACCAGTCAATGGGGTCCCTTTCCGGGTCGAGCACTGACAGCTCTGTTATGTTGAGCTGCAAGCTGCCCCGGAAGGTGCCGGTCTGGCCGCTGACCAGGGCGACCTGCTCGGGCTGGAGGCTCTCGTAGGCCTGGCTCTGGGGGCTCCAGATCCTGGCCACCAGGCTGCCGGTGGTGTCCTGGAGGACCAGGTGCCAGAACGGCCCGTTCTTGGCCGGGGAGAGCCGGGCCTCGGTGATGACGAATATGTCCCGGACGGTTTGGCCGTCCTGCAACTGTGAGATATAGTTGTTTTTTTTCATGTCCCTGTTGCGCTTCACCCGGGCATCGGGTAGCTTGATGTGCACTTTTCGGGCGCTGTCTGTCAAATTGTCGGGCATTCCCCCAACAGCCTGCCTGGCAAGAGTTTTCAAACAAGGATACGCTTTGCAGGGACGATAACCATGCCGAAGAAAAAGGGAAAGGGCCGCACCCGGATCAAGGTCTTCCCGGACTGGTGCAAGGGGTGCGGCTTGTGTGTGGCGTTTTGCCCCTCGGGGGTCTTCAGGCTCAATGATCAGGGAAAGGCCGAGGTGGTGCGCGAGAGCGAGTGCATCAACTGCGAGTTCTGCGAGCTGCACTGTCCCGACTTCGCCATCATGATATCTCCAAGGGACGAGGATGAGAGAGCTGCCGAGCCCCCTGAAACGGAGGCTCGCGAGTGACCGGTGCCGAACCGGCCACGGAAGCGTTTTTTCACCCTTGAACGGGTCGTTGCAACCAGCCGACAAGCTGCTCCAGACACGAGACCAGGGCCATGGCCAAGAAGAAAAAACGGACCGAGGTTTTCGCCCAGGGCAATGAAGCCATTGTCGAGGGTGCGCTGCTGTCCGGCTGCAGCTTTTACGCCGGTTACCCCATCACCCCCTCCACCGAGATCGCCGAGTCCATGGCGGCCAGGCTGCCCAGGGAGGTGGAGCAGGGGGTCTTTCTGCAGATGGAGGATGAGATGGCCGGCCTGGGCGCGGTGATCGGGGCCTCCCTGGCGGGCCGCAAGGCCATGACCGCAACCTCGGGTCCCGGGTTCTCCCTGATGCAGGAGCACATCGGCTATGCCTGCATGACCGAGGTGCCCCTGGTCCTGGTCAATGTCATGCGCGCCGGGCCCAGTACGGGCCAGCCCACCAATCCTGCCCAGGGGGATGTGCAGCAGGCCAGGTGGGGGACCCACGGGGACCACTCCATCATCGTGCTCTCGGCTTCGGACGTCCAGGACTGCCTGGAGACAACCATCACCGCCTTCAACTTCTCGGAGAAGTACCGGACTCCCGTCATTCTTCTGGTGGACGAGATAACCGCCCACACCAGGGAAAAGATCACCATCCCGGACAAGGACGAGGTGACCATCCTGTCCCGGGTGACCCCGTCCATGCCCCCGGAATGGTACATCCCTTACGAGGACACCATGCGCGGGGTGCCGGGCATGCCCGCACTCGGCTCCGGGTACCGCTACCACGTCACCGGGCTGGCCCACGACGACCACGGCTACCCCACCCAGCGTCCCGAAGAGGTCAATGCCCTCACCCGGCGCCTGTTCAGAAAAATCGACCAGTTCTTCTACGACATCCAGCTGGTGGACGAGTATTTGTGCCAGGACGCCCAGACAGTGGTGGTGGCTTACGGCAGCGTGGCGCGCTCCGCGCACCTGGCCGTGACCATGGCCAGGGACAACGGGCACAGGGCCGGCCTGCTCAAGCTGCGGACCCTCTACCCATTCCCCAGGCCCGCCGTGGAGAACCTGGCCAGGCAGTGCGGCTCCCTGGTTGTGCCGGAGCTGAACATGGGGCAGATTTCGCGGGAGGTGAAGCGGGTCAACAACGGCCTTGCCTCCATCCATACCATGAACCGGGTCGACGGGCAGATCATCACCCCGGGTGAGATCTACAAGTCCATCCTCAAAGCCATCGGTTGAGGCATTCCATGTCGCAAGTGACCCAGCTCATCCACGACTACTTAAGACACACCAAGCGCTTCCCCCATGTGTTCTGCCCGGGGTGCGGCCACGGTATCGTGCTCGGATCGCTGATACGCAGCGTGCACCGGCTCAAGCTGGACAAGGACGAGGTGGTGCTGGTGGCGGGAATCGGCTGCTCCGGCCGCATGGCCGTGTACGTCGACTTCAACACCGTGCACACCACCCACGGCCGGGCCCTGACCTTTGCCACGGGCATCAAGATGGCCAACCCCAAGCTGAAGGTGATCGTGGTCATGGGGGACGGGGACGCCATGGCCATCGGGGGCAACCACCTCATCCACGCGGCCCGGCGCAACATCGGGCTCACGGCCCTTGTCCTGAACAACAACATCTTCGGCATGACCGGCGGACAAGGCTCCCCCTTCACTGATGCCGGGAAGTACTCCACCACCAGCCCGTACGGCCAGCTGGAAAACCCCTTTGACATGGTCACCCTGGCCGAAGCGGCCGGGGCCAGCTTCGTGGCCCGGGGAACTGTGATGCACGCCAAGCTTCTGGACTCCCTCATCTCCACCGCCCTGTCCCACCCGGGTTTCAACCTGGTGGAGGTGCTGACCCCCTGCCACACCCAGTACGGGCGCAAGAACCGTTTCAAGACCCCGGTGGACATGTACCGCTGGTACCAGGACAATGCCGTGACCACGGAGCGCTATCAGAAGCTTCCCCCGGCAGAGCAACAGGCCAAGACCCCCATCGGTGTGTTCGTGGACAAGGACAACCCGGGTCTGGAGCAGCGCTACCAGGAGATGCAGCAGGAACTCCGGGGAGGGGCCTCGTGAAAAAGTCCATCGAGCTGAAGCGCTTCGAGATCCGGCTGTCAGGGACCGGCGGGCAGGGCATCCTGACCCTGGGCACGATCATGGGCCGGGCCCTGGCCCTGGACCACGGCTACTGGGTGACCCAGACCCAGAGCTACGGCCCCGAGGCCCGCGGGGGGGCCAGCCGCTCCGATCTGGTGCTCAGCTCCGAGCCCATCAGCTACCCCAAGCCGGTCAACCTGGACCTGCTGGTGGCCCTGAGCCAGGATGCCTGCAACCTCTATTTCCGAAACCTCAAGAGCGGGGGGCGATTGCTGGTGGACACCAGCCTGGTCACGCAGATGCCCTCCAACATCTTCTGGGGACTGCCCTTCACCCGGCTTGCAAAGGACAAGGTCGGCCTGGTCCAGGCCACGAATACGGTGGTGCTCGGGGCCATGACCCACCTGCTGCCGTTCGCCCGCCAGGCCACCATGCGCCAGAGTCTCAAGCAGGCCCTGCCGGCCAAGATACTGGAGATCAACCTCAAGGCCTTTTCCCTGGGCTTCAGCCAGGCCAGGAAACACTACCCCGACGCGCAGGATCAATGGACATTCTCCTGACCAATGACGACGGGATCCAGGCGGTTGGACTGCGTGATCTCTACCACGCTTTGATGCGTGCGGGACACGAGGTGCACGTGGTGGCCCCTGTCACGGAGCAGTCCGCCGTGGGGCATGCGGTCACCCTGAGCTCCCCGCTTCGGGTCAAAGCGGTCGAGGAGGAGTCCTTCAGGGGGCTCGGCGTTTCCGGGACTCCGGCGGATTGCGTCAAGATGGCCCTGAGTTCGCTGCTCGACGTCACCCCCGACCTGATTATTTCAGGCATCAACAACGGGGCCAACGTGGGGGTGGACATCCTCTACTCGGGGACTGTCTCTGCAGCCACGGAGGGGGCTTTGACCGGGCTGCCCGCACTGGCCGTATCGGTGGACGACTTCCACCCGGCGGACCTCAGGGAGCAGGCCGAGTACGCGGCCAGGTTTGTGGGCCGCCAGAGATGGCCCGATTTTCCCAAGCGCTGCGTGCTCAATCTCAACTTCCCCTCCCTGCCCATGGCCCAGTGCAAGGGGCTCAGGGTCTGCCCCCAGACAGAAGCGGTGTACGAGGACGGCTACGACCGCAGGATCGACCCCCGGGGGGGGACGTACTACTGGCTGACCGGACAGATCCCCCCGGAACGGCTCAAGCCGGAAAGCGACCGGGCCCTGCTCAGCGACGGCTACATCACCCTGACCCCGCTCAGGTTCGACTTCACCTTTTGGGAGGTTTTGCAGCAGCTGCAGGAAGAGCTGGAAGAGTAGCTGAAAGCTGGGGAAAGGTTGAAGCAGTGGACCAGGTGGACGAAGTGGACAGAGGCCGGGGAGTGGACGGAGTGGACACCCCAAGAGCAAAATCCTCTCTTTTCTTCCCTGTCCACTAAGTCTACTTCCCAGCCTTTGTCTATTCTGTCTCCTTCGTCCACTTGGTCCACCCCTTCCCCCCGCAAGGTGTGCGCTTTCTCTTTGATCCCGATCCGGGTTCTATGTAAGGTCCCCCTTGTGGGGAAACGGGGTTCGTGTCGCTGTCGGGAACGCCATCAACCAAAGCCTAAGGAGGATGCAATGCCGCTGGTCCCGCCAAGAACCATGTTCGAGAGGGCCTACAAGGAAGGCTATGCCGTGGGCGCCTTCAACGTGAACAACATGGAGATCATCCAGGGGATCATCAGGGCCGCGGAGGAGGAGCAGGCCCCGCTCATCCTCCAGGTCTCGGCCGGGGCGCGCAAGTACGCCGGGCAGACCTACCTGATCAAGCTGGTGCAAGCTGCCCTTGAGGACTCTGACCTGCCCATCTGCCTGCACCTGGACCACGGCCAGGACTTCGAGATCTGCCGGCAGGTCATCGACGGCGGGTTTACCTCGGTCATGATCGACGGCTCCCACCTGCCGTTCGAGGAGAACATCGCCCTGACCAGCCGGGTTGTGGAGTACGCCCACGAGCGCGGCGTCTGGGTGGAGGCCGAGCTGGGCAGGCTGGCGGGGGTCGAGGACGAAGTTTCCTCGGAGGAGACCATCTACACCGACCCGGACGAGGCAAAGGAGTTTGTGGAGCGCACCGGCTGCGACTCGCTGGCCATTGCCATCGGCACCAGCCACGGGGCATACAAGTTCAAGGGGGAGGCCAGGCTGGACTTTGAGCGGCTGGAAAGGATCGCGGACCTCATGCCGGGCTACCCCATCGTGCTGCACGGCGCCTCCTCGGTGCTGCCGGAGTTCGTAGACATGTGCAACGCCTTCGGGGGTGAGATCGCCGGGGCCAGCGGAGTGCCCGAGGACCTGCTGCGCAAGGCCGCCCGATCCGCGGTGTGCAAGATCAACATCGACACCGACATCCGGCTGGGGTTTACGGCCTCCATCCGCAAACACCTGGTCGAGAACCCCTGCGACTTCGACCCCCGCAAGTACCTGGCCCCGGCCAGGCAGGCGGTCACGGACATGGTCAGGCACAAGATCAAGACCGTGCTGGGGTGTTCGAACAAGATAAACTGACGGTTTTATGTTTGATGTTTTAAGTTTTAGGGAAGAACCAAAGGACAAGTGCAGAACAATCCTGGTGCCGCGTTTTTTCTTTCTGTTTGGTTCTTCGACGTTTTGTGTGGAATGCTGAGAGATATGGATGTACGGGGCCACAACTCAGGTGACCGTCATTCCCGCGCAGGCGGGAATCCAGTGACTTTAGCTGAGATTGGATGACCGTAAGATTTCTGGATTCCCGCCTGCGCGGGAATGACTTGGGAGTTTTTTACGGAATTATTTTCAAATGATGAATAATGAAGAATTGTGTGGTCCAGGATTCAGAGATTATCTACACGGAACGTCGAAGAACTTTATGTTTTTACCTAAAACCTAAAACATAAAACCTAAAACAAAGCCTTTAAAATATCTTCAGGGAGAAGCACCATGGCAGTGAAGATCGGGATCAATGGGTTCGGCAGGATCGGCAGGTACATGACCAGGCTTCTGGCTTCGGAGACCGGGCTCGAGCTCGCAGCCGTCAACGCACGGGCGGACAACCGCACCCTGGCCCACCTGCTCAAGTACGACTCGGTGCACGGAACGTTCAGCGCCCGGGTGGGGCACGACGAAAAGGGGCTCATCATCGACGGCAGCCCGGTGGCCGTGACCCGCAAGTCCGGCGGCGAGTGGGTCTGGGGGGAGCTGGGTGTGGACCTGGTCCTGGAGACCACGGGCAAGTTCACCGACCGGGAAAGCTGCGGCAAGCACGTCAGCTGCGGCACCCAGAAGGTCCTGATCAGTGCCCCGGGCAAAAACCCGGACATGACCGTGGTCATGGGGGTGAACGACGACCAGTGCGACCCCAGGGAGCACCAGGTGCTGTCCAACGCCTCCTGCACCACCAACTGCCTGGCCCCGGCCATCAAGGTCGTGCACGACACCTTCGGGGTCAGACACGGCCTGATGACCACGGTGCACTCCTACACCATGAGCCAGCGCATCCTGGACGGCTCCCACAAGGACCTGCGCCGGGCCAGAGCCGCGGCCATGAACATGCTGCCGACCACCACCGGCGCGGCCCGGGCCGTGACCCAGGTCATCCCGGAGCTGGCAGGCAGGCTGGACGGCATGGCCATCAGGGTGCCCACCCCCAACGTGTCCCTGGTCGACCTGGTGGTCGAGCTGGACAGATCCACCACGGCCGAAGAGGTCAATGCCGCCCTGAAGTCCGCAGCGGAGGGACCCCTGAAGGACATCCTGGGCTACAGCGAGGAACCCCTGGTGTCCGTCGACTACGTGGGTACCACCTATGCCGGCGTTGTGGACGCACTGACCACCACGGTCATGAACGGGACCATGCTCAAGCTGATCATCTGGTACGACAACGAGTCGGGGTTTTCCAACCAGCTGCTGCGGCTGGCCAGGAAGGTGGCGGCCACTTTGTAGGCATTTGATGGTGGAGAGTGGCCTCGGGCGGATTGTGTGTCGGACTCTCCGGCTTGGGTTGGATTTTCCCGATAGTCGGGCATAGGGCCGGTTTGATCGGTCAGGTGCCACAAGCAACCCCAAACTCCTGGAAAACTTCGACATATGTCCGATTTCGTTCACCTGCACTGTCATACCGAGTACAGCCTCCTGGACGGGGCCATCCGGATCAAGGACCTGTGCGCCCGCACCGTGGAGCTCGGTCTTCCCGCCGCGGCGATCACCGACCACGGCAACCTGTTCGGGGCTTTGAACTTCTACCTCACAGCCCGGGACTACGGCATCAAGCCCATCATCGGGTGCGAGGTCTACGTGGCCATGACCGACCGTCACGACAAGTCGGCCAAGTCGGCCTCCCAGGCAGGCTACCACCTGATCCTGCTCGCTCAGAACCGGGAAGGCTACCACAACCTGCTGCAGCTGGTCAGCGCGGGCAACCTGGAGGGTTTTCACTACAAGCCGCGGGTGGACAAGGAGCTTCTGGCCAGGTGGAACCCGGGGTTGATAGCGCTGTCGGCCTGCCTCAAAGGGGAGGTGCCCTACAAGCTGCGCAACCAAGGGTTCGATGCCGGCCTGGCCGCGGCGCGCGAGTACGCCGCCCTGTTCCCGGACCGGTTTTATCTGGAACTGCAGGCCAACGGACTGGAGGAGCAGCTGGAGCTGAACGACAAGCTGCTGGAGCTGGCCGGGGAAACCAGGCTTCCCTGTGTGGCCACCAACGACTGCCACTACCTGGGGGCGGACGACGTGGAGGCCCACGACCTGTTGCTGTGCATCCAGACCAACGCCTGCGTTGACGACGAGCGCCGCATGCGCTTCAACACCCGGGAGCTTTACTACCGCCCGCCGCATGAGATGGAGGCGGCCTTTGCCCATTGTCCGGAAATAGTGAGCAACACCATGGAGGTGGCCAAGCGGTGCAATCTGGAGCTCGATCTGGGGACGCACCGCTTTCCGCTCTACGAGGTCCCCGAAGGGGTGACCCTGGAGGAGGAGTTCCGGCGCCTTGCGCAGGAGGGGCTCAAGGAGCGCATGGCCTCCTTTGACTACGAGATCGACGAGAAGGTCTACCATGACCGTCTGGAAGAGGAGCTGGGCATTATCTGCAGCAAGGGGTTTCCCGGCTACTTCCTCATTGTCCAGGATTTCATCAACTGGGCCAAGCGCCGGGGCATACCGGTCGGCCCGGGCCGCGGGTCGGCCGCGGGCAGCCTGGTGGCCTACTCCCTGAAGATCACCAACCTCGACCCCATCAAGTACCGCCTGCTGTTCGAACGCTTCCTGAACGTGGAGCGGGAGAGCCTGCCGGATATCGACGTGGACTTCTGCTACAACCGGCGGGAAGAGGTCATCCGCTACGTGACCGAGAAGTACGGCAAGGAGAGCGTGGCCCAGATCACCACCTTCGGGACCATGAAGGCCAGGGCCGTGGTCAGGGACGTGGGGCGGGCCCTGGGCATGAGCTTTGCCGAGACGGACAAGATCGCCAAGCTGATCCCCGAAGAGCTGAAGATGACCATCGACAAGGCCCTGGAGCAGGAGCCCGAGCTCAAGCAGAGGGTGGCGGACGACCCTACGGTGTCCAGGCTCATCGACATCTCCAGGAGGCTGGAGGGGCTGGCCAGGCACGCCTCCACCCACGCGGCCGGCATTGTCATCTCCGACAGGCCCATGAAGGAGTACCTTCCCCTGTACCGGGGCAAACGCGGGGAGGTGGTCACCCAGTACGACATGAAGAAGGTGGAGAAGGTCGGCCTGATCAAGTTCGATTTTCTGGGGTTGAAGACCCTGACCGTGATCCAGGATACGCTGGACCTGGCTGCGGCCAACGACAAGGACGTGCCCGACCTGGACTCCCTGCCCCTGGACGACGAGAAGACCTATGCCCTGCTGGCCAGGGGGCAGACCGACGGCGTGTTCCAGCTGGAGAGCTCCGGCATGCGCCGGGTGCTCATGGACCTGAGGCCCACCTGCTTCGAGGACATCATCGCCCTGCTGGCCCTGTACCGCCCGGGCCCGCTGGAAAGCGGCATGGTGGACGACTTCATCAAGCGCAAGCACGGCCTGGTGGATGTCCGGTACGACCACCCCAAACTCGAACCCATCCTGAACACCACCTACGGGGTCATCCTCTACCAGGAACAGGTCATGCGCATCGCCTCGGACCTGGCCAGCTACTCCCTGGGCGACGGCGACATCCTGAGACGGGCCATGGGCAAGAAGGACCCGGCGGTCATGGCCGAGCAGCGCTCCAAGTTCATGCAGGGCGCCCAGGAAAACGGTATCCCGGGGAAGACCGCAGCCCACATCTTCGACCTGATGGAGAAGTTCGCCGGGTACGGGTTCAACAAGTCCCACAGCGCCGCCTACGCCCTGATCTCCTACCAGACCGCCTTTCTCAAGGCCCACTTTCCCACCGAGTTCATGGCCGCCCTGATCACCTCCGACGTGAACAACACCGACAAGGTCATCGCCTATGTCAATGCCTGCCGGGACATGGGCATCGTGGTCCTGCCGCCGGATGTGAACAAGAGCTTTCGCTCCTTCACCGTGGAAGGGGAAACAATCCGGTTCGGGCTCTCCGGCATCAAGAACGTGGGCACCGGAGCCATCCAGGCCATGGTTGAGGAGCGCACTGCGAACGGGCCCTATGCCAGCCTGCTCGACCTGTGCCAGCGGGTCAGCCTGCGCAAGGTGACCAAGCGGGTCCTGGAGAGCCTGATAAAAAGCGGGGCCCTGGACACTCTGGGGTGCACCCGGGCGGCCTTGCTGGCCTCGCTGGATAAGGTGGCCGGCGTGGCCCAGAAGCAGCAGCAGGACAAGAACCGCGGCCAGCTTTCCCTGATCCAGATGATGGGCGGGAGCAGCTGCACCATGCCCGGGATAGGTCTGAACCTGGAGGAGGGGGGCGTAGAGGAGTGGGGTGACGAGGACCGGCTCAAGTTCGAGAAGGACTCCCTGGGGTTCTATCTCAGCGGGCATCCCCTGCTGCGCTACCGTGAGGAGCTTTTGCGTCTCAACCTGCACACCCTCAAGCAGTGCTCGGGTTACTCGCCGGGTGCCGAGGTCAAGGTGGCCCTGGTGGTTTCGGGCCGCAAGGAGCACGTCACCAAGAAAGGGGGGAGGATGGCCTTCTGTCAGGTGGAGGACCTGTCCGGAAGCGGTGAGCTGATCCTGTTCCCCGAGGTCTACGCCAAGATCAGGCCGGACATCGAGGACGAGCGCCCCCTGCTGGTCACGGCCAGGATCGCCGAGCAGGAAGGGGAGGACAACGGCAACGGGGACAGCGAGGAGGATGGGTCCAGAAAGGCCAAGCTCATCGCCCTCGAGGGCCAGCGCCTGGAGGAGACGGCCATGATGACCAATGCCCCGGTGTGCCTCACCCTCACGGTGGAGGACCTTCCCGACAACCCCTGGGAGTCGCTGCGGCGGATCATCCAGCGCTACCCCGGAGGGGTGGCCCTGAACATCCGCCTCTTTCTCAAGGATGCCGAATGCCTGATGCAGCTCGGTCACGAGTACTCAGTGGCCCCGGGCCCGGACTTCTGGGACGACATCAGGCATTGGCAGAAACCCCGTCCGTCCGGCCCTGAGGGTCGCCCGGTGTACAACAGGATCCCGACATGACCACCCCCGTCTACCGGCTCAAGGTCCGATCCCATTTCTGCGCCGCACACCAGCTGCGCCACTACCAGGGCAAGTGCGAGAACCTGCACGGCCACAACTTCATCGTCGAGGCCGAGATAGAGGGCAGCAGACTCGATGCAGAGACAGGCATCCTGGTCGACTTCAAGGTGCTCAAGGAGGAGCTGCAGGACGTTCTCGAGGAGCTGGACCACTGCCACCTGAACGAGCTGCCCGAGTTCAAGCAGCAGAACCCTTCCTCCGAGCACCTGGCCAGATACATCCACCGCCGGCTCGGCCAACGGCTGGGATCAGAGCATGTCCGGGTCAGGGCCGTGGCGGTCATGGAAAGCGAAGGTTCAGCCGCCGTGTACCTGGAAGAGTGATGCGGCTGGTGCTGCAGCGGGTGAAATGGGCCCGGGTAAGGGTCTCTGAGCGCACCGCGGCCTCCATCGGCATGGGGATCCTCCTGCTGGCCGGCTTTGGACAGGAAGACGACACCGGCATGTGGGAGCGGGCGGCCTGGAAGAAAATCGTCACCAAGGTGGTCGGGCTGCGAATCTTCCCGGATCAGGATGACAGGATGAACCTCTCCCTGCAGGATGTGGGCGGCGAGATCCTGGCGGTTTCCCAGTTCACCCTGTACGCGGACTGCGGCAAGGGCCGGCGGCCGTCATTCACCACTGCAGCCCCTCCGGGGCTGGCAGAGGATCTTTTCCACAGGCTGGTCTCTGATCTGGAAAAGGCCTGTCCGGGACGTGTCCGGCAAGGGGTGTTCGGTGCGGCCATGGATGTTGACTTCTGCAACTGGGGACCAGTAACACTTGTTATGGAAAGCGGGGATTTTCAATGAAGAAGCCCTGCACAATGTCGGCGCCCTTTGTTTGTCAGCGGGCATGGGAGCTGCTTGGCCCCGGGAAATAACTGGATGGGCACTCCGCATCATCCCGGGTTTGACCCGAACCGTTCCCCGTGCGTGTGGATTTTGGGTGGGTCGGATTTTACGAGTGGCTGCATGAGCTTCAAGAGGCTGATAACGATGCGCGGAGTTCGGTCCCGCTGGAGCCGCACGTGCCCCTCCCGGACGTCGAAGTGCCGGACCGGAGCACAGGGAGTGCCAAGCCTGTGAAGGAAGAGTCCTTTCGCTGCCTTGCATCGCCAAAGACATCCCGGCATCTGGTCAAGAAGGCCATTGACGAGCTGGGGGAGTATCTGTGCGACGAAGACCTCCTGTACGAGCTCGAGCTGGTGTTGCTGGAGGCCTGCGCCAATGTGGTCATGCATGCCTATCCCGAAGGGTCGGGAATGCTCGAGGTCACGACACGGGTAGCGCCGAAACGGTTCGTCGAGTTCGAGATCGTGAACTGGGGGAAGAGATTTGCGGGCTCTTGCACGCCAGTGGAGGCTGTCGGCCCGGAAGCCGAATCGGGTCGGGGGCTGCTGATCATCCACCGGATCATGGACAGTTGCCGCTACGATCAGCAGGGCGAAAAGAACGTCCTTGTCCTGCACAAAGACATCAAGGAGCATTTATGGATGAACTGCAAGTAGAGAAAACGGGCACGACCTGTCTGATCAGCTTTTCAGGCGAGCTGACCCTGGAGATTACCCCGCAGCTCAAGAAAGAGGTCGAGGAGCCCCTTATGAAGGACGGGTGCCGCACCCTGGTCATGGACCTGTCCCAGACCAACTTCCTGGACAGCTCCGGGATCGGGTTCCTGGTTGCGCTGAACAACAAGATCAAGCAGACCGGGAAGAAGTTCTACCTGTTCAAGCCCTCGTCCCAGGTGCGCAAGACCCTTTCCCTGGTCAAGCTGATCGATTACTTCACCGTCCTTGAAACTCGGGAGGAGCTGGACAAGGTCCTGCAGAGCTGACCGTGCTCCCGGAGCAGGAGAGAGCCCCCTGTTTTTCCCGGCGTCGTGCCTGCGCGATCTTTGCCCACCGGCCCCCCTGGCCCACACTACGGGTATATGCCCCTCCCGTCTGAATGAGGTGTTGTTTGTCACAACGCTCCTTTTCCTATCGAGCAGCTCCGGTGGTGAAGAACGGCCGGCTGGTGGACATCCGGCTCGATTGGAACAGCGGGCGCAGCTCCCTGATGGGGAGCCCCATTCGAAGCGAGCACTCGGCCGTTGCGCCACAGACTGCAAAGACAAACACCCTGCCCGTGCTGCTCGGTTCAGGGCTGGGCCATGCCGTTCAGGCCTTTCTCGATCGTGGCCCAGGCCCGGTGGCGGTGGTGGACAAGGAGGAGCCGATCCTTACGGTCTCGGGCTGCAGGGAGCGCTTCTCCAGTCACAGGGAGGTGCTCTGGATAGAGGACCCGGATCCGGGGTCGGCCCTGGAGAAGCTTACCCGGTGGCAGCTGGAGCACGGAGGGGCACCCTTCCAGCCGGTGGTGCTGCCGCACTACCTGCGCCTGGACAGGGAGTACTACCATGGGCTGCTGCAGGCGCTTTCCGCCAGCAGCCGGTTCGATTTCTGGGCCAGGGCCAGATACGCCAAGTTCGCCTCCGATCCCCCGCGGGTGCTGCTTTTGACCAGCGGGTACTTCCTGGTGGAGGAGCTCAGGGCCGCGTGTGAACGGATGGGAACCCCCTACAGTCTGATCACCATCGAGGAGAGGGAGGCCGGCCGCACCGAGTTCGTTGAGATCCTGCTCCAGACGGTGATGGAGTTCAGGCCCGACTTCGTGCTGACCGTGAACCATCTGGGCGTGGACCGGGAGGGCGTGCTGACGGAGCTGCTGGAGCGCCTGGAGCTTCCCCTGGCCTCCTGGTTCGTGGACAACCCACACCTCATTCTCTACCAGTACCAGCGTCTGGCCAGCCCCCTGACCGCCATCTTCACCTGGGACCGGGACAATGTGGAGACCCTCCGGGACAAGGGCTTTTCCAGAGTGGAGTACCTGCCGCTGTGCACCGATGCCACGCGGTTCAGACCGGTCAGGGCTTCCCCCCCCGCGCCGAAAGGGTGGAGGTCGCGGGTCTCGTTCGTGGGCAACTCCATGCTTTCCAAGGTGGGCGGGCGGATGAAGGCCGGCAGTTTTCCGGCAGCCCTGCTCAGGTCCTACCGCAGGGTGGCGCAGGAGTTCGGCTCCAGTACCCTGCGTTCGGTCGAAGAGCATCTTGCCGCCCATCATCCCGGCCTGCACGACATCTTTCAGGAGCTCGCCACGGTGGAGCAGCGCCTGGCGTATGAAACCATGATCACCTGGGAGGCCACCCGCAGGTATCGCAAAAGGTGCGTGGGCGAGCTGCTGCCCTTTGCCCCCCTTATCGCGGGGGACAGGGGGTGGAAGACCCAGTTCAGGGGGGCGGGTGCAGCCTGGCGCTGGCATCCGGAGCTCAACTACTACCGTGATCTTCCCAGATTCTACCCCCTGTCGGAGATCAACTTCAACTGTACCAGCATGCAGATGAAGGGGGCTGTCAATCAGCGTGTGTTCGACGTCCCTGCCTGCGGGGCGTTCGTGCTCACCGATCACCGCGAGCAGATGGACGTTTTGCTCGAACCGGGGAGTGAATCAGTGGCCTATACGGATCCAGGGGAGATTCCGGAGCTGGTCGACTTCTACCTGCGTCGTCCCCGCCAGCGGGCAGCAGTGGCCGCTGCAGCCAGGAAGAGGATCCTGGCGGAGCACACCTATGAGCACCGCCTCAAAGAGATCTTCGCCGTCATGTCCCGCCTGTTTGCATAACAGCTGCACCCGCCATTGATCGGGGGAACCCCACAATCCCCCCATTTCGCCGGCAAACCGGGCAGTGGTCAGTGACCGCTCTCGTCCCCATTTCCGACTCACCGACCGGATTGGAACGACTCTTGTTTATGACTTGGGAAACAGGAGTCCACCATGCAGATATTTCCCTCTCCAGACCAGGTCACTGTCTTCAAGAGTGACTGTTCAGCTCCGGAAAGCGACGGGGCCAAGGGGTGCGGTGTCTTCTCCCCGGTCCTCGAGGCCGTGCTTGCCGGGCAGGGGTCGGAGATGGATGTCGCGCCTACCTGAGGCCGGTCTTCCAGGGCACGCTGCGGGTCCCGCAGTGACAACAAGCTGGAAAAGGGTCCACAGGACATGTCCAAAGCGGTCGGCAGGGAAGAATTTGCCGCCGTGCGCAAGGTTCTGCGAGAAAACGGCATGGACGACCTGGACATCGCCGAGCTGGAAGCGCTGGTCGAAGAAGGAGGGCTGACCTGGGCGGGGCTGCTGCAGCGCGTTCAGGAGCTGCAGTCGGAAAGGGGTGTTCAGGCTGCCGAGCTCGACCTGAACGAGCAGCGCCGGCTCCAGGTTTTGCTGCAAAAAATCGGTATTCCTGCACAGGAGGCGGAAGCCCTGGCAAAATCTTGCGACCGGCTGTCACCGGAGGAGTTGCACAACCGTATTCTCCAAGCCCTGGAAAAGCTTCCGGAAGATGCAAAGATTTCCGTTGATGCCGGGGAGCTTGGCATTCTGGCCCGGGCACTGGGCATGCCCGGAGAGCAGTTCGCCCTGGTGGAGAAGGTCCTGTCTTCGGAGCAGGGCGAGCCCCTTGTGCTGAGCAGGCACGAGGTCGGCTTGCTGGGAAAGCTGCTTGGGGAGGGCTGCGACTCCATTCTGGAACGTCTTTCAGCTGAGGCTGCCGGGCGACCGGTAACCGTGAACACCCAGGAGGCCGCGACCCTGCGCCGTGCGCTGAGCAACGGGTCCGCAGGCGACGCCCGGCTCCTGGTCAAGCTGTTTGCCGCTGCCGGTGAGCACACGCTCGGGGGGGATGCGTTGCGCATGCTGGTCACCCTGACGGGTCAGGGGCGGGAGCGGATTCTAAGCGAAGAGGGCAAGCAGGCCGCACAGCTGAATGCCCAGCTGCATGCGATACGGCTCGCCGGCAGCAACCAGGAAGCAGTCCGGGCTGAGGCAGGCCAGCGCGAAGCGGTCGTGCAGCGTTTCGTCCCCTTCGGGAATGCACAGGGCCGTTCCGAAGGTGTCTCTGAAGGGGCCGCCAGGGATCGTTTTGCAACCGCGGCCGGGGAAGGGGAATCAGGGGCAAAGGTGGAGCAGCAGGCCAGGGACATGACCCTGTCCGGAAAGGGGGGGGAGGAATCCTTTGGCCAGGGCAGGGCCAGGGATGGGGCCGACGACCTGTGGAGCAAGGTTGTTCAGACCCGGTCCGACCAGAGCCCCGGTGGTCAGATCAAAACAGCCCCTGCCCATCAGGCCGGCCCGGAGGCAGCCGCAACCCAGGGCCAGACGCTGTCTCCTGCCGCAGCCAAGGCAGACCTGCAGGCAGCAGCAGTCAGCCGGGGCGTGTACCGCATGGTGGAGAGCGGCATCTTTCAGAACCTCGGGCAGGGCAGGCGCCAGCTCACACTGCGCCTCTCACCGCCGGAGCTCGGATCCCTGAGCGTGATGCTCCAGGTCAGAAACAAGGATGTCCAGGCCGTGATCCGGACCAGCAGTGACGACGCCGGCCGCATCGTGGGCGAGCAGCTGGCCCAGCTCAGGCAGAGCCTGGAAAGCCAGGGGCTCAAGGTCAGCAGGCTGGAGGTGCAGACCCAGCTGAAGGACGGCCCCTCCAGCCAGGCCTGGATGGGGGCGGACGGGCACAACCAGGCCAGGGAGCAGCAGTTCGAGACCCTGGGGTGGGTC
>CAZQOG010000029.1:17596-24819 GCA_964594925.1 uncultured Desulfohalobiaceae bacterium
TTTTGAACGGACTGCTGAAAAGGATTTTGTCAACAGACTGTTAAGGAGCGCTCAGAACAATGTCGTATGAATACAACAACACCATTTTCGGGCAGGCGGAAGTCGATTTTGCCCCACAGCAGACCCCGACAGGCACCGACTCGGTCCTGGGCCGGGACGCCTTTCTCCAGCTGCTGATCACCCAGCTCAAGAACCAGGACCCCCTGAACCCCATGGAGGACAAGGAGTTCACGGCGCAGCTGGCCCAGTTCTCCAGCCTGGAAAAGCTGGAGCAGATTTCAGCCAGCCTGGATACCATGAACGAGAGCGAGGGGCGCCAGGACATGCTTTCCGCGGTGAGCTTCATCGGCAAGCAGGTCCGGGCTGGCGGCGACACCCTGAGCAAGCAGGGCGGACAGGTTTCGACCATGTATTACAGCATCGACGACCCGGCCGCCAGCGTGCTGGTGAATGTCTTCGACGCAAACGGAAACCTGGTCCAGACCCTTTCCCAGGGTGGACGCCAGGCCGGGTCGTACGAGTTCACCTGGGACGGCAGGGACTACACGGGACGCGCTGTCGAGGACGGGGTGTACACGGTGCGCATGGCGGTCGAGGGGCCTGACGGGGAGCCTGTGCTGGCTGAAACAGACGTCAGCGGCGAGGTCTCCGGCATCAGCACCCGGGACGGCCAGACATATCTGCGGTTGAAGGACGGACGCGAGGTCAGCCTTTTCGATATCATAGAGGTGGTCAACCCCCAGGCCGACACAGGGGCCGGGACCGATCCAATAGGAGGTTGAGTATGGGACTCTCATCAGCGCTTTTTTCCGGAACCAGCGGTCTGCAGGCACACGCCGATGCCTTGGGCGTGGTGGGCAACAACATCGCCAACATCAGCACCGTGGGCTACAAGGGCTCCCGCATGCGCTTCGAGGACGCGCTGAGCGAGGAGATCAGCACCTCGGCCGGGGTGGACCAGGTGGGACGCGGGGTGCGCGTCGCCGCGGTCAGCACAGACTTCGGCCAGGGCTCCTTCGAGACCACCACGGCCTCCACGGACCTGGCCATCGGCGGGGACGGCTTCTTCATCGTCTCCCCGCAGGGCACCGAGGAGAACTACTACACCCGGGCCGGCAACTTCCGCTTCAACTCCGACGGCTTCCTGGTCAACCCCCAGGGGCACATCGTGCAGGGCTGGGAGGTGGCCAGCGGTGATGAGGCGACCTCCGCCCTCAGCCCTGTGGCCACGGAGGGCGCAGCCGGGGTGAACATCATCGGGGCCACGGGGGACATTCGGCTGGAGAACTTCCAGTCCCCGCCCCAGGCCACCTCGGAAGTGAGCGTGATCGCCAACCTGCAGTCCACCGTCGAAGACAAGAACCCGGACGTCGACGACCCCTTCTTTGCCATGTTCAAGAGCTGGGACGCGGTCACCGACCCGGACGCACCGCTTGACGACGCCCTGTTCTCCTTTCAGAACACCCTCAAGGTCTACGACCAGTCCGGGACATCGCACAACCTGACCGTCTACTACGACCCGGTCAGGGACGAGAACGTGGTGGACGACTCCGGGGGCAACCGGTTCTGGGAGTTCATGGTCACGGTCAGCCCCAATGAGGACAATCGGGAGTTCTGGACGGACACCGCATCCGCCAATCTTGAGAAGCGCGGTGTGCTCATGAGCGGCTCCCTGAGCTTCAATGCCGCGGGCGAGCTGGACAATATGTCCGCCTACACCCTGAACGACCCGGATGTGGCCGATCCAAACAATCTGGACAACTGGACCCTGGCCGACTTTTCCCAGGCCGGGCTGCCCCTGGCCACGGCCAACTTCCTGGGTGAGGCGGAGGCCAGCGTGACCGACACCACCGACGGCCCGAACGCCGAAAGCATCGAGATCAACTTAGGGCTCAGGAACCCGGACCTTGGGAGCGGCTGGAACGATCCCACAGCCAACGGCCAAGCCGGTGAAGTGGGCACTGATCTGGCGAATCTGCCGGGCTTCAACGACACGCAGCGCAGCGCCCTGGCCACCACCAACTACTCCACCAGCTCCACGACCATCTTCCAGACCCAGAACGGGTTCACTGCCGGCTCGCTGCAGTCCATCTCGGTGGACAACGACGGCGTGCTCTCGGGCCGGTTCTCCAACGGCCAGGTCCTGGAGCTCTTTGCCCTGACCCTGGCGGAGTTCAACGATGCCGCGGCCTTGAACCGGGAAGGGAGCAACCTGTTTTCAGAGACCACCGACTCTGGGCCGGCCCTGACCGGACTGGCCAACACCGGCGGCAAGGGTTCGCTGGCCTCCCGCACCCTGGAGCAGTCCAACGTGGACCTGGCCACGGAGTTCGTGAAGATGATCACCCATGAAAAGGGGTTTCAGGCCAACAGCAAGACCATCACCACGGTGGATATGATGCTGAACACACTGATCCAGCTCAAGCGGTAGGCTTTTAGATCAAAAACGGAGAACACAGGGCCCGGCGAAGAGATTCCGGGGTCCTGTGTTTTTTCTTTCCTGCAGGGTGGGCGGATTGAAGCAGCGGTTCAGAAGGCCTTGTCCACGAAAACCCCGACCATGTCCTCGATGGAAGCGGCCAGCTTGAGCAGGTCATCGGGGGGGATCTTCTGGATGACCTTGTCCTTCTGGGGATCGAAGACCTCCACCTGGACCAGGTTGGTCCTCTCGTCGATGCGGAACTTGAGCTCGGTGCCCATGACCTTGAGAAACTGCTCCATGGCCCCGGCCAGCTCGGTGAGCTTTTCCCGGTTCTCAGGCTTTGCGAGGTCCAGCCCTGTCCCCTTGTCCCCCCGCCCTGAATCTTTTTGCGGCGGCCTGATTGCAACCGTTTCCCGGCTGGTCAGGTTCTGAACACTCGCGTTGAGGGTTTCGATCTTCATGTCAGTTCCTCCAGTGCGTAGTGCGCATGGAATGGTTTTCTGTTGCTTCCTTTATCGGCCGGGTTGAAGAAAACTTTAGCAGGCCATTGAAAATCATCGCTGAACTTCGTTGCTCCATCACGGCCAAACCCTCACGTAAATTGAAGCTGGAAGCTGGAAGCTGAAAGCAAGAGAAGAAACGCGCTAACGGCGAAGAATCAACACGTTTTGGCCTTGAACTTTTCTTGCGCCCTATGCCACGGCGAAGCCAAAGCGAAGCCTGGGTTGTCAGCAATGATTTTGAACGGCCTGCAAAGAAGAAAAATCCGTTGATAATCATCGCTGGTGCAAGAAGATCGATTACGATTACGACAACGACAACGACAACGGAAAAGATTTCTTTTCGGATCGAGGATTTCTTTTCTGGTAGGGGCGGTTGGCAACCGCCCTGCCTTTGGTCGGAACCTGGTGTCGGAACCAAGCTGCGGCAAAAGAAAGGGCCCCTGCCAGGCGCCCCTATCAGAGTAATCAAAACCTCACTGAGCACTACCCCGTTTCGGTGTGGACCTGGGCGAATGATTATTCGCCCCTACAATACAATTCCGGTTCTTCGAAGAACCACAATTCCCATTCCTGTAAGGGCGAAAAATCTTTCGCCCTTCTTTCTCAAGTTCCGGAGGCGAGGGTCTTGCCGGTCAGCAGGAGGTAGGCTTGGCGGGCTGCTTTCTGCTCGGCCTTCTTGATGCTCGAGGAGTGGGCCGAGAGCACCGTGCCTTCGGGCAGGTGCACCTCGACGTGGTAGAGCTTTTCATGCTCGGGCCCGCTGCTGTGGGCAAGAACGTACCGGGGGCGGTCCTGGTGGAGCTGCTGGGTCAGCTCCTGGAGCCTGCTCTTGTAGTCCCGGGGATGGTGGGGTGCGGGAGCGTCTGGCAGGTGGGGCTCGAACAGTTGCTGAATGCAGTGCAGGGCCCTGGCGTACCCCCCGTCGAGAAAAACAGCGCCCATGAGTGCCTCGAAACAGTCGCTCAGCACGCTGCTTCGGTCCCTGCCGCCCTGTGACTCCTCACCCTTCCCAAGCAGGACAAACCTGCCCAGGCCGATGCTCCGGGCCATCCTGGCCAGGGAGGCGGCACTGACCAGCATGGCCCGGAAGCTGGTCAGCTGGCCTTCCTGGACATCGGGGAACCGGGCGTAGAGCTCAGCCGAGATGCACAGCTCCAGGACCGCGTCCCCGAGGAACTCGAGGCGCTCGTTGTTTTCGAGCGGCCGCCCCTGTTCGTTGGCAAAAGAGGAGTGGGTCAGGGCCAGCTCCATGAGTTCCTGGTTGCTGAAGCTGTGCCCCAGGGCCTGTTCCAGCTCGTGCAGGGGGTGGTCGTGGTTCATGCGCGGCAACGGGGTATAAAAAAAGTGTACGAGGGCAAGCGGGACACCTCTGGTCTTTGGCCGGGACTCTTCCCGGGCTTGGCGTCCCCTATCAAGCGGATTCAGCCAAGGTCAAGCATGCTGCAGAGCCATCTGCCCCGCAGGGGCGTTCAGCTGCACTGCCCTGGACAAACAGTGCGCAACATGCAACTCCTTGTAGCAGACCGTTAAGAAATCCCCGTTGGACTGCGTTGCTTCACCAGGGCAAACCCACAGGTATTTGGAATTCGCTTCGGCCTTGCTCCCTGGTTCACGGCTTGCCAGCGTGTTTTTTGAGCGGTCTGCTGAAAAGGACTTTTTTCAACAGACTGTAAGGTCCGGATGGTTCAGGACACGGCAAAGGATGAAGAAATTCCCTGTCTGCAGGGGCCTTGAAGGAGGTGTGCATGGTCGGGTTGTACATTGGAGCCACATCGAGCTTTGCTGGAAAGAACATGGTCGCCCTTGGCCTGGGCCTCAAGCTGCAGCAGGAGGGGTACAACCTCGGGTACATGAAGCCGGTGGGTGCGCTGCCCAGAAAACAGGACGGCTCCGTGGGGGATGACGACGCCTTTTTCATCCAGGACGTTCTGAGTTTGAAGGCTGACCCCGGACTGGTCACCCCGGTGGTGGTGGACCACGATTTCAAGGTCAAGGCCTTCAGCGGCCAGTGCGGGGACCTGATGGGGGACATCAAGCAGGCCTACACCACACTGGGCCGGGACAGGGACCTGATGCTGGTGGCGGGCTCGGGCAGCATGTACTCGGGCAAGTACTGCAACGTGGACGGGGTCACCCTGACCAGGGAGCTGGGGCTCAAGGTGGTGGTCATCGACCGCTACAAAAAAGAGCTCAACTACGACACCCTGGTGGTGTTGCGCGAGGTTTTGGGGGAGAGGATGCTCGGAGTGGTCCTCAACGACATCCCCCCGGCCTTCATGGACGAGCTGCAGAAGCTGATCATCCCCTTTCTGGAGCGCAGCGGTGTCAAGGTGCTGGGCGTGATCCAGAACGACCCCCTGATGAGCGCCATCAAGGTGGGCGACCTGGCGGAAAAGCTGGGGGGCAAGCTGCTCACGGCCCAGGAGCAGTCCGATCGCGTGGTGGAGAACTTTCTCATCGGCACCATGCAGGTCGAGAACTTCATGACCCATTTCAGGCGCAGCAAGAACTCGGCCATCATCGTGGGCGGGGACCGCTCCGATGTGCAGCTGGTGGCCCTGGAGGGCAAGTGCCAGTGTCTGGTGCTGACCGGCAACCTCTACCCGAACGACATCATCCTGACCCGGGCCGAGGTCCTCGAGGTGCCCATCGTGGTGGTGCGGGAGGACACCTACTCCGTGGCCAAGCGGATGGAGGCCATCCTGTCCCGGCACAAGCTCAGGGACGTGGTCAAGATCAAGCAGGGCCTGCAACTGGTGAGCCAGGCGGTTGATCTCGAGGCCCTGAAGCAAGGGCTGGGGATTTAAAGAAGCTGAAAGCTGAAAGTAAGAGATGAAGAGGTTCAAAGCTCAAAGCTGAAAGCTGAAAGTAAGAGATGAAGAGGCTCAAAGCGAGAGAGAGTGACCCCGGGCGCGGGGTTGTCGGGTTAGTGTGCTTTGTAGGGGCAGGCCCCTACAATTATGGAAATGCAGCGGGTGTCCAGGGGGCAGTCTCTGGAGCTCACCCGATTTTGTGGACAGTCTTAGTCTTTCAGCTTCGAGCTCCTCCTCTTGCTTCCAACTTCTTCTCCTGCTTTCAGCTTTGAGCTTTCAGCTTCTCCTCTTGCTTCGAGCTTCCAGCTTCGAGCTTCTCCTCATCCCGGATATCCAGGGTCGTGCGGCAGGCCGGGGGTGAGGGCGGCCTGCTTGGCCAGTTCGTCGCAGCGCTCGTTCTCCGGGTCGCCGCTGTGCCCCTTGACCCAGTGGAAACCCACCTCGTGCCGTTCCATCAGGGGGATCAGCTCCAGCCAGAGGTCCTTGTTCTTGACCGGTTTTTTCGCAGCCGTGCGCCAGCCGTTCTTCAGCCATGATTTCAGCCAGCCCTTGGAGAAGGCGTGGTGCAGGTACAGGGAGTCGGTGTGGGCCTCCACGCGGCAGGGATGCTTCAGGCTCTGCAAGGCCTTGATCAAGGCCATCATCTCCATGCGGTTGTTGGTGGTCAGGGAAAATCCCCCGGAGATCTCCCGCCTGTGGTCCTGGTAGAGCAGCACCGCTGCCCAGCCCCCGGGCCCGGGGTTGCCCAGGCAGGAACCATCGGAGTAAACGGTCACGGATTGTGTCGTCACGGGCGCCTCTTCGTGAACGGCTCGGGGTTGTAAAGCTGTTGCCGGATCAGGTCCAGGGCCTTCTCCAGGGCCAGGGGCCATTCCTGCTCCGTCAGGGACCGCTGGAAGTGCTCCTGTTCCAGATAACGGACCGCAGAGGGGTCGATGCTGCGCCGCAGCAAAGGGGGAAGCACCACCACGGAGCGGTTGCGGGACAGGTCGAGCCCGATGAACAGGGTGCGTGCATCGAGGCGGGGCAGGTCCAGCCCCTTTTCGGTCACCAGGAGATGAAACTCCAGCCCGAAGTCGCGCTTCAGGAAGCGTGCGAAAGACTCGACGTGGTCGAGCTGCGCAGCGCTCATGGTGTTTGTCATGTCGCGACGCTGCACACCGCCCCCCATCCCTTCGAACCCTCGTTCATAGGTGATCCAGAACAGGGCGGCCACGGCCATGAAGACCAGCACCAGGGCAAGCTTCCGGGCCAGCTGCGAGGCTGGGGAGCGTCGGTGGGTCGGGATTGGGCTCCGCATATAAATGGTTCTTCTGCGTTTCGTGGTTTTTTTTAAATACTCGATCCGAAAAGGCTCTTTCTCGTAATCGTTGTCGTAATCGTAATCGGTCTTTTCTCAGTGATCGTTTGCTCGATCATGTCTAAAAAATGCAGGGTTTCGTCCCTGCGGGACGAGGTACTTTTTTGCTGGTCCAAAAAAGTACC
>CAZQOG010000030.1:0-24754 GCA_964594925.1 uncultured Desulfohalobiaceae bacterium
AATGCCCTCGGCCTCCAACATGTGCGATGACCACGTACTCTTGAACCGGATGAACAAAAAAACGGAGTACTCCAATGGCTCCCTCAATCGCGGGGCTCGGTATGCGCCTAATGCTCTGCAAGCATCTGCCATTGAGCCCTCTTTTGGAGGGCCTCTATTTCTTGGAATGCAAAGAGGGCCGGACGAGCTTGCTCCAGCCCCAAATTAGGTCTATATTTGAGTCAAGTTCAACGGGAGGTGACTCACGTGAGATTGAGCAAGTCCATCAAGCCTGTCAGCTATGTCAAAACACACGTGTCCGAAATCATCAGGAAGCTTGGTGAACCCGCGAGCGATCCGGTGATCATAACCCAAAACGGCGAGGCCAAGGCCGTTCTGCAAAGCATCGAACAATACGAGCAGATGCAGGAAAGTCTGGCCATGCTGAAGATTCTTGCCCTCAGCACAAAGGATGTTGAAGAAGGCAGAGTGGCTCCACTCGATGACGTGCTCCAAAGGTTGAGAGAAAAAGTTCAGGACAAATGAAGTATTCCGTTCAAGTCGCTCAGGCTGCCCGTAGGGATTTGCACGAAATCTTTGACTACCTTGTGAAAAAGGAATCGCGGGAGCAGGCTCAGCTGATCCTCGACAAGATTACAGCGCTGCTTCATTCACTCCAAACACTTCCTGACCGTGGGAATTTTCCTCCCGAACTGGAGTGGCTTGGCATTCGCCGCTATCGGGAGGCCCACTGCACGCCCTTTCGGGTCATGTATGAAGTCATGAAAGATGAAGACATTGTGCACTGTGTGCTGGACGCTCGCCGCGACGTTCATGCCCAGCTTATGCACAGGTTGGTGCGGAGCTGACCCTATCCGTCGCAAAGTGCATCCCTGATTTTTTTGCCGTTATTCCGGCAAAAAATTACCCCCCTTTAGCCGCCACTCGGCTAGTAATAAAAAAATTGCCTCAAAAATGGCAAAAGTTCTTGACCTGGACTTATCAGGCTCCTACATTAACGCCAGGAGTTAATTATTTGCCATGAAAACGATAAATACTTACCAAGCATTTGTCGCCCGGGCCGTTGCTCTCCATCGCAAAAAGGCAGGCCTGTCTCGAAGAAAGCTGTCTGAGCTTGCTGATGTGGCTGAAACCGCGATCTACAATATCGAAACGATGAACGGAAGCGTCCGGCTTGACACGCTGCTCAGGCTCTTTTCCGTTTTGAACATCAAAATCGGGCTGGAAGGACCCTTCATGGATGAGGTGACGGCCAAGGATGAGGGCCATGCGTAGAGCGCTCCTCTTGATGCACGGGGAGAAGGCCGCGGTATTGACCGAGCATGATGACGGGAGCTTCAGTGCTGCCTACCTCCCGGGTTATGCAGGAGAGCCGGTCTCACTGACCTTTCCGATCAAGGACAAACAGCAGACGTACCAGGAATTCCCTCCCTATCTGGATGGGCTGCTGCTTGAGGGGACCATGCTCTCCGCCTTTCTCCAGAAAAATAAAATCGACCGTGAGGATCATTTCTCTCAACTGGTCCGCCTCGGGGAAGATCTCGTTGGTGCACTGACCGTGCGCGAACTTGGACCTGATGAAGAGGTCTTGAGCTGATGCGCTGCCCCATCACCTACGAGTCCTGCGGCCTCGGAGACTATTCCTCCAAGGGTTTGAAGCTCTTGTCCCCCAGACTCGAAGCTCTCAAGCCGTTTCCGTATGATCGGCGTGAGGCGGTAGTGCTGGCTGCGGAGCAAAAAGCCAAGATGTCCATTTCCGGCGCACAGCCCAAGCTCGCGGCCCAGCTTTCCCTCAAAAACAATCGTTTTGAGGTCACCACAAAGAGCGGCTCGTTCATCCTCAAGCCGGACAATCCCAATTTTATGGAAATCCCGGCCAACGAGGCCGCCACGATGCATATCGCCGGCCTGCTGGGCATCCAAACCCCACTCTCCGGCATGGTGTACGACAAGAATCATGAACTGATCTACTTCGTGAAACGCTTTGACCGGCTTGGGAAGAAAAAGCTGGCCGTGGAGGACTTCGGCCAACTCCTGGGTCTGGCCCGCGCGAAAAAGTACGATGCGAACATCGAGGATCTGGTCCGGGTCGTCAGAGAGTTCGCGTCCTTCCCCGCTTTGGAAATGCCCAAGCTGTACGAGCTCATCCTCTTTAATTTCCTCGTGGGCAACGAGGACGCCCATGTAAAGAACTACTCCCTGCTCACCGACCGGGAAGGGGTTGTGCGGCTGACTCCTGCCTATGATCTTGTGAACACCACCATTCCCTTTGCCGACGACACCTTGCAAAAGGAAGAGATCGCGCTTCCTCTCAATGGGAAAATGCACAAAATAACCAGGGAGGATCTCGGAGATTACCTGGGTCACAAGATCATGGAACTCTCCCCAAAGACCGTTCTTGCAATCCGACAACGAATGGAAAGCTCCATGCAGCGGGCTACTGACTTCGTCTTTGCCAAGTCCTTTCTCTCGGACTCCATGAAGCTCAAATATCTTTTTGTCCTGGGCATGCGACGACTGCGCCTTGGGCATCATGTCTCTTTACCCGAAGGCGAACATGTAGGGACTCTTTCCTTGGAGGAGCAGGACGGCGTCACTTTCGCCAGGCTGGGGGTTCAGGGCATGAACCTGGTGCTCTCACCGCAGCAAGGCATGGGAAAATACCTTGACAGAATGGTCAAAGTCACCGTCCGAGCCGGAAAGACAACCATTCGACCAATATAGATTATATCCTTGCTTTCAGCGCCTTGGGGCAAATACACGATCAGTCCGATACTCTCGGGTTCTCCGCCGCTCCTTACAGATTTATGGTTCTTCGACGTTTCCTCTGGATTTTTTAAGATCGGAAATGACGGTCATAGGAAATGTTTTCCTTTTCCTCACCGTATTCCAACATACCGCCGAAGAACCTACTTCTGGTAGGGGCGCGTGGTACGCGCCCTTTCTTGTGCCGAGGCTTGGTCCGGGCACGAGGTCCGACCAAAGGCAGGGCGGCTACCAGCCGCCCCTACCAGATAGGAACTACTGGTTATGAAAATTTCTTTGGCATTTCCACACGAAACGCCGAAGAACCAGATTTATTAGCAACAGTGGTTTTCAGGAGGTCGCTGGCGGCGGCTCCTCCCCGGAATTGGGGGAGGTCTGCAGGAAGCCATAGATGGTGGTCTTCTTCCCTTTGAGGCCCAGCTTCTTGCGGATGTTCTTGCGGTGGGTCTGGATGGTGTCGAAGGCCGAGTGGGTCATCTCGGCTATCTCCTTGGTGGTGCAGCCGGCCTGGATGTACTGGCAGACCTTGAGCTCGGTGGGGGTCAGGGAGAGCAGGTGGCTGTCCACGGTGGCCGAGGTCCCGGAGACCATGTTGGACAGCTCGGACATGATCACGGTCTTGTAGCTCTCCCGGGTCTCCCGGGACGACTCCTTGACCATGCGCTCCAGGGCAGGGAAGACCTCCTGGGTGATGCGGCCGGCCAGGGCCTCCATGACCTCCTGCTTCTCCTCGTCCACGGCGTCCATGAGGGTGCGCAGTGTGATGCCCATGTCCTGGACCTTGCTGCGCTGCTTCTCCAAGTCCTGCTCCAGGGTCTTCTCCCTGGTCATGTCCTGGATGATCAACAGACAGTACGCCTCGCCCATGGAAATGCGCCTGATGGTCACCTCCCCGGGAAAGGCTTCGCCGTCGGCCTTGACGCAGGAAACCTCGCCGATCCACCCCTGGCTCTCGTCAAGCGAGCTGATGATGGTCTCCACGACCGGGCTGTCCGAGCCGAAGAACAACCCGCAGCACCGCTCCCCGGCCAGATCCTCTTGGTCGAGCTTGAACAGCTCGCAGGCGCTTCGGTTGAACTGGCGGATGGTCAGGTCTTGGTCCACTAGCAGCACGGCATTGCGGGCCCCTTCCAGAAGCGTCCTGAAGTACTCCTCCACCTCCTGGGAGGAGTTCCCCACCAGGCCTTCGGTGCGTTTGCGCTCCAGCGCCAGCTCGATGCTGGCCTGGACCTGGCTCTCCTCAAAGGGCTTGACCACGAAGCCGTAGGGTTTGAGCTCCTTGGCCCGCTGCAGCTCATTCGCCGTGTGGGCGGAGACAAAGACCACCGGAATGTTCATTTCACCCTGGACCAGTTTGGCCGCTTCCACGCCGTCCATCTCGCCCCTGAGCACGATGTCCATGAGCACCAGGTCCGGCTCGAAGCTTTTGGCCATGTCCACGGCCTGCTCCCCCCGGGCTGTCTTGCCCACCACCTCGTGCCCCATGGTCTCGAGCATGTCCTCAAGCTCCATGGCCACCAAAGCCTCGTCTTCCACAATCAGTATCCTGCTCACTGCCTGTCCCCGCTCTTGAGGTCAAAACGGATGTCTATGCAGGTTCCCGTGCCCTGGGGCGCATTGCCCGCGGACAGCTCCCCCCCCAGCTGGTGAGCGATCAGGTCCTGCATGATCCTGAAGCCCATCCCGGCCTTGTGATCGGCTGTGAAGCCTTGTGGCAGGCCCACGCCGTTGTCGCAGATCTTGATCCTGACCCCGCCCGGATCCCTGTGCTCTATGACGACTGTTACCGACCCCTCCCCCTTGCTGCTGAAGGCGTGCCGGTAGACATTGGTCAGCGCCTCGTTCACGGCCAGGCCGCAGGGCACGGCCATCTCCAGGGGCAGCTGGACCGAGTCCCCCTGCAGCTCCCACTGCACCGCGGGTTCCTGATACATCTTGCCCAGGTGGTGGAAGAGCTTGCGCACGAAGCCCGCCAGGTCGACCCGGTCGAAGTGCTTGCTCTGGTAGATCTGGGTGTGGATCAGGGCCATGGACTGGATCTTGGACCGGATGTCCTTGAACAGGTCCAGGCTCTCCTGGTCCTTGATGCGTTTCCCGGTCAGGTTGAGCAGGCTGGAGATGACCTGGAAGTTGTTCTTGACCCGGTGGTGCACCTCCTGGAGCAGGACCTCCTTCTCCCCCAGGGCTTGGCGCAGGCGCTGGTCGTCCTGGATGCTCCCGGTCACGTCCCGGGCCACTCCCGCTGCGAGCATCCCCCCCTGGCTGTCCTCGATCACCGAGGCCCGGTCCCTGATCCAGCGGATGGTGCCCGGTTCGGGTTCGATGCGGTAGGTGGCCTCGAAGCGGCCGGTCTCCCGCATGTTGTCAAAGGCCTGCATGACCGCGGGAAAGTCCTCCGGGTGGATGACTCCGTTCCAGGCTTGCCGATCACCGTAAAGCTCTTCCAGGGAACGCTGCCACAGGGGCTCGAAGGCCGGGCTGGCATAGAGGATCCTGTCCTGCTCCAGATCCATGAGCCAGACCACGTCGTCGATGCTCCGGGCGATCTGCTGGAAGCGCGCCTCGCTCTCGACCAGGGCCGCCTCGGCCTGCTTGCGCTGGTTGATGTCCTCGATCACCCCAATGAAGTAGGCCACCTCCCCGCTGTGCCCATGTACGGCCGACCTTGTCATATGCCCCCAGCAGACCGAGCCGTCCTTTCCCAGGTAGCGCTTCTCCAGGGAGTAGCTGGATATTTTCCCATCCGCCAGGCGCTGCAGCTGGACCAATTCCTCCTCCAGGTCCTCCGGGTGGGTGATGTCCATGAAGCTGAGCTCCAAAAGCTCTTTTCGGGAGTACCCGAGCATGTCGCATAAGCGCTGGTTGACCTTGAGGAACACCCCCTCTGGATCGACGTGACTCATGCCCACCGCGGCCTGCTCAAAGCTGGCCCTGAAGCGCTCCTCGCTGGCGCTCAGGGCCAGCTCCGACTCGATCTTCTCGGTCAGGTCGATGCCGATCCCGATCTGGGTGCCTTCCTCCAGGATGATGTTCGACCAGGAGGAGGGCAGCACCCGCCCGCTCCTGGTGGTCACCTCGAGCTCTCGCCAGTCCACCTCGCCGGAGCGCATGTACTGCCAGACCTCCTTGCGGTACTCCGGGTCGGGATAACAGGCCGCCATGAGGTCTATTGTCTTCACCTCCTCGGTGGACCAGCCGATCTTGGCTTCGAACTCACGGTTGACCAGCATGAAGTTGGCGCCTGGATCGAACATGGTGATCATGACCGGAATGGTGTCCAGGATGGTCTGCAGCCTCGACTTCTGCCGCCTGAGCCGCACCTCCCATTCCTTGTACCCGGTCACGTCCTCGGCCACGCCCGCATAGCGGTAGAGCCTGCCCTGGGGGTCTGTGATCCCCACAGTGCGCACCCAGATCCACCGCTCATGGCCGTCCCTGTGAATCCGAAACTCAGTGTCGATGTCTTCGCCCCGCTCCAGGAGGCCGTCGAGAGCGTTCTGAAAGTCGTCCCGATCCTCCGGATGGACGATCGACAGCCAGGCCCTGGGGTCCG
Organism: uncultured Desulfohalobiaceae bacterium; assembly: GCA_964594925.1. Taxonomy (GTDB): domain Bacteria; phylum Desulfobacterota; class Desulfovibrionia; order Desulfovibrionales; family CAZUBS01; genus CAZUBS01. The sequence goes on from CAZQOG010000030.1 coordinate 6,320, forward strand.
TGCGGAAGGCGTCCTCGTCCAGGCCGAGGATTTGCTCGAACCTGGGTGTCAGGTACAGGACCTCCCGGCTGTCCAGGTCGCGGATCCAGAACACCTCCTTGATATTCTCCACGATCTGCCGCATCCGCTCCTCGCTTTCCTGCAGGTCGAGCTCGGAGGTCTTCAGCCGGGTGATGTCCACGAAGCTCAACACCACGCCCTGGATGCGGTTGTCGTGGGTGCGGAAGGGTGCGGACTTGCACAGGAACCAGCGCCCGTCCTCGGTGCGCACCTCATCCCGGCACACCTCGAGATCCTTGAGCACGGCCGCGGCTTTGTCCTTGAGCCGGAAGTCCTCAAAGACGTTGGCCAGGTCGGTGATGGGCCTGCCCACGTCCGTGTCGGCCAGGTGGAAGAGCCCGGTCGCCGCCGGGGTGAAGCGCCTGATGCGCAGCTTCTCGTCCAGGAAAAGCGTGGCGGTCTCGGTGCTGGCGATGAAGTTGGTCAGGTCGTTGTTGCTGGCCTCCAGCTCGGCCAGCTTGTCCTGGAGCTGGGTGTTGAGGGTCTGCAGCTCCTCGTTCAGGGACTGCAGCTCCTCCTGCGAGGTCTCAAGTTCCTCGTTGGAGGACTGCAGCTCCTCGTTCATGGACATGATCTCCTCGTTGGAGGCGGTCAGCTCCTCATTGGCCGACTCCAGGTCCTCGATGGTGGCCTGCAGGTCGTGGCGCACCTCGGCCAGCTCCGCCTGCAGCCTGGCGACCTCTGTCTCGTCCTCCTCCCCTTTGCCCGCTCTGGGCCTGGTGGCACAGCTTTGCTTGGGCAGTTCCTGCATGCTGACCAGCAGCAGGTCCTCCTGCTCGCCCCACTCCCTGAGCGGCCGGACCTCCAGCCTGACCGGATGGTAGCTGCCCTGCCGCTTGACCCTGGCCTGCTCATCCACGACCCGCCCGCCGGTGCGCACGGCCTTGTGCAGGGCGCTGCGCAGCCTGACCCGCAGCCCCTCCCGGACGAGATCGGTCAGGACCATGACCGGCTCGCCCTCTGGAAGCCGCAGAAACAGGTCCGTGGGCCCGGCCAGGTACCGGATGGTGTGCTTCTCGTCCGCCACAACCGTGGCCGGGACATAGTCCTGCAGCAGGACCTGCCGCACCGTGTCCGACAGGGTGACGCGGCGGGGAAACTGACCGGAAAGGCCCGAAAGCTTGCTGTAGACCTTGTCCCGGGACAGGTGCGCCTTTCTGACCGGCAGGCGCCTCGATCCCTTGCGCCTGAAAATCTTCCACTTCCCGGACAGGGTCTGAAACAGGTTCTGGTGCTGCCCCAGGCTTTCCGAGGTTCCCAGGGCCAGGATCCCTCCCTTCCTGAGGGCGAAATGAAAATGCAGGACCACGCTCTCCTGGATCTCGCTCTCCAGGTAGATGAGCACGTTGTGACAGCTGATCAGGTCCATGTTGGTGAAGGGCGGGTCCGTGACCAGGTTGTGCCGGCTGAAGAGCATGGCGTCCCTGAGCTTGTTGACGGCCGTACACGACCCATTCCTGGACCGGAAGTATGCCGTGCGCAGCTCCTGCGGCACCTGCTCCAGTGCTTCTGCCGGATAGGTTCCTTTCCTGGCCCTGGCCAGGGCATCCTGATCGATATCCGTGCCGAAGACCTGCACCTCCAGCCGCTTGCCGCTCTTCTCCGCGGCCTCCAGCAGCAGCATGCCCAGGGTGTAGGCCTCCTGCCCCGCAGAGCAGCCGGGCACCCAGGCCCGCACAGCTTCCCCGTCCTGCTTGCCGGCGACCAGGTCGGGGATGAAAGTTTCCCGCAGCTCCCGCCACAGCCCGCTGTCCCGGAAAAACCCGGTCACCCCGATGAGCAGGTCCTGGAACAGGGCCTCGGCCTCCTGCGGATGCTCCTGCATGTACGCGAGGTAGTCGCTCAGGCGGGAAAGCTTGAGCCTGCCCATGCGACGTGCCGTGCGCCGCAGGATGGTGCCCCTCTTGTACCGCCCCATGTCCTGCCCGCTCTGCTCCCTGACCAGCGCAAGCAACCGCTGCAGGGTCTGCTCGTCCTCACTGTCCAGGGCCGGGCCCTGTTTCGACCCCCTGCGACTGGAAAGCTGGAAGTAATCCAGGACCAGCCGGGGCATCTTTTCCGGGGCCAGCACGAAATCCACCAGCCCGGTGTTGATGGCCGACAGGGGCATGGAGGAGTGGGTTGCCGTGTCCGGGTCCTGGGCCAGGACCAGACCGCCGTGCTGCTCCACGGATGCAAGGCCCCTGGCACCGTCGTTCAGCGTGCCGGACAGCACGGCCGCGACAGCCAGGTCCCCCCTCGCCCGGGACAGGGATTCGAAGAACACGTCGATGGGCCGCCGCTTCCTGGCCCCCCCCCGAAAGGGCTCCACGCGCAGCCAGTCACCGTCCACCACCAACTGCTTGTCACCGGGCGCCAGATAGATGTGGTCCGGCTCCACGCGCACGGGTTCCCCGACATCCACCGCCGGCATTCCGGTCTCCCGGCCGAGGATGCCGCCCAGCATGCTCTTGTGCTCCGGGTGGGTGTGCTGGACGCACACGAAGGCCAGGCCCGAGTCCTCGGGCATGTGACGGAAAAAACGCTTGAAGGCCTCGAGCCCCCCGGCCGAGGCGCCGAGCCCGACCAGCGGAACCGCGGTGCCGGGCCGGCCCTTTTCCGCACTCCCGACCGCCCGGGCCTCTTCCCTGCCCTTCATGACAATACGCTTCTCCTGATTGCTTGTCCGCCGCCTGAACGTGCGGCGTCCCCTTAGTATGTGCCTGCGGGAATCGTTTTTGGCAAGTCCCGGGGCAGCAATCGGGTGAGGGAACGATACCCGATCGTTCACCCAATTCTCCCCTTTGCCCGCTGCTGTCAGAGCCTACACTGCACTCATGGAAAAGTCTTCTGCCGCCCTTTGAACCAACCGGGGAGGGCAGATTTTCATCACCTGCAACCTCAGGAGGGTCTTTCAATGCTGGAGCGATTCTACCCCATGGCCCGCCGCAGAGGCGGCGTCGGGACCCGCCGTCCCAAGGACATCTTCGACCTCATGCAGGAGGTCGTGGACACCTCGTTTTCCGACCTCTACCCGCCGGAAGGCTCCTTCCCGGCAGTGGACGTGAGCGAGACGGACAACAGTGTCACGGTCACCGCTGAGATCCCGGGCATGAAGCCCGAGGACATCGACCTGTCCATCGAGAACGACACCCTGGTCATCCAGGGGGAGAAAAAACAGGAGCAGCGGGACGAAAAAGAGAACCGGCTGCGGGTCGAACGCAGCTACGGATCCTTCTACCGCGCCGTCCCCCTGCCCTGCAAATGCAAGGAGGAGGACATCAAGGCCTCCTTCAAGAACGGGGTGCTCAGCGTGGAGATGCCCAAGGAAACAGAGCAGGCACGCGGTAAGAAGATCAGCATCGAGTCCTGAACATGCCGCGACCCGAAGCTGATGCCCGCACTGAACACAAACACAAGGAGAAGCGATGTCACTCGTCAAGGTCATTGAAGTGCTGGCCCAATCCGAGACCAGCTATGAGGACGCAGTGCAGCAGGCCGTGACCGAAGCGTCCATAACCGTGCGCAACATCAAGTCGGTCTACGTCAAGGAGTTCCAGGCCGTGGTGGAAAACGACAAGGTCACCGCCTACCGGGTCACCGCCAAGATCTCCTTCCTGGTGGAACGCTGATCTGAGATGGTGCACACCTGATCGACCCAAAATCCCCTTTCCGGAACCCGGAAAGGGGCTTGTTGTTAGAAAAAAGCTTCATCCGGTTCAAGGGTACTTTTTAAAGATTGCCGGCTTCGGAAAGAGGCCGTGGGCGTTCATGACCAGCCAGAATGGAAGTGCGTCGTGTCCCTCCCTCTCCCATGGTCCATCTATGTACCGGTCGATCTTGCCGACACACCACCGCCACCGCCTCGTTCCAGCTTGGAATGTCCGCTTCTGCACCTGCTGCGTTCAAGAGACCATGCCCTGTCGTTCCTCGTAAAAGACACGGATTCGGCTGGGCATGAATGCCCACGGCCTCCCACATATACGCTGAGCACCTACTCTTGAACCGGATGAGCCAAAAACCTTTTGCCAGGCCTGTCCTTTGTCCGGAGCACCCCGAACTTTCTCACTTTAATTTCCCCTCCCCCTCCCCGGGTAGAAGCCCCTACCCGATAAATACCCCTTTTCCCACCTTTTGCCACGCCCCCTTCTGCCTCATCCTACACCCTCATGACACAGCAGAAATATCACACCCCCTGGAAGCGCACAGGCGACTGACATGTTCGGCAGGAAAATCCACCTCTTCACCCTGCTGGGCTTCGAGGTCAACATCGACCCCAGCTGGCTGATCATCGCCTTTCTGGTGGCTTGGTCCCTGAGCGCCAACTTCTTCCCCTACTTTTACGAGGACCTCTCCACCGGCACCTACTGGGGCATGGGCATCATCGGGGCCCTGGGGCTGTTCCTGTCCATCCTCTTCCACGAGTTCTGGCACTCCATCGTGGCCCGCCGCTTCGACATCCCCATGAAGGGCATCACCCTGTTCCTCTTCGGGGGGGTGTCTGAGATGCACAAGGAGCCCGAAGCCCCCAAGGACGAGTTTTTCATGGCCATAGCCGGGCCCATTTCCAGCGTGGTCCTGGGCTTTGCCTTTTTCGGCGTCTACCGCATCGGCCAGGCCGGCGCCTGGCCCGTGCCCGTGGTCGGCGTGCTCAGCTACCTGGCCTTCATCAACTGGATCGTGGCCGGCTTCAACATGATGCCGGCCTTCCCCCTGGACGGCGGCCGTGTGCTGCGCTCTGCCCTGTGGGCCTGGAAAAAGGACCTCAGAAAGGCCACCCGATGGGCCTCCCAGGCGGGTTCTTTTTTCGGGGTGGCCCTGATCGTGCTCGGGGTGATCAACCTCTTCTCCGGCAACCTGGTGGGAGGGGTGTGGTACTTCGTGATCGGCCTGTTCATCCAGGCCGCCTCCAAGTCCTCCTACCGCCAGCTGCTGATGAAAAACGTCCTCCAGGACAAGACCGTGGGCGACCTGATGCGCAAGAACCCGGTCACGGTGCCTGCGTCCATCAGCCTGCGCGAGCTGGTCGAGGACTACGTCTACACCCACCACTTCAAGATGTTTCCGGTGACCGAGAACGACCGTCTCCAGGGGTGCGTGACCACCCGGCAGATCAAGGAGGTCCCCAAGGAACAGTGGGACACGACCCGGGTCAAGGACATTGCCGGTCACTGCGACCCGGAAAACACCGTCTCCCCGGACACCAATGCGGCCCAGATCCTGAGCAGGATCGGGCAATCAGGGACCAGCCGCCTGATGGTGGTCAGCAATGGGCAGCTGCACGGCGTGATCACCCTCAAGGATCTGGCCGGCTACCTGTCCAGTCGCATGGACCTGGAGGATGAGAGCGAACTGCCGCCCCTGCGGCCCTGAACCTGGCAACAAGGAAACCCTTATCGTGAAGAGGTGCACCATCATGGCAACCAGATCAAAACCCTCCACAGTGACCTTCAGGCTGGACCGGCAGCAAGCCGGACTCCTCCCGGGAAGCCTCTTCCAACCGACACCCAGCCGGCTTCACGGGGTACGACTGAAACCCCAGACAGACGGGTCAGTGACCGTCACGGTGACCATGGACAGCGGCGATGACCATCTCGTTCCCTATCTGCTGGATGTGATCAGCCGCCCGCGGTCAGAGGGTACTCCGGGGACGAACCTCCCCGAACAGAGCTGAGAGCTGTTTGCTCACGTGGAGATGAAGAAAGATTTCATTGCCTTTTGCCAATTCTAAGGAGGACACGATGCAGAAGTTTACAGTCAAACGGATGTCCTACAAGGACCTGGAGTTCAAGGGTGTCCTGCTTGCGCAGGTCGACGACCGGCACGAGACCGGACGCTACAGAAGCTGGCTCGAGCTCAGCCTCTACCGGACTGAGGTGGGCAGGTACATCCTGGGCACGGTGCTCCATGTCTTTGATCCCCCCAAGCAGCCCAGGGAGTTTTACGGCGCTGTCTCCTTTCAGTCTGCCTGGGATGTCTACGAGTTCCTGCGCACCGAGGGGAAGCAGCTGGACGAGCTCATCGAATCCCTCATGGAGCAGGCCTCTGAAGAGGATGAAGCCTTTGTCGAAGCCCGGGACCACGCCCTGGATTTCAGGGACATGCTGGGCTCGGTAGCCTGGCCCCTGCGCCCGGCCGCTGCAACAGCTGCATGACAGCCTCCTGAGGTGCTCAAGGGACCCGCTACAGGCCGCAAACAGGCAGCCGCGAGGCAGGGTCCGGTCTCAGGGTCACCTTGCACACGCTCGGCCTGCCGTCCAGCAAGGAGGTCTTCATTCCTCCCGACCTGTCGCACGGTGAGACAGGCCGAGCCAACCCCCGGGGCCTGAGGAAGAAAGGAGGCGCGGTGCAGCGATTCAAGAACAGGACCGATGCCGGCAGGCATCTGGCCAGGCAGCTCAAGAAGTATGCCGACCAGGACAATGTCATCGTCCTGGGCCTTCCCAGGGGTGGTGTCCCGGTGGCCCTGCCCGTGGCCAAGGCCCTGAACGCCCCTATGGACGTGTTCGTGGTGCGCAAGCTCGGTGTGCCGCGACAGCCTGAGGTGGCCATGGGCGCCATAGCTTCCGGCGGATCCTTCGTGCTCAACCAGTCGGTCATCGAAGCCTTGGGTCTGAAGGACTCCGACATCTCGGAGGTCGCCTCCCGGGAACGCCTCGAGCTGGCCCGGCGCGAGGAGATCTACCGGGGCAAACGCCCCGAGCCCGACCTCACGGACAAGATCGTGCTGCTCGTGGACGACGGTCTGGCCACGGGCTCGACCATGCGCGCCGCGCTCATGGCGGTCTGGGTTCGAAACCCCGCCCGGGTCGTGGTGGCCGCTCCGGTCGGCTCCAGGGAGGCCTGCACCTCCCTGGAGAACCAGGCCGACGAGGTGGTCTGCCTGGAGACGCCCGAGCCCTTCCAGGCAGTGGGCCTGTGGTACGAGCAATTCAGCCAGACCTCCGACCGTGAGGTGCGGCAATGCCTCGCAGAAGCCGAGCAACACCGGGCTGCCGGCAGCTGACCTGCAACCCCCCGGAGAAAGCTTCCCCAACATGCCCCAGGACAAACCTTCTCCACCCCCATTTTTCGGGCGCCGGACGCAATCCGGCCGACAGAGCCCCTATGGATCGCTGTGGCAGATCCTGCTCCTCCTGGTTGTGGTCTGGTGGCTGTCCAGCATCTTTTTCGCCAACGGCCAGGGCCGGAAGATCGACTACAGCGCCTTTCGTGAGCAGCTCGAGCAGGGCAATGTGGAGCGGGTCACGGTCCAGGGTGAGCAGGTCCAGGGACGTCTTCATGACCCGGTCACCGTCAACCTGGAAGGAAACCGCACCACCGAGTACCAGGACTTCACCACCTACCTCCCCTCCTTTGGGGACGACCGGCTCCTGACGCTTCTGGAGGACAGGGATGTGGCGGTGACCACGGAACCGGAGCAGGACTTCTCCTGGGTGTGGATCCTGCTGACCACCCTGCCATTTCTGCTCTTCTTCGGGCTCATCTACATGCAGTACAGGCGCATGAGCGGCGGGGGGGAAGGCCCGGGGGGCATCTTCTCCTTTGGCAAGAGCAAGGCCCGGCTCTTCGACCGCAGCACCGAGCAGACCACCTTTGATGACGTGGCCGGTGCCGAGGGTGCCAAGGAGGAGCTCAAGGAGATCGTGGCCTACCTCAAGAACCCCGAGGACATCGAGAAGCTCGGGGCCGAGGTTCCCAAGGGCATGCTCCTGGTCGGCCCGCCCGGGTGCGGCAAGACCCTGCTGGCCCGGGCCGTGGCCGGGGAATCCAGGGTCCCCTTCTACTCCATCTCCGGATCGGACTTCATGGAGATGTTCGTTGGTGTGGGGGCCTCGCGGGTCCGGGACATGTTCAAGGCCGCCAAGAAAGACGCGCCCAGCATCATTTTCATCGACGAGCTAGACTCCATCGGGCGCAGGCGGGGGGCCGGCCTGGGCGGAGGGCACGACGAACGGGAGCAGACCCTGAACCAGCTGCTGCACGAGCTCGACGGCTTCGAGCCCAATGAGAACGTCATCGTCATGTCAGCCACCAACCGCCCGGACATCCTGGACCAGGCCCTGCTCAGGCCGGGACGGTTCGACCGCCGGGTGGTGGTGGACATGCCCCGCTCCAAGGACCGGCTGGCCATCCTCAGGCTGTACGCGAAAACCAAGCCCCTGGCCGAGGACGTGGATCTCGAGGACCTGGCCAGGAACACCCCCGGCTTCAGCGGGGCGGACCTGGAAAACCTGCTCAACGAGGCCGCGCTGCTGGCCGCGCGGCACCAGCGCGATCGCATCCTGAACGAGGACATCGAGGAGGCCCGGGACAAGGTCATACTCGGCCTGCAGCGACAGGGCCTGGTCATGACCGACGAGGAGCGGCGGTTCGTGGCCTACCACGAAGCGGGCCACGCCGTTGTGGCCGCTCTGCTCCCCCACACCGACCCCGTGCACAAGGTCTCCATCATCCCCCGCACCCGGTCCATGGGTGTGACCCAGCAGTTTCCGGAAAAGGAGCAGTACATCTACCGCGAGGAGTACATGCTGGACAGGGTGGCGGTCATGATGGGGGGGAGGGCCTCGGAGGAGCTGGTCTTCAGCACCACCACCAGCGGTGCGGGCGAGGACCTCAAGCAGGCCACCAAGCTGGTGCGGCGCATGATCCTGGAGTGGGGCATGGGCGACCGCTTCCGGCACATGGCCCTGGGCAGTGAGCGGGAGCAGGTCTTCCTTGGCGAGCAGATCGCCCAGGGCAGGGAGTACAGCGACTCCACCGCCCGCGAGGTCGACGAGGTCGTGCAGGACGTCTTGAACCGGGCCTTTGACAGGGCCCGCAAGACCCTTGCCGAGCATCGGCAAGGGCTGGACCAGCTGGCCGAGACCCTGCTGGATCAGGACGAGGTGGCCGGGGAGGAGATCCTGGAGATCCTGGGCATCTCCGGGCAGGAGAAAGGACAGAACGGCACAGCTGAAAAGGGTGAGCCCTGACCTGCCGCTTATGACAAAGGAGAGCATATGAACGCGCACATGAACGCCCCTGACCAGGCCAGCCGCCACCGGCACAAGGACTCTGACCTTCGGGCTTCGGAAACCGGGCGCCCACTGCAAGAGGGTGTCACGGTTCGCGTCATTTCCGTGGGCTCTGCCTGCCCCTCGCTGCCGCACAGACGGCAGGCGCCGCAACCCTGCCCGCCGGAAAAAGACATGCACCGCAATGAAACCGACCTGCCCCCGGAGATCTATCTGGGCTGAAGGCCGGTGAGGAACGCCAAGGAGTAACGATCGTGCTGCAGGAGCTGCTCAAAAGCAACGAGGCCCGGATCCTTTTTCTGATCATGGACGGCCTGGGCGGTCTTCCCGGACCGGCAGGGCTGACCGAGCTCGAGGCCGCCAGGACCCCGCATCTGGACGGGTTGGCCAGGGATGGTGTGTGCGGGCTGCACCAGCCCTTGCCGCCGGGTGTGACCCCGGGCAGCGGACCGGCCCATCTGGCCCTGTTCGGCTACGACCCCCTGACCTATCAGGTGGGGCGCGGCGTGCTCTCCGCCCTGGGCATCGGCTTCGATCTCAGGGAGGGCGATGTGGCCGCACGGGGCAACTTCTGCACCATCGACGAGCAGGGCAGGGTCACTGACCGGCGTGCCGGGCGCATCCCCACGGAAAAGGGGGAGGAGCTCTGCCGGGAACTGTCCCGCATAGAAGTTCCAGGGGTGCAGCTCTTTGTCCAACCGGTCAAGGAGTACCGCTTCCTGCTGGTGCTGCGGGGAACCGGTCTGTCCGCGGACATCGAGGACACCGACCCACAGCGCACCGACGTCTCCCCTCGTGCCCCCAAGGCCCGGGACCAGGCTTCCCGGGACACGGCCGGCCTGGTCGCACAGTTTCTGGACCGGGCAAGGGAGGTCCTTGGGGACCACCATCCTGCCAACATGGTCCTGCTGCGAGGGTTTTCCCAGCGTCCCGACTGGCCCCTGTTCCCGGATCGGTTCGGGCTGGATGCCGCTGCGATCGCGGCATACCCCATGTACCGCGGGGTGGCCAGTCTGGTGGGAATGAAAGTCCTTTCCTGCGGCGAGACCTTTGACCAGGAGCTGGAGACCCTGGAGGAGCAGTGGGCGCACCACGACTACTTCTTCCTGCACTTCAAGAAGACCGACAGTGCAGGCGAGGACGGGGACTTCGATCGCAAGGTGGCCGAGATCGAGTCCGTGGACCAGAGGCTGCCCCGGATGCTGGCCCTGGGTCCGGACGTGGTCGTGGTCACCGGCGACCACTCCACCCCGGCGGCGCTCAAGGCACACAGCTGGCACCCTGTTCCAGTGCTGCTGTGGTCCAGATACTGCCGCCCGGACAAGGTGCACGCCTTTGGGGAGCGCGGCTGCATGGCCGGCGGCCTGGGACCGCGGATGCCCACCACCGACCTCATGCCCCTGGCCCTGGCCAACGCCCTGAAGCTCGAAAAGTTCGGTGCCTGATCGTCCACAAACTTGAACGATAGGTGCATAGTAAAAAACGTTTCAATCGTGACAAATTTTATCGGTACTTCATTCCCGCGAAGGCGGGAATCCCGTGCCTTTGGCTGAAATGATCGCAAGAGTCCTGGATTCCGGCCTGCGCGGGAATGACTTGAGGTATTATCCGTCTTTTTTTCGCACAAAAGTATCGACGAAAATGAAGCACGCAAAACTGTTATGATTGAACCCTGTCAAGTAGGCAGGCCGTTGAAAAATCCCCGCTGGCCTGCGTTGCTTCATCAAGGGCAAACCCTCACGTATAAAGAATACGCTTCGGCCTTGCCCTTGGCGAAGCGCCCCCCCATGCCCCGGCGACTTGTCCCGGCGAAGCCAGGAGCGGAGATGGAAGCTGCAAGCGAAGCCTGGGTTGTGCGAAGGGGGGCCGTCGTTGACAGACCCGAGGCACTTTGCGCATGATCTGACACCACCCCGGGGAGCATGACCGCGCCATCCCGCATTCCTGCCCCGGCCTTCTTGAACGTTCAGCACCAAACCGGTCACGGAAGGGGCCCCGAAACCATGCAGACGCCAGACACCCTGCTCGAAATCCTGGACCAGGCCCGGGGCTCCACACCCGCCGTCCTGGCTTTCAGCAAGGAAGACCTCAAAGAGCTGAGCTACGGGGAGCTGCGCGAACAGGCCGCCAAAGTTGCCGCCGGCCTCACCAGGGCGGGTGTAGGCCCGGGGGATGCCGTGGCCCTTTTCGCCCCCAACAGCCCGGCCTGGATCACCGCCTGCCTGGGAGCGATCCTGGCAGGGGTGGTGGTCGTGCCCATGGACGCCCAGCTGCGGGGCAAGGCCCTCGAGCACGTGCTCAAGGACTCCGGGGTTTCCCTGGTCTTCACCACCTCCGACCGCCGGGACCGCGTTCAGGAGCTGCGGCCGGAGTGCCGGGTCGTCCTGCTCGATGGTGAGCAGCGCGATCAGGCCCACTGGGGCAACTTCCTTTCCGAAGAAACAGTCGCAACACCGGGCCGCAAAGGGGAGGACACCGCCCTTCTGTTTTACACCTCCGGCACCACCGGCCCCCCCAAGGGGGTGCCCCTGAGTCACCGCAACATCTGCTCCCAGCTCGGGATCATCGCTAGAGCCGACCTGATCCTTTCCAGTGACCGGGCCCTGCTCCCCCTGCCCCTGCACCACGTCTACCCCTTTGTGGTCGGGCTGCTGACCCCGCTGTGGTTCGGCCTGCCCGTGGCCCTTCCGGCCAGCCTGACCGGCCCGGAGCTGATCAGGGCCATACGGGAGAGCAAGGCAACCCTCATCATCGGGGTGCCGCGCCTCTACCGGGCCCTGGTCGACGGCATCGCCTCCAGGGCTTCCTCGGCCGGTTTCCCCGCCTCCCTGCTCTTCACCCGGGGCCTTTCCCTGAGCAGGTGGCTGCAGCGCCACAACGGCCCCCGCATCGGGCACATCCTGTTCCGTTCCCTGCACAGAAACATCGGGCCAGGGCTGCGCATTCTGGCTTCGGGAGGGGCGGCCATTGACCCCGATCTGGCCCTGACCCTGCAGGGTCTGGGCTGGAACGTGGCCATCGGGTACGGCCTGACCGAGACCTCGCCCCTTTTGACAATCAATCCACCCGACCGTCTGCGGGTCCGGTCGGTGGGGCAGACCGCGCCCGGCGTGGACATCCGCATCGCCACCAGCGCATCCCCCGACTCCACTGACAGCGGGGAAGAGGAGAGCACCCCGGCGACCTTTGCCGCCGGCAACGGTCCGCCCTGCAAGCCGGTCGGGGAGGTGCAGGCCCGGGGCCCCAATGTCTTCTCCGGCTACCACGATCTGCCCGACAAGACCGAGTCGGCCTTCACCGAGGACGGGTGGTACCGCACCGGCGACCTGGGGTGCTTCGACCCTGACGGCTTTCTCTATCTGGCCGGCCGCGCTTCCACCCTGATCGTGACGCCCGGGGGGGAGAACATCCAACCCGATTCAGTGGAGGAGGCCTATGCGGAGCACCCCTTCATCCGGGAGGCCGGGCTGGTTCAGGAAGAAGAGCAGCTCGTCGCCCTGGTCGTTCCCGCCATCGGTGAGATACGGCGCCAGGGGCTGGACGATGTGGACCAGGCCGTGCGCCGGGCAGTGAACGAGCGTGGCCGGGAGCTTCCCTCCTACCAGCGCCCCGCAGAGGTGGTGGTGACCAGGAAGTCCCTGCCCCGGACCCGGCTGGGCAAGATCCGGCGCCACCTGCTGCAGGATCGCCTGGAGCAGGCCAGGAGCGAAAAAGCCCCTTCCGCCGGGCAGCAGGAGCTCAGCCTGGAGGAGCTGCCCGAGGAGGACCGTTCCCTCCTGGAGACACCCGAGGCCCGCTCCACCTGGGATCTCCTGGCCGAGCGGTTCCCTGACCGCCCCCTGCATCTCGACGCCAGCCCCCAGTACGACCTGGGGCTCGACTCGCTGGAGTGGCTCAACCTGACCCTGCAGATACGGGAACGGACCGGTGCCGAGCTGGACGAAGCCGCCATCTCGCGCATCGACACCGTACGTGATCTCCTGGAGGCGGTTTTGGAGAGTGCCGGAGCAGGACCTGGCGCCCAGGCCGATCCTCTGGACGATCCCGAGCAAGTGCTGACCGACGTCCAAAAGAAATGGCTCAAGCCCCGGGGACCGGTCATCGAGTTCCTGGGCCGGGCCATGCACGGGGTGATCCGGTTGGTGGTGGGCAGGATCTTCGGGCTCACTGTCCAGGGCAAAGAGAACATCCCCTCACACGGCCCTATCGTGCTGCTCCCCAACCACCAGAGCTACCTCGACCCCCTGGTGCTGGCCGCCTGCCTGGACATAGGCTTTCTGGACCGCACCTACTGGGCCGGCTGGACCGGGGTCATGTTCAGAAACCCCCTGGCCCGCTTGCTCAGCCGCATCACCCAGGTTGTCCCGATCGACCCGCAGCGGGCCGCCCGCTCCAGCCTGGCATTTGGCGCGGTGGTGCTCAAGCGGGAGCGCAACCTGGTCTGGTTCCCGGAAGGCCAGCGCTCTCCCGACGGGAAGCTGCTGCCGTTCAAGCCGGGGCTTGGCCTGTTGCTGAACAGGTATCCAGTAACGGTTGTGCCGGTGGCCATCCAGGGCACCCACCAGGCCCTGCCACCGGGCAGAGCCTGGCCGCGGCGGGTCCGTTTCACGGTGACCTTTGGCTCCCCCTGGGACAGCTCTGCACAGGAAGAGGAGCGCGACCCCCAACACATCCTTCAGGCGCTCCGGGACAGGCTCCTGGAGCTGCTGCCGGAGGGATCCGACAGCAAAGAGCAAGGAGGACCCCATGCCTGAGCTGCCCGATGTCAAGACCTTCAAGGGCTACTTCGACGCCACGTCCCTGCACGAAAGGATCGACTCCGTGCACGTGCGTGATTCCGAAATCCTGGAAGAGACCTCACCCCAGGGGCTTGGCCGGCACCTCAAGGGAAAGCGGTTTGATTCCACCTTCACCCACGGCAAGCACCTCTTCGCCCTGCTCGACGGGGGCGGGGCCCTGGTGCTGCACTTCGGGATGACCGGCTTTCTCGAGGCCTTTTCAGGAGACACTGCAGAGCCCGAGCACACCAAGCTGCGCATTGATTTCACCTCTGGGAGCAGCCTGGCCTATGTCTGCACCCGCAAGCTCGGGCTGATCGGGTTCACCAAGGACCCCGAGGCCTACCTCCGGGAAAAGGGGGTGGGGCCTGATGCCATGGAGATCGATCAGGACGCTTTTGTGGAGCTGCTTTCCGGACGCCGGGGCATGATCAAGTCGACCCTGATGAACCAGGACATCATCGCCGGCATCGGCAACGTCTACTCCGACGAGATCCTCTACCAGGCAGGGGTGCATCCCGAGACCCCTGTGGACTCCCTGTCCGAGGACACCCTGCGCCGGCTCCACACGGTCATGGTCCGGGTCTTTGAAACAGTTATCCGCAACCAGGCCGACCCGGCACGCATGCCTTCATCCTATCTGACCCCCCACAGGGGGGAGGACAGCGCGGCCTGCCCCAAATGCGGCGGGTCCATACAGAGCAGGAAGGTCTCCGGCCGGACAGCCTACTTCTGTCCTTCCTGCCAAACCAAATGAGGAGCTGGAGTGCGTAGGTGGCCGCCTGCCAGTCACCTGTGTGACGAAACACCCGAGCCGATCAGGAGGGCGCCCGCCCCGCACCCTTTCGGGTATTTTTTTCTACCCGATAATTCACCCTTTCCCCCCCTTTTCCTGAACCCTGGATGCTTCATAGTGGGTTTGACTGTGCCCGGCGACCTGGAGTTTCAGGATGGCACAATCTGTTCACAACCATCCATCAGGATGCAGCTGTTGCACCAGAACCAGAACAAACCACAGGAGTGCAGGCAAATGGCAATTGGACAACACTTCAAGAGCGACGACTGGAAAAAGGAAAAGCACGTCCCGGTCATTGATGCCCCGGACAGCGTGGCAAGTGACGAGTTCTTCGACGTCACAGTGACCCTGGGCAAGGAGGTGGCCCATCCCAACACCACCGAGCACCACATCCGCTGGATCCGGCTCTACTTCATGCCTGAAGGGGCCAAGTTCGTGGTCGAGGTGGGAAGCTTCGAGTTCAACGCCCACGGCGAAGCCGTTTCCGGCCCAAACGAGGGTCCGGTGTACACCAACCACAGCGTGACCTGCTCCATGAAGACCACCCAGCCGGGGGAACTCATCGCCACCTCGTACTGCAACATTCACGGCCTGTGGGAGAGCAGCAAGGCCCTTTCGCTGACCTAGCAAGGCCCCTGCAAATTCCCAGATCGATGACCGACGACACCCACAGCCGTTCAGCAAGGCGGGGGAGCTGACAAAAGGGCCCGCAAGGATCGCTTGTGCCGTATCCCCTTTTGATCACAACCCGTTCACAACACCGGGCCCCTCCCCCGCCATTTCATAGAGCCCGGAGAAGACCGTCAGGGTCTTCTCCGGCATTTCTTTACTCCAAACGGGAAGAACAGGTATGACAGCCAAGGACAACCACGAGCACGGCCGGGAAGATCACCAGGACCACCAGTCCCACCACGCCCACATGGTGGCTGACTTCCGCCGCCGCTTCTGGGTCAGCCTGGCCCTGACCCTGCCCGTGGCCTTCATTTCCCCCATGCTCCGCTCCCTGGTGGGGCTGGGCGAGCTGACCTTTCCCGGCCACATGATGGTCCTGTTCGGGATCTCTTCCGCCATCTTCTTCTACGGGGGCTGGCCCTTCCTCAAGGGGCTCTATCAGGAGCTCTCAGACAGGGCTCCGGGCATGATGACCCTGATCGCCCTGGCCATCACCGTGGCCTATGGCTACTCCAGCCTGGTGGCTTTCGGCCTGCCCGGCAAGGTTTTCTTCTGGGAGCTGGCCAGCCTGATCGACATCATGCTCCTTGGCCACTGGATCGAAATGCGCTCGGTCATGAGCGCCTCAGGGGCCATGGAGGAGCTGGCCAGGCTCATCCCGGGAGAAGCCCACCGCCTCAGGGAGGATGGATCCACCGAGGACGTCCCGGTCAGCGAGCTCGCCTCCGGAGACCAGGTCATGGTCAAGCCGGGCGAGAAGATCCCCGCTGACGGCGTGGTCCGGGAAGGCACCTCTTCGGTCAACGAGGCCATGCTCACCGGGGAGTCCAAGCCGGTGGAGAAATCTGAAAACGACGAGGTCATCGGGGGTGCGGTCAACGGCGACGGCTCACTGACCGTGGAGGTGCAGAAGACCGGGTCGGACACCTTCATCAACCAGGTCATGGACATGGTCAAGCAGGCCCAGGAGAGCAAGTCCCGGGCCCAGGGCCTGGCCGACCGGGCCGCCAAGTGGCTGACCTACATCGCCCTCAGCGCCGGTGCCGTGACCATGATCCTCTGGCTGACCGTCTTTGCCCGCGACTTTGTCTTCTCCCTGGAACGCACCGTGACGGTCATGATCATCACCTGCCCCCATGCCCTGGGGCTGGCCATCCCCCTGGTGGTGGCCGTGACCACCTCACTGGCAGCTGCAAAAGGGTTTTTCATCCGCAACCGGACCCCCTTTGAAAACGCCCGGAACATCCAGGCCGTGCTCTTCGACAAGACCGGGACACTGACCCGGGGAGAGTTCGCGGTCAGCGACGTCATCCCCCTGTCCGACGACTATGGCAAGGAAAAGCTGCTCAACCTGGCCGCCGGGGTAGAGAAGCGCTCCGAGCATCCCATTGCCGCCGCCGTGACCGAAGCGGCCGATGACCCGGCCGAATCCGAGGACTTTCAGAACATCCCCGGCAAAGGGGCCGGGGCCACGGTCCAGGGCATGGACGTCAAGGTGGTCAGCCCCGGCTATCTGGAGGAGCAGTCCATCGAGCATGACCAGGAGGCCACCAGTCAGGTGCGCCGGGAAGGAAAAACCCTGGTCTTTGTGCTCGTGGACGACCGCCCGGCAGGTTGCATCGGGCTGGACGACGTGGTGCGGGAGGAGTCCAGGGAGGCCATTGCCGCGCTCAAGGACATGGGTGTCCGGGTGATGATGGTCACCGGGGACAACGAGGCCGTGGCCGGGCGGGTTGCGCAGGAGCTCGGGCTGGACGAGTTCTTTGCCGGTGTCCTGCCCGACAAGAAGGCGGACAAGGTCAAGGAGGTCCAGGATCGGGGACTTCTGGTCTGCATGACCGGCGACGGCGTCAACGACGCCCCGGCCCTGGCCCAGGCCGACGTGGGCATCGCCATCGGCGCCGGCACCGATGTGGCCCAGGAGACAGCGGACATCGTGCTGGTCAAGAACAACCCCGGGGATGTGATCGCGGTCATCAAGCTCTCCCGGGCCACCCGGCGCAAGACCGTCCAGAACCTGTTCTGGGCCACTGGGTACAATGCCTTTGCCATCCCCCTGGCCGCGGGCGTGCTCGCACCCTGGGGCATTCTGCTCAACCCGGCGGTGGGGGCCCTGCTCATGTCACTGTCCACAGTGATCGTGGCCGTCAACGCCAAACTTCTCAAGGTTGACTGAGCAGACACCCCCCTCCTGGAATACACGACATCCAAAGTCAGAGATTGCCCCCCGGATTTTCTTTCCTGCGGCCCTTTCCTGATCTTCCCGGTTTGGGTACCATGGCGGCGCGCTTGAAACAGACTCCCCCTTGCGAGTAAACGTCATGCACCCCGTGTTCTGCCGTGTCATTCTTGCCCTGTGGCTCATGAGCCCCACCTTTTTGCCGGACCAGGGCTTTGCCGGCGCCGGCCTCCAGCCAGCCGGGGATTCCATACCGGTTTACGGCTATGAAGTTGTCCGCTCCTATCCCCACGATCCAGGAGCCTTCACCCAGGGGCTGGTTTATGCAGACGGTTTCCTGTACGAAAGCACCGGCTTGCGCGGCCGCTCCTCCCTCAGGAAGGTCGATCTGGAAACCGGGCGGGTGCTGCGCCAGGTAACTTTGCCCCGGCAGTACTTCGGAGAGGGGCTGACCCTGTGGCAAAACGACCTGGTCCAGCTGACCTGGAAGGCGGGTGTGGGGCTGGTCTACGAGCTGGACACTCTGAAGCCCAGACACAGCTTCCGCTACCAAGGGCAGGGCTGGGGACTGACCCACGACGGCTCGCGGCTGATCATGAGCGATGGGTCCTCGTTCCTGCGCTTTCTCGACCCCGGGACCCATGAGCAGACCGGGCGGCTCCAGGTCCGGGAGGGCGACCGCCCGGTGGACCGGCTCAACGAGCTGGAGTGGGTGCGGGGAGAGGTCTGGGCCAATGTCTGGCAGACCGATCGCATCGTCCGTGTCTGTCCCGCCACGGGGCAGGTCCTGGGGTGGATCGACCTGTCGGGGCTGCGGGAGGCTGAAAAGAATTACGGGCAGGAACGGGTCCTGAACGGGATTGCCCATGACCCGCAGTCCGGGCGCCTGTTCGTGACCGGCAAGTCGTGGACACGGCTCTACGAGATATCGGTCATCCCCAGCCATCCTGACCC
>CAZQOG010000031.1:0-24569 GCA_964594925.1 uncultured Desulfohalobiaceae bacterium
GAGCAAACCCTCACGTAAATTGAAGCTGGAAGCTCGAAGCTGGAAGCTGGAAGCAAGAAAGTTCAAAGAAGGGAAGAGGAAGTTCGAAGTCCGGAGGTGGGAGAAGTTAGTATGGTTCTTCGACGTTTTGTATGGAAATGACTGATACTGATCGGAAAGCTACCATGTGAGATCTGTGCTCCAATGTACCGTCATTCCGGCCCCCGAGCCGGAATCCATGCCTTTGTCCGGATGACTGCGAAAGGCATGGATCCCGGATCGAGTCCGGGATGACGATGATGCTGAGCCGTCATCCCGCTGCCGAGCCGGAATCCTTGTCTTTGTTGTCAGATGGCCTTGAGCACAGAAAGGCTTGGGTTCCATGTCAAGCCCGGAGTGACTGGGCACAACTTCCGTGAGGAGTAGGAAAACGACCTTTTTCCCACATTCCGAATTCCACACGAAACGTCGAAGAACCGTTAGTATTGGGTTGGAGGGCACGTGCAACGTGCCCCTGCAAAAAACCTAGAAAGGGGGCGGGAAGACGTCTGGGGGTTTCAGGGATTTTTGGAGCCTGGCCGCAGAAAAAAAAAGACCTGGTCTGGCCAGGTCTTTTGTGGGAGCGGAAAAAGAGAGGGTCAGACCGACTTTCCGTCCTTTCCTCCGGAGGGTCCACCAGGGCCGTCACCGTTGCGGCCGTTCATGCCGCCGCCGTTCGTGCTGTCACCTTTGCCCGGGCCGTCATTGCCGGAGCCGTCACCCAGCCCGGCGCGTTTCCCGAGATCCTGAAAACCGCCCTGGTTGGCAAAGTCGGAGTCGGGCCCTCCAGTACCTGCCTTGGCCTTGTGGGCTCCCAGCCCCTGCCCCTGGAGCGAGTGGCCGGCCACGGAGACGCCGTGGCCTTTGGCAAGGCCGCCCTTGAGGCTTCGCGCGGTCTGCAGATACTCCGCACCCCGGGTGTCGCCGGGCGACTGGTTGGCCATAAGGGGCATCCTGTCTGTCGGGCACTGGGCATAGTGGGTGTCCAGGCCGAGCACCGTCGGATCGATATTGAGCAGTTGCAGGACGTCGATCCATTGCAACCCGCCCTCACGCATGGCGAGAAGGTCCGCGGTGCTGATTCCGGCTTCCCTGGAAAAGGTCCGGTCCAGATTCTGCTCGGCCTGGTCGAGCCGGCGCTCGGCCTTGTGAAAAGCCTGTGTGTCGGGGGGGAGCAGCAACAGGTGCATGCGGGCCTGCTGCACGGCCTCCATGGCGGCCACGAGCGTCGGGTCTTTGGGGACGGAAACTTCAGGGTCGGCCGTGTTGTCGGGGGGCAGATCGCCGGACGCGGCGAGCAGCGTGCCCTGCGGCGACTCGGACGCGGCGCCCTCCTGGCCGGTTTCCCCTCCCAGGACAGGGGTGCTGACGCCAATTGCAAGGCACACCAGGAAAAACCAGAGAATCGATACGACGTGGTGTTTGTAAATCATGGCGTGTCTTTCCCTTTACCTGCTCGTCTTGAAGACGATGGACCTGTCCAGGGCGTAGATCTTGTCACCGGTCTGGACACGTTCGGGCCGTCCGTGGGCCTGCACCTTGAGACGGCTTGCATCGACCGAGGGGTATCCCCGGAGCAGAAATTCTTTGATTTCATTGCCGCGCTGTGAAGCCAGGTCGGTGTCGTCCTTGCAAAAGCTCTGAATGATCAGCCTGTTTGCGGTATTCTGGGTCAGGAAGGCCCCAATGGTGCGCAGGGAAGGATAGGCCTCACGGCGCAGCCGGGCCGTTCCGGGCTCGAACTGGATCCATTCCAGGGGCACCTTGCGGATGCCCAGGGCATGGAGCCGGTAGGTGAAATCACCGTGTTCGTTCAGGAACTGGATGGCGCTGCGGCCCAGCACTCCATCGGGGTAGTGCTTGAGATACTCCTTGTATGTGCTGCGGGACTCCTCTGAACGCCCGAGCTTCCCCAGAGTCAGGGCCGTGTTGTACAGGGCCTCGGGATGCTTGTCCGAAAGCTCGAGCGCCGTGGAGTACTGCTCCAGGGCCATGGGGTATTCCTTCCGGTCCAGATAGTTGTGCCCCAGATACACGCGGGCCTGCAGATAGTCGGGATCAAGGTTCAGCACGGTGAGGTAGCTCTCCCGCTCCTGGTTGAAGCGGCCGAGGGACCACTGCGCCACTCCGAGCCAGAAGAAGTAGTCCGGCTTTTTGGGGTCGATTCGGGTAGCCCTGAGCAGGTGCTCGTGCGCGGGTTCGAAGCGTTCCTCGGCCAGCAGGAATCGTCCCAGAAAGTAGTTGGCGACTGGATCATCCGGGTTTGCAGCGACCTTCTCCGTAAAACGTTCGATACCCTGCTCGTAGCTCCCCTTTCCGAGCAGCTTCCTGCCCTGCACCCTGGTCCCCACAGAGCAGCCCGAGAGCATGACCGCCAGGGCGAGCATCATGCACAGAGCCGCGCTTCCCTGCCGAGGTGAGACCCGGCAGCACGACAAGCCGAACCTGCGCCGCAAGGCGGCAAAAGCATCAAGGTTCAGTCCGTGACTGCGCGTGCTCTTACAGGTAAATATACGTTCTTTCATGGGTTCTGGTCACATGGGGTTTTGCCGAACCTATCACTGGCTTTGCCGTTACGGCAAGACGTTATTTGGATCTGCCTGCAGTTTTTCCCACACCTGTTCCATGGAGCCTTCCTCATCTATGACCCGGCCGACGATGCGGCAGATTTCGCTGTCGGAAAGGCTTCTGGCCCGAGCGGCGACCACGGCTTCAGGCAGGCTGCGCCATTTTTCGGACAGCACCTTGTGGCGCAGGCCTTTGTAGAGGAAATCCGTGGCCAGGCTGTTGTCAAACCCGATCTGATGGAGCAGGGCCAGGGCCTCGACACCGACGAGCAGCGTGGACAGCGGCGCATCGGGTGCATTTTCCAAAAAATCCAGCAGGGTCCCGGGGGGAAGCCCAAGGTCGAGGCTCTCACCAAGTGGGGTGAGGTCAGAGGGATGAAAGGTGCCGGGCCGGGGCCGGATGATGTTGACCACGGCTTCCTGGGCGAAACGGTAATCGTCGAGCTTTCCGGCCAGGGCTGCTTCGATCCTGGGCGGGGGGACCTGTTTGGCCAGACCTTCCTCGAATTTCCGCACGAATGGCGCGACCGGCATCTGCTCTTCAGCAGCAGCGGCGAGCACGTCGAGGACCCGGGTCATGTGGTCCGGTCCCAGGCAGTGCTCCACACCAAGAGCCAGCACCTGGTCGAGCATCTCCTGGGGAACGCCGGCCCCCCGGACCTCGCTGACCTGGTTTGCGATGGTGCGGGCCTGACAGGGGAGGGAGCCCAGCACGGTGAAAAGCAGGGGGGTGATTGCAAGAAGGAAGAGGCAAAAAAACCTAGATCGCAATGTCATGGTTGACCAGGATGACCGAGTTTCTGTTCCCGAAACCATCGTTTTTCGTGAACACCGCCTTGGGGTCGGCCATGACTTTTTGCCCGTCCACCAGGTAGGCGTACTCGTGACGCCCGCTGGGTAGCTCCACGTCCAGGATCCAGCCGTTGCCGCTGGGAGCCGGCTTCATTTCGAACCCGTGTGGGTTCCACTGGTTGAAGGAACCGATCAGGGCCACCGAGCGTGCCTGTGATTCGGAAAGGGTGAAGCGGATGGGCGTTGTCCGTGCCTGGTGCCCGGAGGGCTCGCCGTTTTCGGACATCGATTGCATCAGGGGGAGCAGGACGATCAGGGCGAGCACCGCAACGGCCGCAGGAATGAGCTGCATGGGTGTGAAGGTCACTGTGCGGGGGAGGCGCAGCCAGTGCCATATGCGCAACGGGACGGGCCGTCTGCGGGGGCGGATGTGCCGCATTATGCCGGCTGACAGCCCCGGGGGGGGCTCCTGCCCGGGAAGCGAACCAATTCCCCGGGCAAGGACCAGGAGGTCTTCATCCTTGAGAAATGCTGCATCCTCCTGCAGCGGGAGCGAGCTGTCGCGTCGGTGCTCAGCCATGGTCTTTACTCGTCAAAATGTCCTTGAGGACGTTCAGGGCCCGGTGCACCCGCATCTTGGCGGCGCTGAGGCTGATACCCAAAATGTCCGCAATGTCCTGCATGCTCATCTCTTCTCTGTAGCGCAGGATCAAGGCTTCCCGGTGGTCCAGGGTCAGCTCTGCCATGCACTGCTCCAGGACCAGGGCATCGAGCTGCCGGCCCACTGTTTCACGATGGTCCTCCGAAGGGGGGAGGAAGTCCTCGCTCTTGTCGTCACAATCAATGAGCAGTGGCTGCGAACGTTGCTTCCGGTTGTAGTCCCGGGCGTGGTTGAGCGCGATGGTGTACAGCCAGGAAAAGAACTTTCTGTCGGTGTCAAAGGTCTCCAGCCTCTCGTAGGCCTTGATGAATGCTTCCTGGGTCAGGTCTGCCGCGTTGTCCAGGGAAGAGCATGTCCGGTACATCAAATTGAAAATGGGCTTTTGGTAGCGCTCAATCAGCAGAGCGAACTTGCCTGGGTTGCCGTTGAGCACGGCAATGACGACCGCTTTTTCCTCGGCCGGTGTCATTGCATCAGCCCTGCATGGCAAAACAGGGTCAGCCGTGCACGGATGACCGCCTGGTGGAAAAAGCAGAGGGTCGTGGCAGCCGTGTTCATGATGGTATACGAAGCGCGGCTCAAAACGTCACCTGAAGTGCCTGTGCACGGAGCATTGCGGTTCGGACCTGAAGTCATTTCCGTCACTCACTTCCTCTTGAATCTCAAACCGTCCGGGGTGACAAAAATTTGTTTGTCCCCTGGAAACTGGAACGCGGTGCCCCGGCGCTTGTCCTCAAAGGCCCGGTCGACCTGCTGGAGGGTGTTGGACAAGGCCTGGCCGGGGCCGAGCCTGTCCAGAAACTCCTTGTAGAGCCTGAGGCGCAGGGCCTTGGGGCAGGTTCGCAAACAGCTGTCCTGCAGAAGCCATGCCTCGCCATCAGCTGTTCCCACAGCAGACCTCTCGACCAGATCCTCCCAGTAGGCCTTGTCCACCCTTCCCTGTCGCCACAGCTGGGCCACTGAGGAGAGAAAAGACGGGTTCTCCTCCTCGAGCACGGGGATGACCGCCTGACGCAGCCTGTTCCGGCGCAGGGATGAATCTTGGTTTGAGGGGTCGTCAAGCCAGGAAATGGCGTGGTCAGCGAGCAGGGCGGTCAACCGATTCCTGGGGGTGAGCAAGAGGGGGCGGAGCAGGCAGCGCCCGTGGTCCAGGGCCTCCATGCCGGAGAGCCCGGGCCACCCCGTCCCCCTGAGCAGGCGCAGGAGCACGTCCTCGGCCAGGTCGTTCAGGTGGTGCCCGGTCAGGATCATGTCCGCCCCGGCAGCTGTCCTGGCCTGCTCCAGAAACTCGTAGCGCAGGATTCTGGCGGCCTCCTCCATACCCTTCCCTTGGGCTTCGGCCCAGGCCCGGACCTCGATCCTGCCTGTTTCCAGCGGCAGATCGAGCCCGGCGCACAGGTCCGCAACCCGGGCGGCCTCGCGTCCGGAACCAGGGCGCAGCGCATGGTCGAGGTGGGCCGCAGAGAGCCTGGCTTCCCACCTGGCGGCAAGGGCCCGGATCACGAAAACCAGGGCGGTGGAGTCGGGTCCCCCGGACAGGGCGAGCAGCAGGTGCCGCCCCTTTGGCTCGAAGCCGACCTCATGGCAGAGAAAGCGTTCGATGCCCAGGCAGAAACGGGCATCCTTGGGCGAAAGGTCCTGTATGCGTCGCGGGAAGTGCATCAGCCTGTGTGTGCCAGGGAAGCTGCAAAAGTCAATTCCCGGCCGGGACGTGTCGGAGAAGGCTTTGTCGTCCGTTCAAAAACCACGCCGGCAATCAGACTGGAATGTCCCTGTTGCGCAGCAGCTCGTCGAGCCGGTCAATGGCGTGGTTCCGTTGCTTTGGAGTCGCGTACTTGATGCACTGGCACCGGATCCTGTTCCGGCACCGGACCAGCAGCTCAAGCTTGAGCCAGGTGTCCCCCGTCTCCAGGGACAGGAAGTAGGGCCCGCACTCGGGTGCGTGCTCCCTCTGCTCCGGGGTGAACAGCTCCTCGGGGAGCATGAGCCAGTAAATGTCTTCGATGGGGCCGGCAAGACCCAGCCGGTCCAGAGAGGACTTGAAGCGCCGGACATCTTCGGGGTCGAGCTCGTCAATAGCGTAGGAGCGCATGGTCTGCCTGCTGGTGGTCTAGTCGTTTTCCTTGTCTTTCCGTCGCTGGTGGGCGTCTTCCGGGACCACGTCCCGATCGAGATTGAACATGCGGCGCGTCAGGGAGATGAACCGGCGAGACGGCTCTTCCTCCTCAGAGCGGCGCTTCAGAAAGGAGATGGGCTCGTGGTAGAGCTTTTTGACCAGAGACAAAGCCATGGTCTCCACGGCCCTGGTCACGTGATCGGGAACGTCCGGCCCGATATTCTTCAGGGTCTTCCTGACCTCGGATTCAGCGATCTGCTCCCCCCGGTCGAGCAGGTCCACAATGGTCGGCTTGAGCTCAAGCGACCTGAGCCAGACATTGAAGCGCTGGACCTCTTCCCCGACGATGAGCCGGGCCCTGGCAGCCTCTTCCTGGCGCTGGGCCAGGTTTTCCTCCACCACTTCCCTGAGATCGTCGATGTCGTAAAGGTAGACGTTGTCCAGGCTGTTGGCATCGGGATCAATGTCACGGGGCACGGCAATGTCGATGAAGAACATGGGCCGGTGCTTGCGCTGTTTCATGACCTTGCCCACGTCCCGGGCATGGACCACGGTCTGGGAGGCACCGGTGGAGCTGATCACGATGTCTGCTTCTGCAAGGCGGCCAAAGAGTTCGGAAAAGGGCACGGCTTCCGCCGTGAACCTGCCGGCCAGCTCCTGGGCCCTGCTGAGGGTGCGGTTGGCCACGAGCATGTTTTCGACGCCTGCGGCCAGGAGGTGGGTGGCGGCGAGCTCGGCCATTTCTCCGGCCCCCACCAGCATGACCGTTTTGCCGGTCAGATCCCCGAAAATGTGCCTGGCCAGCTGCACCGCGGCATAGCTGACCGAGACGGCGCTGTTGGAGATGCGGGTCTCGGTGCGCACCCGCTTGGCCACGGAGAACGACTTGTGCAGCAGGCGGTTGACAATGACCTTGGCCGTGCCCCGCTCCAGGGAGTGGCGGTAGGCCTCCTTGAGCTGCCCGAGGATCTGTGGCTCTCCCACGATCATGGAGTCCAGGCTGGCCGCCACGGTAAACAGGTGGTCCACGGCCGCCAGCCCCTGGTGGGCGTAAATGTGGTCCACGAGCCCACGGGGGTCTTGTGCGCAGATTTCAGCCCAACAGCGCACGATCGTGTCCAGAATCTCCCGGGAGGGCTCCCCGACCACCAGGAACTCGACCCGGTTGCAGGTGGACAGGACCATCCACTCCCGGATGCCTGGCTCCCTGTCCAAAAGCCCGAACCGTTCGGGACTGATCCCGGAGAGGGCGAACTTTTCCCGGACCTCCACAGGGGCGGTCTTGTGGTTCAGGCCGACAAGATAGATGTCCTGGTGCATGGGGTTATTGAAAGCTGTGATGGCTGGGGAGTAAGAAGTTGACCCCGACCAGGGAGATGACGGTCAGGGTGAAAACCCAGATGGCCAGACGCGCCGGCTTGCGCCCTTTCCACCCCAGGACCATGCGCTGGTGGAAGAGAAAGCCGTACAGGATCCAGATGAACAGGGTGGCGACCTCCTTCGGATCCCAGGAGAAGAGGTGCCCCCAGGTGAACCTGGCCCACAGGAAGCCCGCCAGGAGGCCCAGGGTGAACAGGGGGAATCCGATGCTCACGGCCCAGTGGTTGACCCTGTCAAAGGTGGTCAGGGAGGGCAGGTCGCGCTGGAAGCCTTCGAGCCGGGTCTTGGTCTTGATCTTGCGTTCGATGTAGAGATAGGCGGCCCCCGCCCCAAAGGCCATGGCCATGAGGCTGAAGCTCAGAAACAGGGTCCCGATGTGCAGGCTGAACCACAGCCCGCTGAGCTGTTCGGGCACGGAAATCTGCTGGGTGTTCAGGGCGATGGACGAGGCATAGAAGATCAGGGCCAGGGGTGCGGCGATCAGGGCCAGCAGCTGCAGCTGCATCTTCCACCACAGCACCAGGTAGATGAGCATCAGGGTCCAGGCCAGGAGGTTGAAGTAGAATCTCCCCTGGAGCAGGGCCAGCTCTCCAAAGCCAAGGGCCTGGATCCCGATGTCGGCACTTTGCAGGACAAAGCCCAGGACCGTGATGGCCAAAGAGAATTTTTCCAGGGTCCGGTTTTGCCCGAGCATGCCGGCCAGGAACAGGATCACGCCCAGCAGGTAGAGCAGGACGACGCCCAGTTCAAGCAGGGTGAGGTAGGTCATCGCAAAGGGCTCCGAGCTTGGGGTGGAGGTCCCGGGGCAGCCGCTGCCGCAGCAGCGAGGCGAGCCTGTCTGTGTCGCGATCCTTCACGGCCTGGAGGATTGCGTCGTCGGTCAGGGAGCGGAAGATGTCCGCGTTGACATCCGCACCGCGGCCCAGGCCGATGACCAGCGGGCGCAGCCTGCCCATCAGGTCCAAAAAGTCCGCATACTCCTGGCCAAAGGCGCGGGAGAGGCGCTGGCGGATCTTTTTGGCCAGGGCCGGGCTCGTGCCCCCGGTGGAGACTGCTATGGCCAGGTCGCCCCGGGTCAGCACGGCGGGAAGGATGCAGTTGCACAGCTCCGGCTGGTCCACGATGTTGCACATGATGTTGCGTTCCTGGCACAGACGGCTGATGGAGCGGTTCAGGTCGGCATTGTCCGTGCTGGCAATGACCAGGAACATGCCCTTCAGGTCGTCAGGTTTGAAGGCCCTTCGCTCGTGGGTCAGCGCGGGGTGATCGAGCAGAGCTGCCAGGCTCTGGGACGGTGCCCCCGGATCGACCGCCAGGAGCCTTTTGACCCCGCATCCGAGCAGGGTGGAAATTTTACGCACACCCACACGCCCGGCCCCCACCACCAGGCAGGACTTGTCCCTGAGATCCAGATAGACTGGGTAGTGGCGCATGAGCAGAGCCTCTATCAGATCCCCGGCTGGTCTGTAAAACGCGTCTTGCCCGGCCACCGGGATTGCTGTAGATCTCTGACAGCCCGACCGTCCACCCGGGAGCGGGCCAACCTCTCTGATCCTGTACCGAAATCAAACTCCACATGGCTCGCCATCTCGTCATCCAGCTGGCCCGTTTCGGGGACATTCTCCAGACCAAGCGCCTGGTCGCCTCCCTGGCCAGGCAGCAGGGGGAGGAGGTCCACATCCTGGTGGACCAGGGCCTGAAGGAGTTGACCCGACGCGTCTACCCGGGCTGCACGGTCCACGGGATAACCGCTCACGCCGGGGGGGGCGGGGTTTCTCCCGCCGAGTGTCTTGCAAGCGCCTGTCAAGCTCTGGAGCGTGTGGGAACGGCCTCGTTTGATTCTGTTTTCAACCTCAACTACTCCGGCATGAGCTTTGCCCTGGCTTCCTGCTTCGACCCCGAACGGGTCCGGGGGTATGCCTGGCGCTCAGGCCAACCCGTGGGGCATCCCTGGGCGTCCATGGCCGTCAGATGGACCCGGTTCAGGCGCAGGGCGGGGATCAACCTCATGGATTTCTGGGCCGGGTACGCACCTGATATGGCCCCTCCCGAGACAGTCAACCCTACGGCCCTGCCTGGCGGCAGGGGGATCGGGGTGGTCTTGTCCGGGCGCAACCCACGCCGGACGCTCCCAGCCCGGACCATGGCCTCCCTGGCCGTTGCTATGGCCCGCAGGGTGGACTGCGCCTCGGTGACCCTCTTTGGCACGGCAGACGACAGCGGAGCCGCTGGAAAATTTTGCAGACACCTGCCACCGGCGTTCTCCGGCCAGGTCATCGATCTCACCGGCAGGACCGCGCTTTCCGACCTTCCCGAGGCCCTGGCGGGCCTGGATCTGCTGCTCACCCCGGACACGGGCACCATGCACCTGGCGGCCCATCTGGGCGTGCCGGTGGAGGCCTTGTTCACGGCCTCGGCCTGGTGCTTTGAAACAGGCCCTTACGGCGCAGGGCACCGGGTGTGGCAGTCGGTTGTGGACTGCGCACCGTGCCTGGAGGGGGGTACCTGCGCACGGGACCTGGCCTGTCGGGAACCATTTGCCGGGACCGGAGTCCTGCGCAGACTTTCCACCGGCAAGGGCGAGATTCCCGATGGACTGGTGCTTCTGCAGAGTTGCCTCGACCTGCTGGGCGTGGATTACCGGGTTATCGAGGGGTGCGATCCGGCCCGGGCCGACCGGGACTTGCTCAGGAAGGCCGTGTCCAGGTATCTGCTGGGGGATGCCGCCGTCAGGGGCGGGGATGCCTCCGACCGTCTCTATCGGGAGCGGGACTGGATGCTCGGATCGCGTGGAGGTGATCTGTGGTGAACCTTGCAGCTGAAAAATCTCTCAGGGTGCTCGTGGTGCTGCCCCTGTACGGGGGGTCCCTGCCGGTGGGCAGGTATGCCGCCCGGGCGCTGCACTCCCTTGGCCACACCGTGGAGGTCTTCGAGGCCCCGGGGTTTCATGCCGCCTTTACGGCCCTGAAGGGCCTGAAGGTGAGCAGCAGGCGGCTGGAGCAGCTGGAGAACAGCTTTCTGCAGCTGACATCAGAGGCCGTGCTGGCCAAGGTGGAGTCCTTCGAGCCGGACATGGTGCTGGCCCTGGCCCAGGCACCGCTTTCCCGGCGGGCGCTGCACCAGTTGTCCAGGGACAAGGTGGTCACGGCCATGTGGTTTGTGGAGGACCACGCCGTCTTCACCTACTGGAGGGCCTATGCCCCCCTGTACGACATCTTTGCGGTGATCCAGAAGGAGCCTTTCCTGGGGCTGCTCAGGGAGGTGGGTGTGGACAACGCCCTCTATCTGCCCCTGGCCGCCGACCCGGAGTTCCACAGGCCCGTGGGGCTGACCCCTCTGGAACGCAGGCAGTATGGATCGGATCTGTCCTTTGTCGGTGCGGGCTACCCCAACCGGCGCAGGGTGTTTGCCCGCCTCATGCAGTACGATCTCAAGATCTGGGGCAGCGACTGGGACGGTGAGCTGACCCTTGCCGGACGTCTGCAACGGGGGGGCGCCCGCATCGAACCGGAGGAGGCGGTCAAGATTTTCAATGCCTCCAGCATCAACCTCAACCTGCACTCCAGCCTGGCCCGAAACGGGCAGGTGGTTGCAGGGGACTTCGTCAACCCCAGGACCTTCGAGCTGTCAGCCTGCGGCGCATTCCAGCTGGTTGACCGCCGGACCCTGCTGGGTGAGCTTTTCGAGGACGACCAGCTGGGGGTGTTTGAAGACGTGGACCAGCTCACCGACCTGATCGACTATTACCTTCCCCGCCCGGAGGAGCGGAAGGATTGCAGCACCCGGGCCCGGGAAAGGGTTCTGCAGGAGCACACCTACGACCGGAGGATGCACTCCCTGATCGAGTTCACTGCCCGGCGGCTGCCAGGCTGGCCCCGGGAACGCGGCAGCGATG
The DNA here is from genome assembly GCA_964594925.1 of uncultured Desulfohalobiaceae bacterium. Classification (GTDB taxonomy): domain Bacteria; phylum Desulfobacterota; class Desulfovibrionia; order Desulfovibrionales; family CAZUBS01; genus CAZUBS01. The sequence goes on from CAZQOG010000031.1 coordinate 11,430, forward strand.
GCGACTGGCCGGACCTTCCCCCGGATCTGCACCAGGAGCTGTCCGGGCTCCTTGACAGGCTTGGCCTGCCCGCTAGTGTAGCCTTCAAGGACCTGGTCTGGGCGGTGCGCAGCCGGCAGGGACGCCTGTCCAGGCTGGAGACGGCCATCCTGTTCCTGGACGAGTGGCAAAAGCAGTACGGGCGCCGGGCCTGAAAAAGAGAGAGGCATGCACCAGCAAGGACGACACGACGTCATCGTGGTGGGAGGGGGGCCGGCGGGTTCCGCCGCGGCCAGCCTCCTGTCCCGTTCAGGGGCTCGGGTCCTGCTCCTGGAGAGGCAGCTCCCCCCCCGTGAGAAGCTCTGCGCCGGGCTGTTGACCGAGAAGACCCGTCAGGCCCTGGAGCGAATTTTTTCGGAAACCCCGGCCACCCTGACCGCAGGCGGCATCCTGCTCGGTCACGGCAGCAGGTACAGGATGACCTTCTGCAACCGCCCGGTGTTTTCCGGGGAGTCCCGCCTGCGTTTCGACTTTGTCGAGCGCAGTCTGCTGGACGCACGGTTGCTGGACCACGCCCGGAAGTCAGGGGCGCGGGTCGAGACGGAAGAGACCGTTGTTGCTGTTGATCCCGTGCTCTGCGAGATCCGCACCGCCTCCGGCGCTTCGCACCGCGCATCAGTGGTCATCGGTGCGGACGGGGTCAACAGCAGGGTCAGGCGCTGCTTTCCCCCACAGGCCCTGTCCAGGAAGCAGTGGCGCAAGGGGCTGGCGGCATCGGTTGAGATCGTTGGCCGCCCAGGTGATTTTTCCCGGCTCGACGCCCGTCTCGGTGTGCATTTCGGTATCGTGGATCAGGGCTATGCCTGGACGTTTCCGGTAGGTGACCGGGTCGTGGCCGGGATGTGCGCCCTTCCCGGCGGCAGGGGAGGGAAGAGCATCGCCCAGCTGTTCAGGGAGTTTTTGGAAACCACGGGCTACTCCGGGAAGGAACGGATCAGGGGGTACCCCCTGCCGTATGGCAACTACCTGAGCGTCCCGGTCTGCAAGCGCGCCTTTCTTGTAGGCGACGCCGCGGGCTTTGCCGACCCCCTTCTCGGAGAGGGCATCTTCTATGCCCTGCGCAGTGCCGAGCTTGCAGCCAACAGCCTCTGTCAGGCCAGCGTCCCCAGCCACAGCGCGTATGTCAAGGCAGTTGCCGCCCACCTGCTGCCGGATCTGTACTGGGCCCGGAAGACGCGCGGTCTGTTGCTGCTTGGCATGAAGATGTTGGGTCCGGCGGCCATGGGACGCATGCTCTCCATGGGCCGGAACCGGATTCTCGAGACCATCCACGGGGGCAGGGGTTTTACCGGGGGGAGGAAGCCGGCCGTTGCCCAAAGCCGAGCAGAGGAGAAACCATGAAAAAGCCTTCCACCGGGCTCTGTCCCGAAGGTTTGCCCTACATTTTCCTGGCCGGACTGACCACCCTGACCCTGGCCCTTCTCGGCAGCGGGCTTTTGGCTCTCGCTGCCCTGGTGCTCACCGCCCTGATCCTCAACTTTTTCAGGGATCCGGAACGCGTCATGCCCCAGGAGCCCGGCGTGGCCGTTTCAGGTGCCGACGGCAAGGTGGTGCTGGTGGACGAGCATCCAGACCCGCTGACCGGACTGCCCCGGCAGAGGGTGTGCGTGTTCATGAATGTCTTCAACGTGCATGTGAACAGATGCCCGGTGGGTGCCACGGTGACGGCCATGCGCTACTTTCCCGGCAGGTTCCTCAACGCCTCGCTGGACAAGGCTTCAGAGCACAACGAGCGCAACGTGCTGGTCCTGGAGGAGCCGGACGGGCACTGCTGGACAATGGTCCAGATCGCCGGGCTGGTGGCGCGGCGCATCGTGAGCTGGGCCGAAACAGGCGACAGCCTGGAGCGTGGGCAGCGGCTGGGCCTGATCAAGTTCGGCTCCAGGGTTGACCTTTACCTCCCGGACGATTATTTTCCCACGGTTACGGTCGGTGAAAAAGTTCTTGCCGGCCAGACCATCGTGGCCCGGTCCAAAGCGCTCTCCTGAGCTTGGAGGGAAGGGGCGGGCATGGTGACAGGTGGCTTTTGCTGGCTTTGAAAAGGCTGTGAGCCCAGACCGCTGCATGGAATCATACCCCAACGGACCACGACACAAAGGGTTTTACATCCTGCCCAATCTCCTGACGACAGCCAGTCTGTTCTCAGGGTTTCTGGGAATGGTCTGGGCCATCGACGGGAAGTTCGGGTACGCAGCACTGGCCATCCTGGCCAGCTGCTTCCTGGACGGCATGGACGGGGCAGTGGCCCGCATGACCCGTTCCAGCTCCAAGTTCGGTGTCCAGTTCGACTCGCTGGCCGACCTGGTCTCTTTTGGGGTCTCCCCGGCCCTGCTGGTCTTTCTGTGGCAGACCCACCAGTTCGGACGGCTGGGCATTGCGGCCTCCTTCCTGTTCATTGCCTGCGGGGCGCTGCGCCTGGCCCGGTTCAACGTGCAGACATCCATGGCCCCCAAGAGCTTTTTCGTGGGCCTTCCCATCCCGGCTGCCGCCTGCACCCTGGCCACCCTGGTCCTGTTCACCACGGTTTTGTCCTTTCCCATTTCTCAGGCCATCCTGTCCAAGGGCTGCCTGCTGCTCATCTACCTGCTTTCCCTGCTGATGGTCAGCAAGGTGCGCTATGCGTCCCTCAAAGATGTGGAGATGGTCAGGGCCCATCCCTTCACCTCCACTGCCGCGGCCATCATGCTCTTCGGGCTGGTGGCCTCGGAGCCCAGGCTGCTCGGGTTCTTCTTTTTTCTCGGCTACATGATTTCCGGGCCGGTCTACACCTTTCTCGTCCTGCCCCTACGGCGCAAAGGCTTCCTACGGGGGCTTTCCCCCAGAAGCTCTCGTCAATAAACCCGACACTCTTTTTCCTTTGGCCAAGGGGGCCGGCAGACAACGCACATTGCGGGCGCAGCGACTTTTTATTAAGTCCATCAGCTGGCAGAGGCGGGAGCGCTGCCGTACAGATCGAAACCATGTGATCCATACAGTGGAGGACACCATGTCCGAACGCGTCATTATCTTCGACACCACACTCAGGGACGGGGAGCAGTCCCCCGGGGCGACCATGAACCTGAGGGAAAAGATACGTCTGGCCCGGCAGCTGGAGAGCCTGGGGGTAGACGTTATCGAGGCGGGTTTTCCCGCGGCCAGCCAGGGCGATTTCGAGTCGGTCAAAAGCATTGCCGAGAAGGTCGAGAACTGCCAGGTGGCAGGGTTGTGCCGGGCCATGCCCAAGGACATCGACAGGGCCTGGGAGGCGGTCAAGGGGGCGGCCAACCCCCGCATCCACACCTTTCTGGCCACCTCTGACCTGCACATGCGCTACAAGCTGAACAAGGACAGGGAGCAGGTCCTGGAGATGGCGCAGCAGGCTGTGAAGCGGGCGGCTTCCTACACTCCGAACGTGGAGTTTTCCGCCGAGGACGCCTCACGCTCCGACTGGGAGTTCCTGGCCAGGGTCACAGAGCTGGCCATTGCCGCGGGGGCCACGACCATCAATATCCCGGACACTGTCGGCTATGCCCAGCCCGGAGAGTTTGCCGAGCTGATCGGATTTTTGCTGGAAAAGGTCCCCAACAGCGACAAGGCCGTTTTCAGCGTGCACTGTCACAACGACCTGGGGCTCGGGGTGGCCAACACCCTGGCCGCGCTCAAGGCCGGGGCCAGGCAGGCCGAGGTGACCGTCTCCGGCATTGGGGAGCGGGCCGGCAACGCCGCCCTGGAAGAGGTCATCATGGCCCTGCGCACGCGACCTCCCTATTACGGGCTGGAGACGAACATCAAGACCGAGCAGCTCTTCCCCACCTGCAGGCTCCTGTCGCGCATCATCGGCCAGCCCATCCCCCCCTACAAGGCCGTCACCGGTGCCAACGCCTTTGCCCACGAGTCGGGGATCCATCAGGACGGCATGCTCAAGAACAGGCAGACCTACGAGATCATGACCCCGGAGAGCATCGGGCGTTCCGGAACGGAGATGGTCCTGGGCAAGCATTCGGGCCGCCATGCCCTGAAGGGCAAGCTCGAGGAGCTCGGGTACCGCCTGGAGGAGGAGCAGGCCCAGACGGTGTTCGAGGCGGTCAAGCGGCTGGCGGACAGGAAGAAGAAGATCTACGACGAGGACGTGGAAGCCCTGGTGCTGGAGGAGGTCTTCCGCATCCCGGACAAGTACCGGCTCAAGTACATCCATGTCCAGAGCGGCAATGTGGGCGTCCCCCCGACGGCCGTGGTGGTCATGGAGGTGGACGGGCGGGAGAAGAAGCTCTCGGCCTTTGGCGTCGGGCCTGTGGACGCGGCCTTCAACGCCATCTCCCAGATCATCTCCCTCAAGCCGACCCTTCTGGAGTACCTGGTCAGCGCCATCACAGGGGGGACGGACGCCCAGGGCGAGGTGACCGTGAAGCTCGAGGAAAGCGGCCGCACCTCCGTGGGCCGGGGGTCGGACGGTGACATCATCGTGGCCAGCGCCAAGGCCTATCTGAACGCCTTGAACCGGCTGGCCAAAAAGCAGGAGGACAGGGAATGCGTCACACTTTAGCCCAGAAGATCCTGCAGGCCCACACGGACGAGGCCGTGACCCAGGCCGGCCAGATCGTGCAGTGCCGGGTCTCGCTGGTGCTGGCCAATGACATCACCGCGCCGCTGGCCATCAAGTCGTTCCAAAGCATGGGCGCCGGCCGGGTCTTTGACGCGGACCGGGTGGCCCTGGTCTGCGACCACTTCACCCCCAACAAGGACATCGACTCGGCCGAGCAGGTCAAGGTGGTGCGGGAGTTTGCCCGGCAGCTGGGGATCACCCACTACTACGAAGGCGGCGAGGTGGGCGTCGAGCACGCCCTGCTGCCGGAGCTGGGGCTGGTCGGCCCCAGCGACGTGGTCGTGGGGGCGGACAGCCACACCTGCACCTATGGAGGCCTGGGCGCATTCGCCACCGGGATGGGCTCCACGGACATCGCGGCGGCCATGGCCCTGGGCGAGACCTGGTTCAAGGTCCCCCCCACCATCAGGGTGTCCATCACGGGCACGCCGCCCGAGCACGTGGGCGCCAAGGACTACATCCTCAACCTCATCGGCCGCATCGGGGTTGCCGGCGCACTGTACAAGGCCCTGGAGTTCTGCGGGCCGGCAGTGGAGGCGCTCAGCGTGGAGGGGCGCATGACCATGGCCAACATGGCCATCGAGGCCGGGGGAAAGGTCGGGTTGTTTCCGGTCGATGCCAAGACCCTGGAGTACACGGCCAAGGCTGGCAGGTTCGGGGACCAGGCCCTGGCAGCGGACAGCGGGGCCGAGTACGAGCGGGCCGTGGACATCGACGTCAGCGGCATGGCACCCCAGGTGGCCTGCCCCCACCTCCCAGAGAACGTGCGCCCCGTGGACGAGGTGGCGGGCCTGCGCATCGACCAGGCAGTCATCGGCTCCTGCACCAACGGGCGCATCGAGGACATGCGCGAGGCCGCCGCAATCCTGAAGGGGCGCGCGGTGGACAAGCGGGTGCGCTGCATCGTGCTGCCGGCCACGCCCTCGATCTGGAAGCAGATGCTCAGGGAGGGGCTCATGGAGGTGTTCATGGACTCCGGATGCATTGTGGGGCCGCCCACCTGCGGGCCCTGCCTGGGCGGTCACATGGGCATCCTGGCCGCGGGCGAGCGGTCCATTGCCACCACCAACCGCAACTTCAAGGGCCGCATGGGCAGCCTGGACAGCGAGGTCTACCTGTCGGGCCCGGCAGTGGCGGCCGCGTCCGCGGTGGCCGGGGAGATCATACATCCCGGGAAATTGGCAGGCCGTTGAAAAATCCCCGCAGGACAGCGTTGCTTCACCAAGGGCAAACCCTCACGCAAAATGAAGGTGGAAGGTGGAAGCTGGAAGCAAGACACAAGAGACGCATCGCAACCGACAAATGAAGAAGGGCACGTGCAACGTGCCCCTACAAAAACCGGGACCAAGAGCGGGAATGATTTTTTTGGACTTTTTGTCTTTTGGTCTTCTGCCTTTGGGCCTTGCTGCGGTCCCGCCAGACCCGAAGGAAGCCTTTGTGGAATCGTCGGGGTTATGTACATTGCAACTAATGAATACATCTTGCCCGTCAGGCACCCAACCTTTTCGATTCCACCCGCAGGGGCTGGCGATAAAGGACCGTAGCCGGCCCAGGCCTTTTCTTTGCCTACTTTCTTTGGGCCCAGCAAAGAAAGTAGGTCGCCCGACAGGGCGAAATCCTGTCTTTTCAATGCGTTACAAAGAACCCCGTCAAACCGGTAATGGAGTCCTTGGGCAAGGACCTCAAAAAACACACGGAACTTCGAAGAACCAATAGTAGGAGAAACCGAATGAAATATACAGGCATGGCCCACAAGGTCGGGGCCAACATCGACACCGACGCCATCATCCCGGCCAGGTTTCTGGTGACCACGGACGAGCTGGAGCTCGGCAGAAACTGCATGGCGGGCCTGGAGCCCGACTGGGTCACCCGGGTCAGCCCCGGGGACATCCTGGTGGCCGGGCCCAACTTCGGGTGCGGTTCCAGCCGGGAGCACGCACCGATCGCCATCAAGGGGGCGGGCATCCCGGTGGTGGTGGCCCACAGCTTCGCACGCATCTTCTACCGCAACGGCTTCAACATGGGGCTCATCCTGCTCGAGATCGGCGACAGCGTCGACCTGATCGAGGACGGGCACCAGCTGGAGGTGGACGTGGCCGCAGGCCGGATCGTGAACAGGACCACGGGCAGCGAGATCAACTGTCAGCCCGTGCCCGGGTTCATGCAGAACATCCTGAACATGGGCGGGCTCGTGGGCTACGTCAAAAACCGGCTTGCCGCCAGGACCCAGGGAGGCACGGCATGAACATCGACATCTGCATCCTTCCCGGCGACGGGATCGGGCCGGAGATCATGGAGCAGGCCGAAAAGGTCCTGGACAGGGTGGCCCGCCGCTTCAGCCACGGTTTCACCATAACCCGGGCCCTGATCGGCGGTGCGGCCATCGAGGCCACGGGCTCCCCCCTGCCCGGGGAAACAGTGGCGGCCTGCAGGTCATCGGACGCGGTCCTGCTGGGAGCCGTGGGCGGTCCCCAGTGGGACGCCATAGAGAAGTCCATCCGCCCTGAACGCGGGCTGCTGGGTATCCGCAAGGAGCTCGGCCTGTTCGCCAACCTGCGGCCGGCCACCCTGTTCCCCCAGCTCAAGAACGCCTGCTACCTCAAGCCGGAGATCGTGGCCCAGGGCATCGACATCCTGGTGGTGCGCGAGCTCACCGGGGGGGTCTACTTCGGCACCCCGCGGGGCGAGGAGCTCAGGGGGGGCGAGCGGGTGGCCTTCAACACCATGCGCTACGCAGAGTCGGAGGTCAGGCGCATCGCCAGGGTGGCCTTCGAGGCGGCACGCAAGCGCGACAGCCGTGTCTGCTCGGTGGACAAGGCCAATGTGCTCGACGTCTCCCAGCTGTGGCGGGAGGTGGTGGTGGAAGTTTCCAGCGACTACCCCGATGTTGCGCTCACCCACATGTACGTGGACAATGCCGCCATGCAGCTGGTCCGGGACCCGAACCAGTTCGACGTCATCGTGACCGGCAACCTCTTCGGCGACATCCTTTCCGACGAGGCCTCCATCATCACCGGCTCCATCGGCATGCTGCCCTCGGCCTCCCTGGGAGGGGCCAACCCCGGGCTGTACGAGCCCATCCACGGGTCGGCCCCGGACATTGCCGGGCAGGACAAGGCCAACCCCCTGGCCACCATCCTCTCCGTGGCCATGATGCTGCGCTACTCCTTTTCCCTGGAAGAGGAGGCCGCAGCCATCGAGCAGGCGGTGAGCGGGGTGCTGGAGTCGGGCCTGCGCACCGGTGACATCATGGAGCCGGGGATGCGGCTGGTGGGGTGTGAGGCCATGGGCGACGCAGTGGCCGAGCTGCTGTGAGGACAGGGCTCACGCGCCCCGGTTCCGGTGAACCATGAGGGTTTCCATCCAATCCATCACCAAGTCCTATGGGGACCGGGAGCTGTTCAAAGACTTCTCCCTGGAGCTCGACGGGGGGTCGCGTCTGGCCGTGGTCGGTCCCAACGGCACGGGCAAGTCGACCTTCCTGAAGATGGTCGCGGGCCGGGACAAGCCCGACAGCGGCCGGGTAAGCCTGAACCCCCGGGAGACAGGTGTGGGGTACTCCACCCAGGAGCTTTCCCTGGAGGATCTGGAGCACGGGTTGCTGGACTGGGTCCTGGAGGTCCTGCCCTCCTGGAGCGACTTCTGGGCGGAATGGGAGCAGGCCGTGGCAGCGGAGGACCAGGGCCGGCTCGAGGAGCTGTCCCGGCGGCAGGCTCATTGGGAGCAGGTCCACGGCTACAACCCCGAGCACAAGGCCAAGGCCGTGCTCACGGGGCTCGGGTTTGGTGAGGATGACTGGCAAAAAAACCTGCTCCAGCTTTCCGGCGGGTGGCGCGAGCGGGCCAAGCTGGCCCGGGTCCTGCTCATGGGCCAGGGGCTGCTGCTCCTGGACGAGCCCACCAACCACCTCGACCTGGAAGCGGTGGAGTGGCTGGAGGGGTATCTTGTCGACTACCCGGGCATTCTCATCTTCGTGGCCCACGACCGGGTCTTCCTGGACCGGGTCTCCACCCACGTCCTGTCCCTGGGGGGATCGAGGCCCGTGGTGCGCAGGGGGAGCTTCAGCCAGTACCAGGAGTGGCAGAAGGAGATCGAGGAGCAGCGCCGGCGCGAGGCCAGGCGCCTCAGCGACGAGATCGAGCGCAAGATGGCCTTTGTGGAGCGGTTCCGGGCCAAGGCCACCAAGGCCCGGCAGGCGCAGAGCCAGAAGAAGCAGGCGGTCAGGCTCGAGCGGGAGCTGAGCGGGCTGGCCCCGGACAAAAGGCTGAAGACCCTGTCCTTCAGCTGGCCCGAGCCCAGGCGGGGCAACCAGACCGTCATGAGTGCGGTGGGTCTGAACCTGGCCTATGCAAAGGGGGAGTGGCTCTGGGAGCCGCTCAACTTCCAGGTCTACAACGGCCAGAAGATCGGCCTGGTGGGCCCCAACGGGTGCGGCAAGTCGACCCTGCTCAAGCTGATCACCGGGAAGCTGCAACCGGGAAGGGGGAGTGTCAGCCTCGGCCCGAACACGGTCATCGGCTCCTTCAGCCAGCACCAGACCGAGGTGCTCAAGCCGGGGCAGAATGTCATTGCCGAGGCCAGGCGCCTGAGCGATCCCAGGACCACCGACAACGAGCTGATGAGCGTGCTGGGGCGGTTCCTGCTGGGCCAGGAGTACTGGGACCGGCCGACCGGCACCCTGTCCGGGGGGGAGAAGAGCCGCCTGATCCTGGCCACCCTGTTTCTGGTCCGGGCCAACTTCCTGATCCTGGACGAGCCCACCAACCACCTGGACCTGGAAAGCAGGGAGGCCCTGGTGGAGTCCCTGCGGGACTTCAGCGGGACCATCCTGATGGTGGCCCACGACCGCTACCTGCTCTCCGAGGTCCCGGGGCAGATCTGGACGCTGGGAAGGCAGGGGCTCAAACCCTTCGAGGGCAGCTTCTGGGACTACGAGCAACAGCTCAGGGAGACCGGTGCACCATCGCCGGGTTCTGATGGTGCCGGGCGGGAGCAGGGACAAAAGAGCCGGATGACGCCAAAGGAGGCCAAGCGGGTTCAGGCCGTGCAGCGCAACCAGCTGTACGCGGCCCTCAAGCCCAAAAAGCAGGCCTACGAGAAAATGGAGCAGGAGCTGGAGTCGGTCCTGGAAAATCAGGACAGGCTGGAGCAGAAGCTCTCCTCTCCGGAAACCTATGGAAATCCGGACGAGCTGGCCAGGCTGAACAAATCCTATGCAGCGGCGCAGGAGCGCTCCGAGGTCCTCCTGGCGCGTCTGGCCGAGCTGGAGCGGGAGATCAAGGGGTTGGAGAGCGGGGCCGGTCACGATCCCGGGGCGGGTGCGTGAGCCCTTTGCCCCTGGTTCCCGTGGTGGCGGCCATCATCTGGAATGGTCCGCGCTTCCTGGCGGCGGAGCGTCCGCCTGGCAAGGTTCAGTCCGGGCTGTGGGAGTTTCCCGGGGGCAAGGTCCACCCGGGGGAGGGCCTGGAAGACGCCTTGCGCCGGGAGCTCGATGAGGAGCTGGGCATCGTTCCGTCGACCTTTGAGTTGTGGCGGGAAAAACGCAAGGCGTACGCGCACATCCGGGTCCATCTCCATTTTTTCCACGTCTGGTCCTACACGGGGTGCATTTGCCCCAGGGAGGGACAGACCCTTGCGTGGATGACTGCGGCCCAGGCGGTTGGCAAGCCCTTCCTGGAAGCGGACCGGGAGGTGGTCGCGGATTTGGGGGTGTTTGCCCAAAGCCACGGATTTTGCATGTAAAGTCCGGGAAAACATGCCCATGGGGTCCACGGCGGTTGTGGCCCGGCCCGTGAGCGGGTATGAACCACCAGTTGGCGGGACTTTTGCTTCCCAAACGGCGAGACAGACCGGAGAACGCCTATGCCAATTTTTGTCTACAAGGGACGGAACAGGAGCGGCAGACGGGTCAAGGGGAACCTCGACGCCCCTTCCATCGAAATGGCCGAATCCGCTCTCAAACGGCGGGGGTTCACCAGTCTCAAGGTCAAGCCCAGGCCCAAGGACATCCTGGAGGGCACCTTCCTGGAGGGGAAGGTCAAGTCCAGGGACATGGTGGTTTTCAGCCGGCAGTTCGCCACCATGATCAATGCCGGCGTCCCCATCCTCCAGGCACTGCAGGTCATGTGCGACCAGACGGAAAGCAAACCGCTGCAGCGCCGGCTGTTCAACGTGCGCAACGACATCGAGGCGGGCACGTCCTTGTACGAGGCCCTGAAAAAGCACCCCCAGGTCTTTGACGACCTGTACGTCAACATGGTCAACGCAGGCGAGACCGGCGGCGTGCTGGACGTCATCCTCAACCGGCTGGCCGAGTACATCGAAAAGGCGGCCAAGCTGAAGGCCAAGGTCAAGGGGGCCATGATCTACCCCGCGGTGGTGTCCTTTGTGGCCGTGGCGGTCATCACCATCATCCTGGTCTTTGTCATCCCGACCTTTGAGCAGCTCTTCGCCGACTTCGGCGGTGCCCTGCCCACGCCCACCAAGCTGGTCATCGGGCTCAGCCGCTGGGTCACGGGCAACCTGATGCTGCTGATCGTCCTGATCATCGCCTCCCTGATTGGATTGCGTTTCTTCTACAAATGGGAGAAGGGCAGAACACTGATCGACCGCTGGGTCCTGTCCCTGCCCCTGTTCGGCCCGCTGCTGAAGAAGGTGGCCGTGGCCCGCTTCAGCCGCACCCTGAGCACCATGGTCCAGAGCGGCGTGCCCATCCTCTACGCCCTGGACATCGTGGCCAAGACCTCGGGGAACAAGACGGTCGAGCTCGGGGTCATCGAGGCCCGCAAGAGCATCGCAGAGGGGCAGACCATTGCCGAGCCCCTCGATGCCACGGGCGTCTTCCCGCCCATGGTCACCCACATGATCTCCATTGGCGAGTCCACGGGCGCCCTGGACAACATGCTGGGCAAGATCGCGGATTTCTACGACGACGAGGTGGACGTGGCCGTGAACACCCTGACCTCCCTGATCGAACCGGTGCTGATCGTCTTCCTGGGCGTGATCGTCGGCGGCCTGGTGGTCAGCATGTACCTGCCCATCTTCAAGATCGCCGGCACTGTGGCGGGGTGAAGGGAGCAGGGAACAGCATTCTCGCGTCGCGTCACGTTCCGGGTGGTCGTGATCCAGGTCATGATCGGATGGTTTTCAAGCAAGAAGATCGATTACGATTACGACAACGACAACGACGACGGGAAGAAGATTCAGGTTCTCCGACGTTTCGCGTGGAAATGCCAAGGAATTTTTCCCAACGAGCAGCTTCTATCTGGTAGGGGCGGATGGTATCCGCCCTGCCTTTGGCCGGATCTTCGTGCCGGAACCAGGCCGCGGCAGAAGAAAGGGCGCGCGCTACGCGCCCCTACCAGAATAGGGGTTTTCGACCTCCAATAAATCCACACGAAACGTCGAAAAACCAAGATTTTTTGGCTCATCCCTTCCAGGCTCATGGTCTGGCTTGAGCAGTTCGGTGCAGGGTGGTGAAGGCCTTCAGGCAGTGGTCATGCTCTGCACTCATTCGTTGTCGTTGTCGTAATCGTAGTCGTAATCGAAGGTTTTCCAAATAAAGTGAACGATTGCGAGCAGGATAATAACGATGTCGCTCCAGCTGCACCCTCCCGCCCCCTCCATTCTGCCGGTTGATAAATCCAGTTTGACTGTATATCTCTTGGGGCTCGTTCCTTGGCCCTGTCCCGTCTTTTCTGACCTCTGTCCCCTGGAGCAGCCTTGCGTATCAAGGACCTGATCGTGCCCGGCTCGTTTTTTGTCTCCCTGGAGTTCTTTCCCCCCAAGCAGAAGGAATCCTGGCCGGGGTTCTTTGCCGTGGCCGAAAGGCTCAAGGCGCTCGACCCATTGTTTGTTTCCGTGACCTACGGCGCGGGCGGCAGCACCCAGGAGAACACCCTGGAGATCGTGACCCGGCTCAAGCAGGACCTGGACCTGGAGCCGCTGGCCCACTTGACCTGTGTCGGGGCCGGCAGGGAGAGCCTGCACGGGTTTCTGGACAGGATCACGGCTGCGAATGTGGACAATGTCCTGGCACTGCGGGGGGACCCGCCAAAGGGGGAGACCTCTTTTGTCCCGGACAGTGAGGAGTTTCAGCACGCCTGCGACCTGGTGGCATTTATCAAAAGCCACTATCCGGAGCTTGGCATCGGCGTGGCCGGGTACCCGGAAGGCCACGTCGAAGCCGTCAGCCCGGAAAGGGATCTCGAGCACCTCAAGCACAAGCTCGCCCTCGGCGGTGAGTTCGTGATCTCCCAGCTGTTCTTCGACAACCGCCTCTACTTCGACTTTGTGGACCGGGCCAGGTCCATTGGGATCACGGCGCCGATCATCCCCGGGGTCCTTCCGGTCATGAGCCTCAAGGGGGTGCTGCGCATGAGCGAGCTGGGCGGCTCCAGCCTGCCCGGGGAACTTCTGGCCGAGCTGGAGCAGGCCGAGCAGCGGGGCGGCTCGGACGCGGTGAGCCGGGTCGGGATCAGGCACGCCTCGGAGCAGGTTCGCGGGCTGTTCGAAAACGG
>CAZQOG010000032.1:0-10913 GCA_964594925.1 uncultured Desulfohalobiaceae bacterium
CAACATACCGTCGAAGAACCTACTTCTGGTAGGGGCGCGTGGTACGCGCCCTTTCTTGTGCCGAGACTTGGTTCCGGCACGAGGTTCCGACCAAAGGCAGGGCGGTTGCCAACCGCCCCTACCAGATAAGAACTACTGATTGTGAAATAATCTTTGGCATTTCCAGAGGAAACGTCGAAGAACCAACCCTTTTTGACCCAAACCGGTTCAAGCCGTTACCACTCCCCCCAAGCACCATCCCAAAGCCGGACCTGCCACGGCGAAGCTTCAGTCGAAGACGGGCCATGCCACGGCGAAGCCGCAGGCGAAGACGGGCCATGCCACGGCGAAGCCAAAGGCGAAGACGGGGGGGACTTGACCGCGGTCCTGTTTTTTCGGCACTACTCCAGTGAAGCATGGACAATGACCCTCCGGATCAAAGCCCGTGTGCGTCCAGACCATCCGGAATAAACGGACTTCACGCACCCAGAACCCCAAGGAGAGACGGCATGATCTTTGATGTGGACCTGGAGACCTTGCCCAGGGAGGAGCTGGAGCTCTTGCAGCTCAAACGGCTCAAGTCCCTGGCAGAGCGGGTCTACCACAATGTTCCCTTTTACAGGAACAGCTTTCAGGAAGCCGGTGTCAAACCCGAAGGCATCACCAGCCTGGCCGACCTCAAGCACCTCCCTTTCACCGAAAAGCAGGACCTGCGCAACAACTACCCCTTCGGGCTCTTCGCCGTTCCCAAGGAGCACGTGGTGCGCATCCATGCCTCTTCCGGAACCACGGGCAAGGCCACTGTGGTCGGCTACACCAAGCGTGACGTCTCCAACTGGGCCAGGCTCATGGCCCGTTCCTTCATGGCCGCCGGGGCCACCCGGGAAGACATCGTGCACAACGCCTACGGGTACGGCCTGTTCACGGGCGGGCTTGGGGCCCATTACGGGGCCGAGCAGCTCGGGGCCACCATCGTGCCCATTTCCGGGGGGGGCACCAAGCGCCAGGTCATGCTGCTCAAGGACTTCGGGGCCACGGTCATCTGCTGCACCCCTTCCTACGCCCTGCACCTCTACGATACCGCAGAGGCCGCCGGCATCAGCTTCAAGGAGCTGAGTCTCAGGATCGGCATCTTCGGTGCCGAGCCCTGGACCGAGGAGATGCGCCACGACATCGAGTCCCGGCTGGACCTCAAGGCCCTGGACATCTACGGTCTCTCCGAGATCATGGGCCCGGGGGTGGCCATGGAGTGCGACGTTGCCCAGCAGGGCCTGCACCTGTGGGAGGACCACTTCCTGGCCGAGATCATCGACCCCGAGACACTGGAGCGGCTTCCCCTGGGCGAGGTCGGTGAGCTGGTCATCACCACCCTGACCAAGGAGGCCCAGCCGCTGGTGCGCTACCGCACGCGGGACATCACCCGCCTGGACCCCGTGCCCTGCAGCTGCGGCCGCACCCACCTGCGCATGCACCGCATCATGGGCCGCAGCGACGACATGCTGATCATCCGCGGGGTGAACGTCTTCCCCTCCCAGATCGAGGCCATCCTCATCGAGACCGAGGGGCTCACGCCCCACTACCAGCTCATTGTCAGGCGGCATGGGGTCATGGACACCCTCGAGGTCCAGGTCGAGGTGGACGAAAAGCTCTTCTCCGACGAGGTCAAGCACCTGCAAAAGGTGGAGCGGGGCATTCAGAAGACCATCAAGGAGTTTCTCGGCGTCACCGCCGGGGTCAAGCTGGTCGAGCCGCGCTCCATCGCCCGTTCCGAAGGCAAGGCCAAGCGTATTCTCGACCTCAGAAATGAAGACCCTTCACAACCAACAGGGAGCAAACCATGAAAGTCGAACAGATATCCGTCTTTTTGGAGAACAGGGCCGGCCGTCTGGCCGACGTGACCCGCACCCTGGCCGAGGCCGGGATCAACATCAGGGCACTGTCCCTGGCCGACACCTCGGACTTCGGCATCCTGCGCCTGATTCTCACCGATCACGAGAAGGCCAAGAAGGTGCTCAAGGAAAACGGCTTCACCGTGGGGCGGACCAACGTGGTGGCGGTGGAGGTCACGGATGAGCCCGGAGGGCTGCACAACATCCTGGACATCCTGAGCAGCAACCAGATCAATGTGGAGTACATGTACGCCTTTGTGCAGCAAAGCGGCAAGAACGCCGTGCTCATCTTCCGCTTCGACCGCACCGACCAGGCCATCGAGGTGCTGCAAAAGAACAAGCTCAAGATCATCCCCGGGGAGGATCTGTATAAGCTGTAGGCTGGCGCCTCCACGTTCGAAGGCGGAAGTCGGAAGGAAACCAATCCACCACGCAACCAGCCTCATCCTTCATCCTTCCGCCTTCATCCTTATTTAAGCACCGTCCGCGGCTTGCTGCCCTCCTGGGGGCCGATGACGCCGTCGCGCTCCATCTGCTCGATGAACCTGGCGGCCCGGTTGAAGCCGATGCGCAGGCGGCGCTGGATCATGGAGATGGAGGCCCGGCCCTGGTCCTGAACGAAGTCCACGGCCTCGGCGTACTTGGGGTCGTCGAGCACGTCGCTCCCATTGCTCTCGGCTGCGGCGCTGCGCTCGCTGTCCTGCTTCCACTGCAAAAAGTCCATCTCGAAGGACGGCGCCTGCTGCTTGGCCTTCCAGAATGCTATGACCCCGTTGATGTCCTCGTCCGCGGCCAGGGCGCCGTGGATCCGGGTGATCTTCCCGGCGCTCGGCTTGTAGAGCATGTCGCCCTGGCCCAGGAGGTGCTCCGCGCCCACCGTGTCCAGAATGGTCCTGGAGTCGTGCCTGGAGGAGACCTGGAAGGCAATGCGCGAGGGGAAGTTGGCCTTGATCAACCCGGTGACCACGTCCACGGAAGGGCGCTGGGTGGCCAGGATGAGATGGATTCCCGCCGCCCTGGAGAGCTGGGCCAGGCGGACAATGTTGACCTCCACCTCCTTGGCCGCGGTGAGCATCAGGTCTGCCAGCTCGTCGATGATCAGCACCAGGTAGGGAAGCGGGGCCAGCTCCTCCAGCCCCTCGGGACGCTTGTCCCCGAAACCCGCCAGCTTCTTGTTGTAGGCGTCGATGTGGCGGACGCCCAGCTGGGCCAGAGCCTGGTAGCGCTGCTCCATCTCGTGCACGGCCCAGTCCAGGGCCGCCTTGGCCACGCCCACTTCTGTGACCACGGGATGCACCAGGTGCGGCAAATCTGCATAAGCGGCCATCTCGATGCGCTTGGGGTCGATGACCAGCAGCTTGAGCTCCTCCGGCCCGGACTTGAACAAGAGGCTGAGGATGATGGCGTTCAGGCACACGCTCTTGCCCGCCCCGGTGGCGCCTGCCACGAGCAGGTGCGGCATGCGGGCCAGGTCCTCCACCCTGGGCTGGCCCTGGATGTCCTTGCCCAGGGCCAGGGGCAGCCTGGCCTTGACCGCGCTGAAGTTGTCCGAGGCGATGATCTCGCGCAGGTACACGGTCTGGCGCTGCTCGTTGGGGATCTCGATGCCCACGGTGTCCTTGCCGGGTATGGGGGCCTCGATGCGCACGGCCAAGGCCTTGAGGGCCAGGGCCAGGTCGTCGCTCAAGCCGGCGATGCGGCTGATCTTGACCCCCGGGGCGGGCTTGACCTCGAACATGGTCACCACCGGACCGGGCTGGACACGCTCCACCTCGCCCTGGACGCCGAAGTCGCCCAGGCAGGACCGGAGTCTTCTGGACTGCTCCTCCAGCAATGAAGGAGAGGCCTTGGCCCGGTCCTCGGCCACAGGGGTGAGCAGGTCCACACCAGGGTAGTCCCTGGTTTTGGCCTGCTCCGCGGCAGTGGACCGCGGCTCGGAAGGACGGCCCTTGGCTGGAGAGGGTTTTGCGGCCTTTCTATTTGGTGCCGGAGCCGATTTGGCAGCGGACTGCTTCTGGATGGTTTTTTTCCTGCGAGTCCGGCGCTTGCGGTCAGCCCGCTCCTTGTGCTTGTACCACCCGTCCCGCAGCCGGCTCTTCAAGCGCTTCCCAAGGGAGTTCCATGACAGGCCGAGGCTGAGCTGCAGTGCGAGCAGGACCAGGAAGGACCACACCAGCAGGGCGCCCTTGAAGCGCAGAAACCGGTTGGCCGTGGAGAACAGGAGTGTCCCTGAAAAACCGCCACCGGAGATCTCCCCCACCGCGAGGTGCTCCCTGGCCCAGGGATGACTGGCAAAGGAGATCAGGCAGAGAAGCCCCAGACCGAAGCCGGCCCAGCGCCACCACCGCGGCCGCAGCCACTGAAAAAAGCAGCTCAGACCGGCCCACAGCCCTGCAGCGGCAAAGGCATACGACCCCACCCCGAAGAGATCCACCAGCAGCCCGGCCAGGTAGGCGCCGATGATCCCGGCTTGATTCTTGACCGCGTATCCCTGGCTGACGTGCTGATTGAAGCCGGGGTCCAGGGGTGAGTAGGTCACCAGGCTGAGCAGGCAGAAGACGGAAAGGAAGCACAGGGCCAGGGCCCAGAACTCGCGCAGCAGCTTGTTGCCGTCCGTGATACTCACCTCGGGGAATCCTGGAGTTGGTTTGAAAATACACTGGAGCAGGAGGTGAGGCGCCTCACACCTCACGCCATATCTTCATACTACACCCTGCCCTGGTACTCGCCGGTTCGGGTGTCGACCTTGATGCGCTCCCCCTGGTTGACGAACAGGGGCACGTTGACCACCACCCCGCTCTCCAGCGTGGCGGGCTTGGTGGCACCGCTGACAGTGTCCCCTTTCATGCCCGGCTCGGTCTCGGTGACCTCCATGACCACCGAGCTCGGAAGATTGATGTCGATGACCTGACCCTGGTAGGTGAGCGCATCCACCTCCTGGCCTTCCACGATGTAGTCGCCCTTGCTGCCGACCTGTGCCTTGGTCAGCTGCAGCTGCTCGTACGAGGTCATGTCCATGAACACGTGAAAATCCGCATCCCGGTAGAGATACTGCATGCTCCTGGTTTCCAGGTCGGGCTTCTTGAACTTCTCCCCGGAACGGAAGGTGTGGTCCACCACCGAACCGGACAGGATGTTGCGCAGCTTGGTGCGCACGAAGGCGCCGCCCTTGCCGGGCTTGACGTGCAGGAACTCGAGCACCTCGTACGGCACCCCGTCCAGCTCGATCTTCAAGCCCGTGCGGATTTCCTTGGTGGAAAGCATCACTCCTCCAGCTCGCCGATCTGGTTCAAACGCTCAACAAGGCCGAGAACCCCCAGTGCATAGCTCATAAGCCCGAACCCGGCAACAATCCCCACGCAGTGCCTGGCTATGGTGCTCGTGTGCCGCAGGTTTTCCTGCCGGGCCCAGACATTGCTGAGGTGGACCTCAACACAGGGGATGCCGATCCAGGCCAGGCAGTCGGCCAGGGCCAGGCTGGTGTGGGTGTAGGCCCCGGCGTTGAAGACAATCCCGTGCACCTCCTCGTCCCGGGCCCGGGTCAGGCGGTCGATGAGGGCCCCCTCGGAGTTGGACTGGAAGTAAGAGAGCCGCACCCTGTCCGCCTCTTCCCCCATGAGCCCCCGCAGCATGCCCTGCAGCTCGCCCATGCCGCGGTAGCCGTAGATGTCCGGCTGCCGCTCCCCAAGGGCCCCGAGGTTGGGGCCGTTCACGATCAGGATGTTGTAGGCGACCATCTACTTGGTCTCGGCCGGTTCTTCCGGAGCCTCGGGCTCGGTCATGGGCTGCACCACGAACTCCTCCTCGTCTGCCTCCTCGATCTGCAAGGGCACCTCCTCTTCCTCGACCGTCACGGGATCCATCTGCACATTGAGCAGAAAGACCGGATCCCCGATCTCGATCTCCCGGACCGTTTCCATGAGAATGCTCTGGGCCAGGTCACCGCTGGTGGAGATGATCTTACCGGACCCGATGATTTCATAGTAGGAACCCGTGTTGAGCATCTTGGCCTTGCCAACCATGAAAAAGACATCTTGAGCGGCAAAGGCGGGCTCGGCGACCCGGATGGTCACGTACTCGTTCTGGGCGGCAATGGCCCGGGTGTCGTCCAGATCGACCACCATGCCCGTCAGCCCGATAATCGGTGTGAGTGTGGCCGTGAGCTCGAAGCCGGCTCCAAAATCGGAGGTGACCGGGTCTTCCCGGGCTGCGAAGGGCTCACCAGTGTCCAGCAGGGAGAGCGGCTTGTCCTGCAGCTGGTGGTCGGAGACATGCACCAGGGGTTTGTCGTTGAGGATGTCGTTGATGATCCTGGCCATCCCCTGATCAAGCCCCTTGTCCAGCAGTGCCTTCTCAGGGGTCTGGGACTGTCCGACCCGGTCCGGGCTGACCACCACGGAAACCTGGGCGGACTTCTCGATCACCACCGGGGGGGCGCTCACCTGCTCTATGACGGGGACGACCTCCTGGGGGCGCATGGATTGACAGGCACACAGCGCCAGTACCATGGCAGTAAGGACGAAACTGGTTTTCACGGCTTCACTCCCTCGTTTGAGGTTGATTCTCCAACCGATACCTTTTACCTTCTGCCCAAGCCGTCGCAGAGACGTCAAGCTCCACCAGCATGAACATACAGCTCACACTCGAGACCACAGCCTTCACCAGGAACCAGATCCCCAGGGTCGACCACCCTCAGGTCGCCATGGCCGGTCGTTCCAACGTGGGCAAGTCCTCGCTCATCAACTGCCTGGCCGGACAACGCAAGCTGGCCAAGACCAGCGCTTCGCCCGGAAAGACGCGCAGCCTCAACTTCTACCGTGCCCAGCCCGGGGACTTCTACCTCGTGGATCTGCCCGGGTACGGCTATGCCCGATGCTCCAAGGCCGAGCGGGAAAAATGGGGCAAACTGGTCCATGACTACTTCACCAGCAACCCATGGATCAAGGGAGTGGTCGTGCTCCTGGACTGCCGCCTGTCCCCGCAGGCCCTGGACCTCGAGCTGCTTGCCTACCTGCAGAATCTGGGCCTGCCCATCGCGCCCGTCCTGACCAAGGTCGACAAATGCAACCAGAAGCAACGTGTCCGGGCAAAGCGCATCTGGCAGGACATCCTGGGGCGCGACCGTGCCCCGCTCACTGTCTCGGCCACAACCGGTCAGAATCGGGAACGCCTCTGGGAGCTCATCGCCGCCACCGCCCTCGAGGAGCCGCGCCCCGCCCCCTGACCCTGTACCAGTTTGCCAGAAATTGGCAAATTATCAATAATTTTTGTCCCTTAGCAGCCTGTTCAAAAAGTCCTCCTTTGCTGCCTGAAGCGTGCTTCAGGTGACCACGGCCACATTGGTCCGTGCACCGCGGGGTCGGAAGACCCAGGCCAGCCGCAACAACGAAGCGCCGCCGAACACGAAATTTCCAAGCCAGGCGCCCAGCCAGGGCGAAAGAACGTTGTTTTCCCCCAGGCTCCCGCCGATGACGAACACCCCGTAGTAGGCAAAGGTAACGGCCAGGCCCGCCGTGACCTTGAGGTAGATGCTGCCGATCAGGCTGGTCAGGGCCAGGGCCACGAGGACCATGACCGGGATGGAAAAGGCATAGGCCCAGCGCATGTGGTAGGCGGTGAGCAGCCGCTCGACATTGGACCCGGCGCTCTCAAGCTGATTGATGAACGAGCGCAGCTTCCACAACGGCAGGCTTTCCGGCTTGGCCCTCGGGTCCACGGCCAGGAAGGAACCGGGGTCGAGCTCAAGTGGCAGCAGAAGCTGTCCGGTCTCCCTGGTGACGAACCGCTGCGGCTCGAACTCCCGCACCTGCTTGAGCACCCAGCCCTGCTCTTCTGTGCTGAACGCCTCCGCCGTGATCACCTTCTCGATCCTGTCGAACGACGGCGCCATGACGTAGACCGTGACGCCCCCTCCTTCACCGCGTCCGGGCAGGACCAGGTCGAGATGCACCACGTGCAGGTCCTCCTTGAACCACACGTTCCTGATCATGCCGCTGTGCTCCTGCCGCTGGCGGACCTGGTAGTCCCAGATCTCCTCGCTGCGCCCCTCCCCCGCCACACCCAGGACCTGGGAGAAAACCAGCTGCAGCACGCACCAGGCCAGCCCGCAGGCCAGGAAAAAGGCCCCGAGCCTGTAGAAGGCGATCCCGCTGGTCTCCAGCGCCGTGAGCTCGCGGGCCCGGCGCATCAGCCCGAGCTGGATCAGCAGGCTGAGCAGGAAGACCGCCGGCAGTATCTGGGCCAGGATGGAAGGGAGCTTGGTCAGGAAGTACTCGCCCATGGTCCCCAGCCCCTGGCCCGAGGCGATGAAGTCGTCCATGCGGTCGAAGACATCGATCATCAGATAGATGCCCAGGACGGCTCCCAGGCACAACAGGACATAGAGCAGGTGGTTGCGGAGCAGGTAGCGGTGCAGGGTGTTCATGCCTGCCCTCCCTTGCTGCGCAGCCCGGACCTGCCCGCGGCATGCCGGATCCTGTCGATGAGGCTGAAGCTCTTCTGGCGCACGGCATAGGGCAGCAGCAGGACCGTGAGGAGCAGAAAGACCAGGTTGGGGGCCCACAGCCCGATGATCGGCGGCACCGTGCCCACCTCGCCCAGGTTCAAGCCTACGGACAGCAGCGAGTAGTAGAACATGAAGCAGCCCATGGCCAGGATCAGCCCGTAGTGCTGCCTGAGGCCCTGAAAGATGCTGGCCAGGGGAATGGCGAACAGACCGAGAACCAGGCAGGCCACGGGAAGGACCACCCGCTTGACCCGTTCCATCTGAACCGTGCGGGCAAAATCCGCCCCCCGTTCCTGCGCAAGGTCGGGATCGCGTTGCAGTTGGCCGAGCTCGACCCAGGACATCTCCCGGGGCCGCTTCTCACTGAGATCGAACCCCTCCACCAGGCGGCTCAGGTCCAGGGTCAGCCGGTATCTGGAAAAGCTGAGGATCTCGGCTTCGTCGCCTGTCTGGCGGTAGATGCGCCCGTCACGCAGCGAAAAGAGGATGCGCCCTTTTTCCTGGTCCGTGACCAGCCTGCCCTCGGGAGCGACAATGGTGGCCGTGACCTCGGGGGTGGAGGTGTCCTGGACCATGACCGCCTGGATCGAGCCCCTGGCCCTGTCCACATTCCGGGCGTAGATGGTCAGCCCGGGAAAATCCTGGTTGAAGACCCCGGGCTGCAGGACCAGCTCGGACTTGGTCCTGGCCATCTCCAGCACCGTGCTGCGGAAGTTGTCCATGCCCCAGGAAAGCCCGTGAAAGGCGATCACCAGGTTGGCTCCGGTGCAGACCAGAAGAAACAGCACCGGTCCCGGCAGCAACCTGTACAGGCTGATGCCGCTGGCCCTGAGCGCAATGATCTCCCGGTCGGTGCTCATGCGCAGGAAGGTCAGGAAAACACAGAGCATGCAGGCCACCGGCAGCAGCAGCAGCAGGAAAAAGGGGCTCAGGTAGACGAAGAGCTGCAGCAGATCCAGGCTGGAAAGCCCCTGAACCACGAACAGGTCGCGCATGCGCAGCAGCTTGCCCACGATGAGCAGGGAAAGAAAACCGCCCAGGCAGAGGAAAAAGAGAAAAAAGAGTTCCCGGAAGATCTCCCTGGTGACCAGGCGGCTCAGGCGGGGGAAACGCAGTTGAGAACCCTCAGCCTGCCTGTTCCTGCTCGAGGAAGAACTTCTTCAGAAACTCGTACTCCTTGGGGTTGAGGTCGAAGCGCAACCCCGCCTGGTCCACCAGCTCCCTCAGGTTCGGATTGCTGCGCCGCTC
The DNA here is from genome assembly GCA_964594925.1 of uncultured Desulfohalobiaceae bacterium. GTDB lineage: Bacteria > Desulfobacterota > Desulfovibrionia > Desulfovibrionales > CAZUBS01 > CAZUBS01. The sequence continues at coordinate 9,622 of CAZQOG010000032.1, forward strand.
CTCCTCGATCCAGGCCACGGCATCCCGGACACGCTTGCCTTCCGGCATGATCGTTGACATTTTATTCCCCTGATTGTTGCGGACATTGCGATTAAAAGCAGGGAGGCCACGCTTTCCAGGCTGCCTTCCCGGACAGAGCGTCACGCGAAGCTGCGGCAACCGAGCATCCACCTGCCTTCGAATTCCCGCGCTTTCCCGGCTTCCTGAGCTACACCATCGCTCCAGGGCTTGCAACTCGCAGGGCCTTGGTCTAGGCACCTCCGGAGTGCCGAATTCCCATTGTCCGTCCCTGCAACCCTGTCGCCTCTGGTGGAGACCATGACAGCACTGCTGATCGCCATCCTGCTTGGAATCGTTGAGGGCATCACCGAGTTTTTGCCCGTCTCCTCCACCGGCCACCTGATCATCACCGGACACCTGGTGGGATTCACCGGGCCCAAGGCCGACGCCTTCGAGGTCATCATCCAGCTCGGGGCCATCCTTGCGGTTGTGGTGCTCTATCGAAGTCGCTTCACCGGCCTGGCAACGCTTCGAAAAAGCTCCGGCTTTTCCGGGAGGCGGGGTCTCTTCCTGCTCTTCCTGACCACCCTGCCCGCCTCGATTGCCGGGCTGCTGCTGCACGGCTTCATCAAGAGCCAGCTCTTCCACCCCAGGCCGGTGGCCCTGGCCCTGGGGGTGGGGGCACTGGCCATCCTGCTGGTGGAGTCCCTGCCGCGAACCAGGCGCTGCAGCAGCCTGGACCAGCTCACCCCCCTGACCGCCCTGGGCGTGGGCTGCTTCCAGTGCCTGGCCCTGTGGCCCGGCTTCTCCCGTGCCGCAGCCACCATCATGGGCGGCATGGTCCTGGGCCTGCCCCGCCGGCTGGCCGCGGAGTACTCCTTTATCGCCGCGGTCCCGATCATGTTCGCGGCCACCGGGTATGACCTTCTCAAGACCTGGACCCTGTTCCAGATTCAGGACTTTACCCTGCTCTTTGTCGGGTTTCTGATCTCCTTTGTCATGGCCGGCCTGGCGGTCAAGACCTTCATCGCGGTCCTGGGGCGGGTCACCCTGCGGCCCTTTGCCTACTACCGCCTCCTGCTCGCCCCGGTGGTGCTGTGGATCTGGACATAGCGCGCTTCGCGCGCCGGTTCGAAGTTCGAAGTTCGAAGTTGGAAGGGAAAGGCAAAAAGCCTTCTCCGGCGACTTTACGCGCCCTTTCTTTCATTCGCGCCCATTCGCGTGATTCGCGGGAAAAATGATTTTTCTTTCCTGCTTCTCCTTCGAACTTCCGACTTCGAACTTCCGACTTC